>JAFLUI010000004.1 GCA_022508825.1 Oscillospiraceae bacterium
TTTGTATGTTTTTTTTACAAAATATATGTTAATTTTTTTGAAAATGTGTTATAATAAAGTAAACTGGTCAATTTTTGAAGATACGAAAGGAATGTAAAAAATGAATCTTATTGACTGCCACACACACTCCACAAACAGCCCGGACGGACACAACTCTCCCGAGGAAATGATAAAGACAGCTATGGAAAGAGACCTCGCCGCCTACGCCCTCACCGATCACTGCGAGGTAAACAGATGGTTCTCCATCGAGCATTACGGTGCAGAGCCCAACGGATACGATACATACGATTTCGGACGGGATTTTGAAAAGTCCATGGCGGAAAACACTGCACTCAAAGAAAAATATGACGGCAAAATAAATTTTCTCTGCGGAATCGAGCTGGGACAGGCAACACACGACCTCGGACTTGCGGAGTCGATAGTCAAGGACAAGCGTCTGGACTTCATCATCGGCTCCATGCACCAACTTCCGGACAACGACGATTTTGCCTTTATCGACTTCTCAAAGCACAGTGTCCCCGAGCTTCTGGAGAAATACTACGCCGAGGTATACAAGCTCTGCAAATGGGGTCAGTTCGATGTTCTGGGGCACCTTACCTACACCCTCCGCTACATTGAGGGCGACAACGGCATAAAGGTGGATATGTCCCCATATGAGGAGATCATCCGTGAAAGCTTCAAGATACTCATTCAAAACGGCAATGGCATCGAAATAAACACCAGCGGTCTCAGACAGGCATACGGAAAGCCCTTTCCCGATCTTTACTGGGTAAAGATGTTCCGTGAAATGGGAGGCGAGGTTCTGTCCATCGGCTCTGACGCCCATACAACAGAGGATCTGGGCAAGGGGATCAAAGAAGGCGCGGAGATCGCTCTCGAAGCAGGATTCACTCACCTTTGCTATTTTAAGGGACGTAAACCTCAGTTCATAAAAATTGTATAGACATTTTCAAATTTATGGGGTATAATTAAAGCTTAGTATATGCATTACCAAGGAGGATGCTTTATGGATACACTTATCGAACTTCTTAAGCAGAACGCCAGACTTTCCAATAAGGAACTGGCGGCAATGACAGGGACCTCCGAAGCCGAGGTAGAGAAAAAGATCAAGGAGCTGGAGCACAGCGGTGCCATAAAGGGCTACTCCGCCGTTGTCAGCGATGAAATGGCGGATAAGGACAGTGTTACCGCATTTATTGAGGTAAAGGTAACTCCCAAGGCGGACTGCGGCTTTGACGATATCGCCAAAACCATTATGATGTATGACGAGGTGGAAAGCCTGACCCTTATGTCGGGAGCTTTCGACTTGGCTGTTACCATAAGCGGAACAAACTACAAGGAAGTGGCTCTTTTTGTTGCCCAGCGTCTTTCCACAATTGACGGCGTAATTTCCACTGCCACACATTTTGTTCTTAAACGCTACAAGGAAAAGGGATTCTTTATCGAAGGCGAGGACGCTGACGAAAGGGGCTTTATTTCTCCATGATGGACTATGATAAAATAATTTCAAAGCGATGCAGCGGACTTAAGCCCTCGGGGATAAGAAAATTCTTTGACATCGCTGCAACTATGGAGGGAGTCATCTCTCTCGGTGTGGGCGAGCCTGATTTCCACACGCCATGGGAGGTAAGACGCTCCGCAATAACCGCTCTTGAAAAGGGCAGGACGGTCTATACTGCCAATTCCGGACTTATCGAGCTGCGAAAGACCGTCTGCGGATATATAAAACGGAAGATAGGCGTGGAGTACGACCCTCAGAAGGAGCTTGTAATCACAGTAGGCGGCTCTGAGGCTATCGACCTTGGCATACGGGCTCTTGTTAACCCGGGAGACGAGGTTCTTATAACCGAGCCATGCTTTGTCTGCTATGCTCCTATCGTGGAGCTTACCGGAGGCGTCCCTGTTTCTATCGAAACTAAGGCAGAGGACGGCTTCAAGCTTACAGCGGAAGCACTGAAAAGCAGGATCACCGACAAAACCAAGCTGCTTATACTCCCCTTTCCCAACAATCCTACCGGAGCGGTCATGACAAAGGAGGACTTAGAGCCTATCGCGGAAATTCTGCGGGGCACTGACATTATTGTCCTTTCAGACGAGATATACTCCGAGCTTACTTATGAGGGAAAGCATTTTTCTATAACCGAACTTGAGGGTATGCAGGAACGGACTTTACTTGTAAACGGATTTTCCAAGGCATTCGCCATGACAGGCTGGAGACTCGGATACGTTGCAGGTCCCGAGCCTGTCATCCGCCAGATGCTGAAGATACACCAGTATGCCGTGATGTGCGCTCCCACCGTGTCCCAGTATGCTGCTATAACAGCCATGACCTCCTGTGACCACGAGGTTGAGAAAATGGTGAACGAGTACAACATCAGACGCCGATGGCTTGTAAATGCTCTCAACGAGATAGGTCTTACCTGCTTTGATCCCAAGGGTGCGTTTTACGTGTTCCCCTCAATAAAATCAACGGGACTTACCAGTCAGGAGTTCTGCGAGCAGCTTCTTTACAAGCATAATGTGGCTGTAGTCCCCGGAGACGCCTTCGGCAGCTGCGGAGAAGGCTATATCAGAATTTCATATGCCTACTCCCTTAAGCACCTTATGGAAGCTGTGGAGCGTATGGGAGATTTTGTTGAAGAACTAAAAAATAAAAATGGCGGTGTCTGATACAATATGAAAAAACTTATATCCATGCTTTCAGCAATACTTTTGCTCAGCGGATGCGGGCATTCCGAAGTTCTGATCGATGACGTGGAACGTTCAGATGAAAATGTTTCTGACATTCTTATGCTTGAGGAAGCTGTCACAGAGTCAGGATCGGATACGGCTCCGGAAAATGAACGACCGGCAGAAACACAAAAATCAGAAACGATCTCGCTTCCGGATGACAACAGCGAAACAGTGTATGATATTTTTCTTCGTGCAAGCAATACCGAAATTCATTCTGACCCGGACGAAGCCGAGATCATCTGGTACGCAGAGATACCCATTGACTGCGAACCGGAAAAAGTCGGACTTGTTGACGCAGATACCGGCGAGATCGTTAGTGAGCTGTTTGACGAGGCTGATTTTGAAAAATACGGTGACACCATAAAAGGCGACTCTGTATACAACTGCCGTTTTACCGTAAACACTGACATTGACACCGATCCAGACGTATCAGAAGACAGATATTACCACTTTTATGCGTGTTTTACCGAGAACGGCATAACACATTGTTCGGAAACTGTAGAGATATGGGTATACGAGTCATTTTCGGACAAAGAGCTTTACGATATGGAAGCAGTGGACACTGCTGTCAGTGAACTGATGGATTCAGATGGATTCAATGAACTGTCTGCCAAAGAAAGATCGGAACAGATGTTATCGCTTATTTCAGAGCTTTCGGAAAAAGGAACTCCTGACAGACCCTATAGTCTGATAGATCCGGAAAGCATTTTTGCAGATGAAGATATGATCTCATTTCAGTATGCCTGCGGCGTCAGCGGCGGGGTAAAGCTCACTCCGTTCAGCGAGTATATGAACTAAAGGGGCTGTTTTATCTGGATAAGATTACAATTAGAGCATATGCGAAAATAAATCTTATGCTTGACATCACAGGCAGGCACGGGGACGGATACCACACCCTGCTGACCATCATGCAGAGCATTTCCCTTGCGGACACCGTTACCCTTACCCCGGACGGCAGCGGAAAGATCACCGTGGACTGTAATGACAGCGCCATTCCACTTGGCATGAACAATATCGCTTATAAAGCAGCAGAGCATTTTTACCGCCATACAGGGATAGAAAGCACCGGTCTGAACATAAAAATTGACAAGCAGATACCTTCACAGGCAGGTCTCGGCGGAGGAAGCGCAGACGCTGCGGCAGTCCTTGCGGGAATGAACGAGCTTTACGGCACAAAGCTGACCGCAGATACGCTTTGCAGCATAGGCGTACAGCTTGGAGCGGACGTCCCCTTCTGCATTGTGGGGGGGACAAAAATATGCCGCGGCATCGGTGAGCTTATGACAGACGCTCCCCCTCTTGAAAAATGCTGCATTGCCATAGGAAAAGGTGCGGCGGGTATCTCCACAAAGGAAGCATACGCTGAAATAGACCTAACAGGCAGCTTCTGTACGGTCGATAACTCAGGCAGATACGACGGCAGCATAAGCTCTGTAAAAGCAGTGGGGAAAAATGCTTTTGAAGATGCAGTCCGCTGTCCCGATGTAAAGACAATAAAGGAGAGCTTTTACTCCTGCGGCGCAGAATACTCTGCAATGAGCGGAAGCGGCTCTGCGGTTTTCGGTATTTTTACGGAGTTATCACATGCAGAAAAAGCTTGTGCAGATATAAAGCAGCAAGGTCTCTTTGCCGGAGTATATTTACCGGTTTCCCATGGAGCATCACTGCTGCGAAAATGAAAAATTATTATGCAGACAAGACATATCAGGCTTTTTATACAAAGTGCCGATTTATTCATTAAAAATTTATATAACTTGTAGAATATCTACGAAAAATTTGGGACATCTATTGAAATTTATGTGAAAATATATTAAAATATAAGAGTATGCAAATATATCTTTTGTTGAGGTGAAAGTCGATGGGTGCAAACATTATTTTGTATGGTCCTCCCGGAACAGGTAAAACCTATAATACGGTCGCTTATGCGATCTCAATTATTTATGGCCGTCCTGTCAGAGAGGTTATGAAGGACGATTATAACGAGCTTCTTGAAAAGTATCACGCCCTCAAGACCTTGTACGGACAGATTGAGTTTACTACCTTCCACCAGTCCTTTGGCTACGAGGAATTTGTTGAAGGTATCAAGCCCGTATTTATCCAGGTCATGAACGAGCGCGGTGAGCGTTCCCGTAAAGAGGAAATGGTTTACAGGGTAGACCAGGGCGTTTTCCGGCGTTTCTGTGATGAGGCATCAAAAAATCCCGATGAAAAATATGTGTTTATCATCGACGAGATCAACCGCGGCAACGTTTCCAAGATCTTCGGTGAAATGATCACCCTTATCGAACCCAGTAAGCGTGTGGGTCAGCCGGAAGCTGCTACCGTAAAGCTTGCATATTCGCAGGAGGTCTTCGGCGTTCCGGAGAATATATACATAATCGGTACCATGAATACTGCCGACCGTTCTATCCAGATGCTTGACTCCGCCCTCAGACGTCGTTTCGACTTTATCGAAATGATGCCTAATGCAGAGCTTCTTGACGGAGTTGTGGTAGAAGGTGTAGACATCAAGCAGCTTATCCTGAAGATCAACAAGAGAATAGAGATTCTTCTTGGCCGTGACCACACCATCGGACACGCCTACTTTATGCAGCTCAGACAGAGGCCCACTCTGGCTGTTCTGGCGCATATCTTCAAAAACTCTGTAGTGCCCCTGCTTCAGGAGTATTTCTACGACGATTATGAGAAGATCAGACTTGTTCTCGGCGATGCCAACAAGGCGCCAAACGAACAGTTTGTACGCTCAACAGCAGTGGATTACGCTCATGTTTTCGGCTCCAATGCAGAGCTTTATCTTGAAAATGATGAGATATATACGATAAACAATGCGGCGTTTGCCAATATCAACGCCTATCTTAAGATCTAAGGTGTTTATATGAAAAAAATAAACCGCTATGTTATAACCGAGGACAGTTGCTTCGTTAAAAGCGGCAGTCCCGACGAACCCGGCAAAATACTTATATCCGAGCATAACTTTGAGCGTATCGACGACTTCGCTGCCACGAGGAAATATTCTGTTATGCAGAAGATTACTCTCCCGGACGGCCGTGAAGCGTTAAAACCTACAAGGTATGTTGGAATAGTTATGCTTAAGGATGGCACACAGATCGAGATACTTCCCCGTATACGTGCGGATTTTGAGGATAATGTAGTAGCATCAAAGATGCTTATCCTGTATATGCTTGATGCCATAAAGGAAATACCGGTCAAAAAGGTGGACGAACGATATTTCAAAAAGGAGCAGCTCAATCTTTTTGAGATATGCGTAAGAATGTATGCAGATGATGTGCTTAATGTAATCCAGGGCGGTCTTAAGCAGACATATGTCCCATACCGCGGAAACGAAATGTTCGTTAAGGGTAAGACTATATACTCTGAGCACGCAAAGAAAAATTTTGCCCATAAGGAAAAATTCTTTTGTGAGTACGATGTTTTCAGCGTGGACAGAGCGGAAAACCGTCTGATGAAAAAGGCGCTGGAAATGCTTAATAAGCTTTCATCAAACAATCTCAATAAAAAGCAGCTTAATATGCTTATCATGGCACTGGATGAAGTAGATGCATCTAAAAACATCAGCAATGACTTCAAACAATGTACCGGAGACCGCGGCATGGTAAAATACTTCAAGGTAATGAAATGGTGCAAGCTTTTCATGCAGAATAACGGCACCACATTCTTTACAGGCGGAAAGGTCAAGTACGCTATGCTCTTCCACATGGATAAGCTGTTCAGTGCGTGTATTGCCTCCAGTCTGAGAAAACAGCTTGACCGCGGCAACTACTACTTCCTCACTCCGGAGAAAATAAGCAATTCCATAAGCAATACCGGTATGGATAAGGACATGAGACCTATTTCCGATTTCTACATAAAAAACAGACTTACGGAAAATACCATCAACGTCACATTCAAGTTCAAAGATATCAAGGACTACAACGGTCCGGAATCTGAAAATACCGTATTGGTTTTCCCTATTACGCAGATACTCAACACTACCTTCAACGGGATAGGAAAAACTATGTATCTGATCGACCTGAATGACATAGACAGCAGCGTATCGGTACTTACGGAAACGTTTTTTGTTTAAACTATAGGAGCTAAAAAAATGTATGATAAGTTTGCTGAATGGGTCGACCGTCAGCTTGAGGAAAACATAATGCCGGAAAGCACAGTTGCGTTTTATTTTGCTCTTTACAATGAACACGGCGGCGGTTTTGGTATGCAGCTTATCGCCTGTGACAGATTCGATGAAAATGACGAAGACTGGGCTTGCTACCATGTTTATCTTGATGAAAACAATATTTTCTGTATAATAGGCGATAACGACGAGGAAAACGAATGGGAAAACGCATATGCCTTTATGAAAAGTCTTGCAGTTACCTATCTTGAAAAAGGAAAACACAGGGATATTCTGCTGAATACTCAGGGTGTTGGAATTGGTCATGTAAACGGCGATCTGGAACTTATATATGTCAAAAAATGAGATCAAAAAATGCAGTCTATATAAGGCTGCATTTTTCTTATGATAAACTTATCTGAAATATTACTCCTCCGGCTCTTTTTTTATCCTGAAAACTATCCTGAACAGGTTTGCCAGTATCTTCGGACTTTTGATAACTACGATCTTCATATGTAATACCCTCCCTTGAAAAACGTGTTTGTATTACATACTATTCACCGGAAGAAATTCGGTGCTATTTTTTTGAAAAAATCACCAGTATCTGCCCTTCATGAACGGAAATACGGCAATTATCCTCTGTTATTTCATTGCTGACTCCCAGCGGAAATGTGTTGTCCAGTCTATACTGTGCAACATTATATTTTGTCCCGGACGTGGTAATGACCGCACTTTCTCCGTAGGAAAACAAGGAAAAGTACATACTCTCTCTCCGGTCATAGCTGTATCCTCCCGAATCAAGGAGCTCCACTGTGTCCTTTTCACCGATAAGCCTGCCAAAACCCCCGTTTTTTAGTATATACGCCAGAGTCTGGATATTTGCAAAGGTATGGTCAAGACGACCGCCGATGGAACCTACAATTGAAATATCGGTATACCCTCTTTCAAGAGCTGTTTTCACCGCCAGCATGGTATCGGTATCGTCCTTTTCTGCAGGAGCGGTAATGATCTCACTGCAGCAGGGCTTTTCATCAAGACTGTCAAAGTCTCCGAGAACAAGATCAGGTGTTAAGCCCGACCGCTTTACAGCAAGATAGCCGCTGTCTGCGGCTATTATATAGGCATCGTCGGGAGGTTTGACTGTAAAATTATCATCGGGTGCTCCCGCGAAGATCCAGCAGGGTCTCATAAAAATCACTTCCTGTCCTTCAGTTCCCATTCCTTTATCTGTCTGGACTCCTCATACATCTCTGTATAGCTAATGTGACGGGATCTTGGAATATCCCCGCTTTCCACAGCTTCAAGGACAGCGCAGCCCTTCTCCTTGATGTGAGCGCAGTCGGGAAAACGACACTCCCCATTATACTCTCTGAACTCGGGAAAGCAGTCCGCAAGCTGTTCCTTCATGATTATATCGTACTTACGGGTCTCAAATGTAGAAAACCCCGGAGTGTCGGCAATATATCCTCCGTTTGCAAGCTTATAAAGCTCCACATTCCTTGTGGTGTGACGTCCTCTGCCAAGCTTTTTGCTTATCTCTCCGGTCTTTATTTCAAGGCTTTCGTCGATATGATTAAGCAGGGTAGACTTCCCCACTCCTGTATTTCCTGTAAATGCAGACACCTTTCCTGAGAGCATATCATACAGCTTCATATAAGATGCGGGATTCTCATAATCTATCTCCAGAAATTCCGCCCCTGAATTTTTGTAAATATCCCGCAGGGACGCGTCCTTCTGCAGGTCAAGCTTTGTTACAGCAATAATGCTGCCTATCCCCTTGAACTCAGCAATGGCAAGGAACTTGTCCAGGAGTGTAAGGTTGGGAGACGGCTCACAGGTGGATATAACAAAAACTATATAGTCCAGATTAGCAAGGGGCGGTCTTATAAGACTGTTTTTTCTGGGAAGTATCTTATCCACAACAGCAGTTTCTCCTGAAATATCGGACAGAACAACTCTGTCCCCTGCGCATGGAGAAATATCCTGCTTGCGGAAGATACCCCTTGCTTTACATTCATAAATGCCCGAGGGAGTCTCTGCATAATAGAGACCCCCTACAGCTTTTAAAAGTATTCCTTCAGTACCCATCAATATCCGAACACATCATTCCAAAGATCGTCATAGTTAAAGATATCGTCATCTTCATTATAGCTTATGGAAACATCAGGGTCTCTTGGTACAAAAGGCTCCTGAGTCGTCGTTACCTCTTCCTCTTCTTCAGAGAACAAGCCCTTGAACGCATTCTTATCGAAAAGCGCCTCGGTAACATTATGCTCCACAAAGTCAACTGAATACTCACCGATAGTCTCACTTGTCCGTTTATCCTTATTCACAGCCTCAAGGATGACCTTTCGCATCTCCGTACCCTTTACTGTTATTGAAACAGTGGAGGCATATGCAAGATTGTCAATAGTTTCCGTACCGACGATCTGTCCGTTCACATAGCAGTTGAACTCTGCCGCTCCTCTGAGACCGCTGGGAACGGTGAATGTGATGGTCTCCTCACCTTCCGGCATTATGCCTGTGCTTAATGTGAGGATGATAGTCGAATTGATCTTGACAATATTGGGCTGACCGTCATCTCCTATTGGTTTAAGGCTCTGTTCAATAACGGTGCCCTCCTCTTCAAGAGAGTCTGCGGTCATAGTCTGGATGGTAAACTTATTTCCAAGCAGAAGCTCTGCTTCCTCAAGCTTGCGTCCTACAACATTTGGAACGGTTATATCCTGCTCCTCGGGTCCGCGGCTGACATACATATTTATTGTCGAGCCATAGGCTCTCTTTTCGTTTCTGGGCGGGTCTGTCACAATGACATTTCCCTTTATAATATTTTCATCAAAGACACTGTTGATAATAACATTGAAGTTTTCCTTAAGCATATTCTGTGCAGTATCTGCATCCCAATCATACACATTAGGGATAGTGACCATTCTTGGTCCCTTGCTGACCGTTACCTTGACAGTAGTCTTTCCTACAAGATATTCGCTTCCTGCAGACGGGCTCTGACCGATGATAGCTCCTTCCGGTGAATCGGAAGAATATTCCTGTGTTTCGGCAATTACCTCAAACTGTCCCGCATAAGCAGTTTTGACCTCCTGATAGCTGAGATTGTACAGATCAGGAATCTTTCCTATTTCTGCAGGAGGGTCTGTAATAGTCCTTACGATCATTATAGCAATAAAAGCTACAACTATGATTATAATTCCAGCAGCAATAGCTGTGAGAACTACTATAAAATATGAAGACTTGGAAGGCTGATCGTCCTCACCGTAGTTGTCATAGACATCGTAATCGTCAAGCTCATCTGCAACTTTTGTTTTGTTCTTCATTTTTCTCACATCACCTCTGTCTGCTACCTGAATCTGATTTGATTTTTGTTCATATTCATTAACTGCCTTTTGTACGGCAGGTCTGTTGAAATACTGAGTTTTTTCCGATAAATATTTATATTCAAACACTATGCTCGGATTTTTCTTGAACTCCTCAATATCCTTTATCATCTCAGACGCAGACTGATATCTCTTTGATGACTCCTTCTGCATAGCCCTCATAACGATCTCCTCAAGACCCTCGGGAACTGAATCGTTCACATCACGAAGGGGTCTTGCATCGTTCTGCATATGCATAAGAGCCACCGACACAGGATTATCTCCGTCAAAGGGCTTTACTCCTGTAAGCATCTCGTACATCATAACGCCAACGGAATAGATGTCGCTCTTTTCGTCGGTCACATCTCCCCTTGCCTGCTCGGGACTGATATAATGGACGCTGCCTATTGCCTTGTCCGAAATGGTCTTGCCCTCCTCACGGGCAAAACGGGCTATACCGAAGTCCATGACCTTTATGGTGCCGTCAGGAAACAGCATGATATTCTGAGGCTTGATGTCACGGTGAACTATTCCCCTGTCGTGAGCATGCTGCAGAGCGCGTAGTATCTGGATAATGAAATGTATGCTGTCCTTCCATTTAAGGACACCCTGCTGCTCCATGAATTCCTTGAGAGTAATACCGTCAATATACTCCATGACGATGAACTGTATCCTGTCGGTAAATCCCACATCAAATATTTTAACGATATTCGGGTGAGAAAGAACAGCGATCGCCTTGGATTCATTGCGGAAGCGTCTGACAAAATCCTCATTATCCGCAAACTCATTTTTCAGTATCTTGACAGCAACTACCCTGTCCTCCATAATGTCAGTTGCCTTATAGACGTCCGCCATTCCTCCGATACCGATAAGCTCGGTTATCTCATATCTGCCGTCAAGCTTTTTTCCAATGTTTTTATCCATCAAATTCACTCCTGTAGATACACAATATTATCATTATTATGCTTTGAGCAAGGAAAGCCGGGAAAAATTTACTCTCCCTCTTCTTTTTTCTCCACCAGCATCACTGCGGCGGTTATATTATCTCCTCCGCCATTGTCCAGAGCCTTTTTTATCAGCATACCCGGGACCTCTTCTGAATTGTATCTCTTAGCTATCTGAAAAATGTCAGATTCATCGCAATAATTTGACAGTCCGTCTGTACAAAGCAGGATCATAGCGTTTTCGTTAAGCTCTGCCTCGAAGTAATCAGGAGCAACTCTTGGAGAAACTCCCACAGCTCTTGTAATGTAATTCCTCTGAGGGTGATTTTTAAGCTGCTCCTTTGTGATCTCGCCGTTTTCATACATCCTCATGACCACCGTATGATCCTTTGAGACCTGACGTATCTCATGACTTATCACATACAGCCTTGAATCTCCCACATTCACTCCGTAAAGCATATCTCCATATACCAGAGCCGCCACACAGGTAGTACCCATACCGTTCATTTCAGCGCTTGACATTGCCATGTCATATATCACCGAATTTGCCGTTGTGACCGAAGATATAAGAAGATTTCTGATGGAATTTCTGTCATAATCCGGGCGAAAGACCTTCGTTATCCTGTCATAGACGATATTGACCGCTCTTTCGCTTGCCTCGCTTCCGGCATTCTGTCCGCCCATTCCGTCGCATATAACAACAAATCCTATGTCGTCTCTTATCAAAGCGGTACGAACTCTATCCTGATTTTCTGTTCTTGAAAGCCCTATATTTGTCTCAGAAAAGACCTTCATACGCTTCAACTCCTTCCGACTAGAATTCATACTCTCGTCTTAACTGACCGCAGGCTGCGTCTATGTCCGCTCCAAGCGTCCTCCTCACCGTTACATTGAGTCCTCCCTTTTCCAGGGCGGCGGCAAAAGCACGGAGAGCTTCTCTGTCAGCCTTGTACTCACGTTCCTTTATCTCGTTGACCGGAATAAGGTTCAGATGGCAGTTCATGCCCTTCAAAAGCCTTATCAGTCCATCCGCGTCCGATCTTGTGTCATTTACTCCCTTGATAACTGCGTACTCAAAGGATATCCGTCTGCCTGTTTTTTCGATATAATCTCTGCAGGCTCTCATAAGCTCGTCAATATGATACCTGTCATTGACAGGCATGATCTCACTTCGTTTCCTGTCATTGCAGGCGTGGAGTGACACCGAAAGGGTAAGTCCGAAACGGTACTCCGCCAGCTCATATATTTTCGGGATAAGTCCGCAGGTCGAAAGTGAAACGTGTCTCAGACTCAGATTCTTTCCGGTCTCAAAGGAAAGTATCTGCAAGAATTTTACTACATTGTCAAAATTGTCCAGCGGCTCTCCTATCCCCATAAGTACGATACTGTCAATATGTCTGCCGCTGTCCTCCTCCGCCATATAGACCTGCAGAAGCATTTCCGAAGGCAGAAGGTCACGTTTATATCCGGCAATAGTGGAAGCGCAGAACCTGCACCCCATTTTACAGCCCACCTGTGTGGAGATACAAAGACTGTTTCCATGCTTGTACTCCATCAGTACAGACTCAATATGATTGCCGTCAGACAGCCCATAAAGATATTTTACCGTATTATCTATAGTAGATTCAAGCTTTCTGACAATTTTTATACTATTTATACAATAAATTTCATCAAGTCTTGTACGCAATGCCGATGAAATATTACTCATTTGGTCGAAACTGTGAACTTTTTTTGTATGGAGCCACTCATATATCTGCTTCGCCCGAAAGCTTTTTTCTCCAAGCTGTTCTATCTCAGCTGCAAGCTCCTCCAGACTGTAGGATAAAATATCCTTTTTATCCTTTTCCAAGCTATCTGCCAACCTTTCTGACCTTACTTATAAAAAAGCCCTCACAGCCAAACCGTCCCGGGAAGATCGTGATCTTGTGTCCCTTATTTCCATATTCAGACATTACCTCTGCCGCTTCAAAGCCGTCATTTTCCCTGAGAAATCTGTCAACTATCCCGTCATTTTCCTTTCTGTTAAGAGTACAGGTGGAGTAAACAAGCTCCCCGCCCTCTTTCAGATACCCTGCAGCAGAGCAAAGTATCTCATATTGTATCTCCGGAAGCCGTTTTATATCTTCCGGTCTTGTATATTTAAGCTCCGGCTTTGAGCGGATAACTCCAAGCCCCGAGCATGGGACATCACACAATATCCTGTCTGCCTTCGGAAGACTGTCATTCCATATCTTAGCATCATTCTTTATAGCCTCAATACTCCCGATGCCAAGCCTTTCGGCGCCCTTTTTTATGAGCCCTACCCTTTTTTCGTGGAGGTCGCAGGCAATGATCCTTCCGCTGTCACCCATCATCTCTGCTATAGTAAAGGTCTTTCCTCCCGGAGCGGCGCATATGTCTATCACCGTCTCTCCCGGCTTCGGGTCAAGAGCCTTACAGCAAAGCTGAGAGGACAGATCCTGAACATGGAACATACCAGCCTTAAAAAGCTCTGAACCCTCAACACTGCCGAGACTTTCCGCTAAAATGCAGTCCTCTGCTTCTATGCACCTTTCAGCGCTGACACCCTGTTCATTCAATCTGTTTATAAGAGTGTCTGTATCGGTTTTGAGAGTATTTACCCTGATATATGGCCTGTGGGGCATGAGAGATCCTTTCAGCAGATCCTCTGCCTCGTCACGGGAATAGTCCTCACAAAGCATTTTTACTATGTCCTTATTGCAGGAATACTCTATGCTCATTCTATCATAGCTGTCATCCGGATATCTTATCTGCTTCCCGTCACGGATAAAGCTTCTCAGGACTGCATTTACAAATCCAGAGGCGCTTGTTTTGCCCGCCTGCCTTGTAAGAGCCACGGACTCATTTACCGCTGCGCTGTCAGGGACGGAATCCATATACAGAAGCTGATACACACCCATTTTCAGTACATTTGCCACGGAACCGTCCAGCTTGTTCAGAGGCTTGCTGCTGTACTCTGAAATGATATGCTCCAGTGTCAGCTTCCTTTCAAGCACTCCGTAAAAAAGTCTGGAAGCAAAAGCCTTGTCCCGCTCGGAAAGTCCGCTGTCTTTGAGTGCGGAGTCCAGTGCGATATTTGAATACGCCTGCTTATCCATTTTGTCAAGAAGCTTCATCACAACAAAGCGGGAGGACGATTCTGTCATCTTCTTCTCCTGCCTCCGTTTGCAATAGCTATTAGTCTGAGCAGGCTCATAAGTGCGGAGAACATGGCAGCAACGTATGTCATTGCCGCTGCGCTGAGAACCTTTCTTGCCTGCTTTACCTCGTCCTTGTACAGGATAAGGTTATCGTCAAGAGTCCTGAGGGCTCTGCCGCTTGCATTGAACTCAACAGGAAGTGTTACCGCCTGAAAAAGGACTACTCCTGTATAAAGAAGTATACCCACAGGAATCAGCCAGTCAAAAGCACTGATGACAATTCCCAGCAAAACAAGCGGAACAGCAAGCCTTGAGCCTATCTGAGTCACAGGGATTATCGCCTGACGTATTTTTATGGGAGTATATCCCTGAGCGTGCTGGATAGCGTGTCCCACCTCATGAGCAGCAACTCCTATGGCTGCCACCGAGGTGCTGTTATAGACCGACTCTGATAGCCTTATGACATTTGTGGTTGGGTCATAGTGGTCTGTAAGCTCACCGGCTATATACTCAATACTTACATTATACAGCCCATTGTCGTCAAGTATGCGTCTTGCCACTTCCTTGGCTGTATAGCCATGCTGATTGTTTATATCGCTGTATTTGCTGAATGTCAGTTTGACTTTTAACTGAGCATATAATGCAAAAATTATTGCCGGTATGAGCAGATAATAATACATAATGTTTCCCCCTGTTTAGTTTATTTTAATATTATACCCTCTTGAATGGGTTTTCCTCTCAGGTAATCTGCAGTATTCATCCTCTTGCTGCCCTCCGCTTGTATTTCCGTGAAGCGGACGCAGTTACCGTCCCCGCAGGCAACTGTAAAGTCTTTGGCGTTCACGACCGTACCGCACTCCTTGTTCGCACCGCCCCCTTTGACAAGCTCCGACCTGTACACCTTAAGACGTTTGCCGTCAAGTGTGGTCACCGCGCACGGGAACGCTGAAAGACCTCTTATATGGTTATGGACCTCCTGTGCCGTCTTGGAAAAATCAATGGGACACATATCCTTGGTAAGCATGGGAGCGTAGCAGGAAAGACTGTCGTCCTGCTTTGTCTGTGCAAGAGTTCCGTTTTTTACAGCCTCCAGAGTTTTAAGAAGTACCCCTGCACCAAGCTCCGAAAGCCTGTCGTGCAGCTCTGAGGCGGTCTCGTTCTCACCGATGGGAGTAGACTCGCTCAGAAGCATATCTCCCGTGTCCAGACCCTCCTCCATAAGCATGGTGGTGACTCCCGTCTCCTTTTCGCCGTTCAGGACGCTCCACTGTATAGGACCTGCCCCTCTGTATTTGGGAAGCAGAGACGCATGGACGTTTATGCAGTACCTTGGGATATCCAGTATCACCTTCGGAAGTATCTTTCCGTAAGCCACCACTATGATAAGCTCGGGAGCAAGCTCTTTCAGCGTACTGACAGCAGACTCCGCATCCTCGCCTTTTTTCAGGCTCACCGGCTGGTATACCGGAATGTCATACTGCAAAGCAAGCTCCTTTACAGGAGGCGGGGTGAGCTTATATCCCCTGCCCTTCGGCTTATCCGGCTGGGTAAATACTGCCATGACATTTTCTCCGCTTTTTATAAGAGCGTCAAGACAGGGTACCGCAAAATCCGGAGTCCCCATAAAAACAATATTCATTCAAAATAGTCCTTTCAAGCAGTTACTTCTTCTTTTTCCTTTTTACTTTTCTGCTGCCGTTCTTTTCTCTTTCCTTTTCAACCTCATCAGGGTCTACCATTTCATCGGCAATGTCAATAAACAGCTTGCCCTCAAGATGGTCGACCTCGTGGCAGACAGCCCTTGCTGCAAATTCCTTCAGCTTGAACTGAAGATGCTTTCCGTTTCTGTCCTGAGCCTTTACAACGATCTCCATGGGACGTACAACATATCCCCAGTCATCCGGACAGGAAAGACACCCTTCAACATCCCTCTGAGTACCCTTGCTTTTTATGATCTCAGGATTGATAAGCTCCATAAGACCCTCACCTGCATCCACCACAACAGCTCGTCTTAAAATGCCAACCTGCGGAGCAGCAAGACCCACACCGTTTGACTTATACATGGTCTCAGCCATATCATCAAGAAGTATACCCAGCTTTTCGTCAAATACCTCCACCGTCTTGCATTTCTTTCTCAGTATGTCATCAGTTTTCACAACAATATTCCTGAGAGCCAAAATCTTCACACCCTTTTTATATAATTAAAGACTGATATCTCCGTTTATGTCCAGAAAGACCTGCACACCTGCAAGCTCCTTCAGCTTAAAAGAGCTTTTGTAGATCCCTCCGATATATTCACGGAACATCTGATTATTTTTACATTTTATTATCATTCTGTACCTGTATTTTCCATTGATCTTCTCATATGTACATTTTGAAGGTCCAAGAACTTTTATTGGGACATTTATTTTTCCTGCAGAAATGCTCTCCTTTATAAGACCGAGAAAAGCCTGAGACGCATTATTTGCACCCATGTCCACAGGTGAGGCAAACTCAATTGTACAGGTGTCACAGAACGGAGGGTACTGAAGCGCTTTTCTTGCTTCTATCTCCTGTTTGTAAAAGCCCTTGTAGTCCTGAGCTGCCGCCAGATTCAGCACATAATGCTCCGGAACATAGGTCTGGATGACAGCCCGTCCCTGCTTATCGCCCCTGCCGCAGCGTCCCACTACCTGAGTGACCAGTGAAAATGTCCTCTCATAGCTTCTGAAATCCCCTGCAAACAGGCTTTTGTCAACAGAGACCACTCCCACCAGAGTAACATTTGGGAAATCCAGTCCCTTTGCTATCATCTGAGTGCCCAGCATGATGTCATATTCTCCACGTTCAAATGCGTGAAAGCTTTTCTCATACGCATAGCGGGAGTATGTTGTGTCAGCGTCCATACGCAGTATCCTTGCATTAGGAAACAACGCTGCTACATCGTCCTCAACCTTCTGAGTGCCTATTCCTGTCAGCTTGATATGGTCAGAGCCGCAGTGTCTGCACACTTTTGTCATTTCAGAGCTGTATCCGCAATAGTGGCAGATAAGCCTGTTGTTGGTCTTATGATATGTAAGCGGAATGCTGCAGTTTGGACAGACCGCCGGCTGACGACAGTCCGAACAGCTTATGTATGTATGATAACCCCTCCTGTTAAGAAGAAGGATAGTCTGCTCTTTTTTTTCAAGATTATAGTTTATCTCCTCCACCAGTCTTTCGGAGAAGATGGCTGAGCTGCCGTAAAAGCCCTCTGTGGCAAGATCAACGATCTCCACCGCAGGAAGCGCATCGCTTGAATACCGCTTTGTCATCTCAAACAGATTGTACACTCCCGTTCTGGCGTAATAAAAGCTCTCTATGGATGGTGTCGCCGATGCCATAAGGACTGCCGCTCCGTGAGTAATACACCTTTTCTTGGCGATCTCCTTTGCGTTGTATCTTGGGGAGGACTCAGACTTGTAAGTCCGCTCCCCCTCCTCGTCAATAATGATAAGTCCTATATTTTCAAGAGGGGCAAATATCGCGCTTCTGGTACCCACAACGATATTTGCCTGACCGCTCCTGACACGCTTGTACTCATTAAGCCTTTGGGTAAGCGGGAGACTGCTGTGCATTATAGCTACCTTATCTCCGAACAGGGACTGAAATCTATCCACGATCTGCGGAGTAAGGGATATCTCGGGGATAAGCATTATAACATTTCTGCCAAGCTCAAGAGTATGCTCGATAAGCTTTACAAACACAGGAGTTTTTCCGCTGCCGGTAACACCGTAAAGCAGTGAAACGCTTGGCTCCCTTTTATCTATAAGCGCAGCAGCCTTGTCATAGACCTGCTGCTGCTGCTCTGACAGGATGATGTCCTCTGTACTTTTATCCGCCTCTGCATCGGGAGTCTCTATGACCTCATAGTCGTAGACCTCGATGACGCCTTTTTTCAGAAGATTATCTATGACAGCAGAAGTCACTCCGCATATTTCGCATACTTCTTTTTTTGACGCTGCACCGTTTTCTGCAAGAAGCTCTGCAACCGTTTTCTGCTTGGGTGACAGCCCGATATCTGTCTCGCCGCTTGAAAATTCCTCTGTAAGCCTCAGCATTTTGACAGTTTTATCATTGGTGCGTCTTTTAAGGACGTCCTCCTCTATGAGAAACCCTGCCTTCAAAAGCTCTGAAACAAGCTTTCTGTCAGCATTATCTGCGGCTGAAATATCAGCCCTGACCGCATCAAGCAGCTTCATAGCCTTATCTGAAAGCTCCGCTTCTGACAGACCGCTGTCCTCTGCAAGATAATACCTGCTTGTAAAATTAACGCTTAGACCGACGGGAATAAGCGTCTTGAAGGCTTCAAAATATGTGCACAGAGTAGTGTTTCTGAGCCACATCATAAGCTCCAGCATTTCATCATTAAGGACAGGCTCACTGTCAATGACCGAATTTATGGGCTTGAACTTGCTCAGATCCTCTTCTGCAGCGTCATCTATACGGATAACAACGGCAATGCGTTTCCTGTTGCCCTTTCCAAAAGGGACAAGAACTCTTTTTCCCACAACCACCTGATCGTCAAGATGGACGGGTACAATATATTTATACCGTCTGTCATAGCCAAAATCCGTGGAACTGACAGCAACAGCTGCCAGATGTCTGACTGTGAGCAAGCCTCTCACCTCGTATAATTATTCCCTGATATCTGATATCTGTTCCTCAATAAAGGAATACTTACCTCCTGCAAACTCCTCAACAGCAGTCTTGACAGGCTTTTCCTCCAATGTCTGCCCGCTTGTGTAAAGGTCGTCTGCGATCTCTCTTGCTCTCTTTGCAACAGCAAGTACAACTGAATAGTAGCTCTCATTTTTCTTTGCGATCTGATTAATGGAAGGTCTAAGCATTTTCCAACACCTCATCAATATTATTTTTAGAATTTTCGGTTTTCAGTTCTTCTGCCCGTATGATTGATCTTACATCCTGTACTGCAGCATCAAGGTCACCGTTTATCACAGCGTAGTCGTATTTATACGCCTGACCTATCTCTCCTGCCGCCTCATTAAGACGCTTTTCAATTACGTCCTCTGCCTCGGTGCCACGCTTGTTGAGTCTCCTGTGAAGCTCCTTCAGGGACGGCGGCAGAATGAACAGGAACACCGCATCGGGACATTTTTCCTTTATCTTCATAGCCCCCTGAACTTCGATCTCAAGGATGACGTGCTTTCCCTTTTCCCTCATATCCTCTACAGGTTTTCTTGGGGTACCGTAATAATTTTCACAGTAGGAAGCATATTCAAGCATTCCGTCCTCTTTTATCAGGTCTTCAAACTTATCCTTTGAAAGGAAGAAATAATTTACTCCGTCCACCTCTCCCGGTCTTGGGGCTCTTGTAGTTGCAGAGATGGAGTAGAAAAATTTGTCGTCCTTCAGTATCTCGGCAAGTATAGTACCCTTTCCGCAGCCCGACGGTCCAGACACAACGATCAGCATACCCTTACTCATCTTCAGCTTCCTCCTCGTCATTCAGTCTGCCTGCCACGGTCTCCGGCTGGACTGCCGATAAGATCACATGACCGCTGTCCATGATTATGACCGCTCTTGTACGCCGTCCGTAGGTAGCGTCTATCAGCGAGCCCTTCTCCTTTGCATCCTGAATAATGCGTTTTATGGGAGCCGACTCGGGGCTGACTATGGTAATGAGCCGTCCCGCACTTATCATGTTTCCGAAACCGATGTTAATAAGCTTCATACCCCACCCCGATCATTCTATATTCTGTATCTGTTCTCTTATTTTTTCTATTTCAGACTTAAGCTCAACGACTATCTTTATTATTTCAACATCCTGTGCCTTTGAGCCTATGGTGTTGCTCTCACGGTTGAACTCCTGGATAAGGAAGTCCAGCTTTCTTCCCACAGCCTCACCGCTTTCAAGCAGCTCATTAAACTGATGTATATGACTTTTCAGACGTACGGTCTCCTCATCCACGGCGGTCTTCTCTGAAAAAATAGCCGCCTCTGTAAGTATCCTCTGCTCGTCTATCTTCTTGTCATTCAAAACTTCGCACAGCTTGTTATAGAGCCTCTGACGGTAAGCCTCTGTCACCATTGGAGAACGCTCCTCCACCCTGCTCACCATTCTGCCGATGCTTTCCAGACGGGACTCTATATCCTCCCGCATTTTGCGTCCCTCAGCCTCACGCATTGCAACGAAGCTGTTCAGAGCCTCTTCAGCGGCGATCTTCACGTCATTCCAGATAACTTCCTCGTCCTCGGTATTTTTTATAACGTTGAAAATATCGGGAAGCCTTATAAGGTTGGACAGCTTAAGGTCGTCCTCCAGGCCCAGAGTTTCATTTGCGCTTCTGAGAGCGTCCACGTATCCCTGTGCAATGGAGCGGTTCACCTCGATAGAAGCGTCCTTGCCCTCGATATTGAAAATGGAGACACCCACCTCCACCTTTCCGCGGGACACCTTTCCCTGCAAAAAGGACTTCAGCTTCTCCTCCAGATATCCATACGCTCTGGGTACTCTTGCCGAAAACTCAAAATACCTGTGATTGACTGATCTTATTTCAACAAGGATCTCGCGGCCGTCAATGGTCTGCTGGCTTCTTCCATAGCCTGTCATGCTTCTTATCATGAGAAAAATCCTTTCACCATCATAAAAAATACTTACATTTCATTATACCACTTTCCGCCAAAGAAATCAAGTGTTTTAGGGTAAAAAAGCCGGTTTGTCCGTCTATTTTTTCAATTTGGTAAAATTTTCTTCACCTATTCTCAGCAATATAGTTAGATACCCGATTCTGAATGATTTCCGATACTTCCTTGGCAGATTTTTGCCCTTCAAAATATGCGGCAGCTTCATTGATAACAATATTTGTAATATAGTAATTATTACCATATGCGCTTTCTGATGAATTTATCAGATCAAATATACGTCTGTTGTCCTCATCTGTATTTTCGCCGATGATTATCTCATTTGTACCTATATAAACAACTTTGTCATTATATTCCTTTTCTCCGTTTCCGACATTGCGATAGGGTCTTTCTTTGCAAGCCTCAGCCTGCTTTTCCAGTGATGAAAGTCTTACGGGAAAATCATAAGCATTGGATGTTGAATATTGATCCTGATATTCTTCTGATAACAAATACTTTATAAATTCCCAGGCACCATCGGCATTGTCGGACTTTGATGAAACAGAAAACAGACAGTCTGTATATATCACAGAACCATTGCCTCCTGTTCCGGGATAACCTTTGAATGTTACAGGCTCACCGAAATATCCATGTTCAAACATACGTATGTTATCAAACCTGTAAATAAACTGATCTTCAAAAATAATATTCCCATTTAAAAGATCAAAGTCATCTTTTGTCACCCAATCAGGATCATCCAAATAACTATGATCGACCTCTTTAGGAAAACGATCACAGAATTCAAGCAGTCTGATAAACTCATCACTGTCAAAATGACATTCACCGGTATCTCTGTCTATATACTCATTGTATCCATAGCGTATAAATCTCCCAAGGACAGAATCCTTTGACTGATATTCTCTGAAAATTCTTTTATCCGGATGAGAATCCACAAAATCAATAAACTCATCCATAGTCCAGCCCTGTTTTTCTCCTGCGAGTGAAGTCTTAGCTGTAAGCGTATAAATATTAAACGTTGGAGCTGCTTCATAAAGTTTTCCATCCACCTCATAGGCTCTAAAGACGCTTTCAGCAAAATCTGACCTGTCCACATCCGGGTCATTATCAATATAATCATAGATGTCTGCAAACAAACCTTTTGAAATATAGCTGTCAACAGGCAGATTCATGCCGGTTTGAATAACAAGGATATCCGGAAGATTTCCTGATACAATGTCTATGTTAAGCTGAATAAGCGGATCTGACGGGTGCGCTATAAGATAGTCAGTAATAACTATGTTATGTTCAGTGCTGCGTCTGTTGAATATAGATATCTGTTCTTTTAAGTCTTTACTAAGATTCCAGCCATAAAGCTTTACGATCTTCTTTCCGTTATTATCCTCAGGTGCAGCTTCATCCTTATTTTTACCGCAGGATGAAAGCAAAATCATCAAAGCCGCTGCAATTAGTGCCGCAAATATTCTTCTGAACGTCATGAAATGATTCCCCCGAATATATATGGAGTATGATATTATTTCCATAACATTATACTATTTTATGGCAATGAAATCAAGCATTTAAGCCAAAAAGTGTATTACAATACGGTTACAGTTACAGAAGAAATATTACAATGCGGTTACAAAAAAAGAAAAATGCTGTTGACTTTGCATCGAATATATAGTATAATTATATCTATAAAAGCATTAAATAAGTATATAATTTTAATATCGGAGGAGATAAATTTTATGACTATAAGACCCTCAGCCGCAATACGGAACAATTATAACGATATTTCTAATTATTGCAAATCCACAGGTGAACCGGTCTATCTTACCAAAAACGGTGAGGGAGACCTTGTAGTCATGGATATTGAAGCCTTTTCCCGACGTGAAAAAATGTTAAAACTCCGTGAAGAACTGATCGCCGCAGAAGAAGACAGACTAGCAGGAAAAAGCGGATACACCGTTGACGAGCTTGACAAAATGCTCAGTGACATTATAACGGAGGCAGGCAATGGAGCATAAAGAATATCATGTTATAGTTTCCGACAGAGCAGCATCAGAGCTTCGTAATCATGTCAGATTTTTGGCAAGAGTAAGTCCCGATGCCGCCAAACGTCTCCACAAGGAGATCATCGACGAGATAAAGACATTATCATTTATGCCCGAAAGATATCCATGGGTCATTCAGGATGAGATCCCTAAAAATAAATATCGGAAGAAAATAGTTTCCAAAAGATATCTGTTGATTTTTCAGATAAGAGACGATAAGGTATATATTGACTATATTCTTGACTGCAGACAGGACTATACATGGCTGTTATAATAAAAAAGAGCCGATAAACGGCTCTTTTTGCTTTTATAATGCTATCTTACAAAATTCGTGGCAATTTTAATTTTTTGTTTTTATACGGGGTGTACCTTGTTTTCGGCATCTGCATGAGCACTGTCAATGCCGTATTTTGCGTCCCGTCTCTTAGCAAAGAACTTGGGAGCAACCTGCGGGAACATTGCGTAGCTGAGTACGTCCTCCTCCTGCTCTGTCCACTCAGCAGCCTCCTCCTTGAGCTTGTCAAGCTCCGGCTGGAGAAGATCAGCAGGACGGCAGGTGATAGGCTCCTCGTCCTTAAGTATCTTCTTTCTGAACTCAGGGGAGATCTCTGACGGTGTTTTTCCGTACTCTCCCTTTACAAGAGCCTTGAACTCCTTTGTAACGGTCTTGTATCTCTCGCCGGAAATTACGTTGAACACAGCCTGTGTACCAACGATCTGGGAGGTAGGAGTAACAAGAGGCGGATATCCGGAGTCCTTACGAACGTTAGGCACTTCCTTAAGAACATCGGTGAGCTGATCCTCTCTTCCTGCCTGCTTAAGCTGTGAAAGCAGGTTTGAGAGCATTCCGCCCGGTACCTGATAGATAAGCGCATTAGCGTCAACAGCAAGCATCTTGGGGTCAAGCTGTCCGTTGTCGATGTACTTTTTACGGAGCTTCATGAAGTAGTCCCTGATCTCGTTAAGTAGGACAAGATCAAGACCGGTGTCATACTCTGTACCCTGCAGAGCTGCCACCATGGACTCTGTAGGAGCGTGGGACGTTCCCAGAGCCAGCGGGGACATTGCAGTGTCGATCATGTCAGCGCCGTTTTCAATGCCCTTTAACAGACACATTGAAGCAAGACCGGATGTATAGTGTGTGTGGAGCTGAACAGGTATCTTTACAGCCGCCTTGATAGCCTTTGTAAGCTCAGCAGTTCTATAGGGAGTAAGCAGAGCAGCCATATCCTTGATACAGATGGAATCAGCGCCCTCCTCCTCTATCTGCTTGCAATAATTTACATAGTATTCGGTAGTGAACACATCTCCCAGAGTATAGGAGATAGCAACCTGAGCGTGAGCCCCCTCTTTTTTTGCAGCAGAAATAGCTGTCTTAAGGTTTCTTATATCGTTGAGAGCGTCAAAAATACGGATGATATCAATGCCGTTTGCAACAGACTTCTGAACGAAATACTCCAGAACGTCGTCAGCATAGTGACGGTATCCAAGCATATTCTGACCTCTGAAAAGCATCTGCAGCTTGGTGTTGGGCATTTCCTTTCTCAGGATACGGAGCCTCTCCCAGGGATCCTCATTAAGAAAACGGAGACAGGAGTCAAATGTAGCGCCGCCCCAGACCTCTGCGGAATAGAATCCCACCTTATCCATTGTTGAAAGTATGGGACGCATCTCGTCCATAGTCATTCTTGTAGCAATAAGGGACTGATGCGCGTCACGAAGAACAGTTTCGGTAACTTTTATCTTAGCCATTTTAATCAACCCTTCCTAAGATTACTGAATAGAAGCCAGCAGGTCGTCACGGTTTACGCTGTCGCCCTTCTTCACATTGATGGAAGCGACCTTTCCTGCCTTGGGAGCAACGATGTCATTTTCCATCTTCATAGCTTCAAGAACCATAAGTACCTGACCCTCGGAAACGGTATCCCCTGCATTTGCCTTTACATCAAGGATAGTACCGGGCATAGGAGCTTTTACAGCAGTTGCACCGGCAGGAGCAGCCACTGGCGCTGCAGGTGCAGGAGCCGCTGCAGGCGCAGCAGCCACAGGAGCGGGAGCCGCAGCAGATGCAGAGCCTCCGGAAACCTCTTCAACAGCTACGTCATAAGCCTTGCCGTTTACCGTAATATTAAATCTTTTCATAACTGTATACCACCATTCATTAAATTTTTATTTGAATTTCTAATTATTTTCTCATCCTTAGAAAGGCATATTGCTGTGCTTCTTAGGCAGACGCTTTGTCATTCTCTTGCCGGACATAGCCTCCAGAGCCGCCTGGATCTTGATTCTTGCTTCCTCGGCGGTTATGATATCGTCAACACAGCCCTTTTCAGCAGCGTCAAATGCTGATGCATTCTCGTCTGCATACTGCTCAGCAAGCTTGTTTCTCTCCTCGGCAAGATCCTTTGCACCTTTCAGCTTGTCGTGCCAGAGAAACTCTACCGCAGCCACAGGAGCGATAGGAGAAATAACAGCCTCGGGATATGCATATGTCACATCAGCATTTCCTGCTCCCAGAGCAGCCATAGCAGCTCCGTAAGCCTTGCCTGTGACAACGGATATTTTAAGCGTGGTGGCTTCTGCATAGGCACTTGCGATCTTAGCCATATCACGGACACAAGCGTCCGCAGCGAAGCCCTCGGTATCAATAACGGTAAGTACAGGAACGGAGAACGCATCACAGGTCCTCACAAATCTTGCAAGCTTGGAGCAGTCCTCGGAGGTGAGCTTCTCGACAGCCTTGTTTGTAGCTGCAATGCCCACAGCGGAACCGCCTATTGTTGCTATGGCAGTGTAAGCAGCCTTTCCAAAGCCGTCTGAAAGCTCGATAATGCTGTCCACATCAGCAACAGCCTCTGCGATCTCGGCAGCCGCACCGCTTGCGGACTTTGAGGTCGCCTCAGCCTCAAACATGGGAGGAACCGAAATATTATTTGCCGGAAGCACGGAAATAAGCCTTCTTACTGCTTCCATAGCGTCCTTATCGGTCTTTGCACTGATGGATGCTGTTCCGTTTTTAACAGCGTCCTCACCCTTTACATCAGCACCGGGAGCAACATAAAGCTCGCCATCGTCCGTTATAACAACAAAATCAGCAGAGCACGCTATCATAGCAGCGCTTCCTGCGCAAGCGCCTGCCACAACGGATATCTGAGGAACAACACCTGAAAGGTTGCTTGTCCATGTGAGTATCTCGCTGTAAGCCTTTATAGCCTCTGCACCGTCCTCAACAAATGCTCCGTTTGAATCATAAATTCCCACAACAGGAACTCCCGTTCTTGATGCAAGGTCAAGAACTTTACATATCTTTGCAGCGTGCTGTCTGCTTACAGCTCCGCCTTTTACTGACTTATCCTGTGAAAAAGCATATACGGGACTGCCGTCAACATATCCGTAAGCAGTAACTACTCCTGCAAGGGAATCCCCGTTTTTTATGCCTGCGTCTACTTCGGTATAAACGCCGTCATCAAACAAAGCAGCAAGTCTTTCCCCTGCCTTGCCCGAATTTGCCGAAGCGGCTCTGTACGCTTCAAATTTGGCCCTCTGGCTTTCAGTTAACATAAAGGTTCCTCCGTTCATATATGGCAGCACCGCACAAAGAATGGCTGCTGCCTGCGGTACTTCCATAAAAATTATACCAGATTAATTATACTATATTTTTTTGACTTTGACAAGATAATAACAATATTTTTGCACTTATTTTCAAAATGTTCATAAATCTGCATACTTTATATAGGGATTATCTTTTGTCTCCCACTGCATTTCTCAGGGCTCTCAGTTCCTCAGAGGTAAGCTCCCTGTATGTTCCCGGCTTTAGCATCCCCAGCTTAACGGGACCTATCGCCGTCCTTTTGAGACGGGCTACCTCCAGACCTACCGCCTCGCACATCTTTCTTATCTGACGGTTCCTGCCCTCACGGATGATGATCTGCAGCACTACCCTCTCCGCCTCCTGAGTGACGACAGTCACCGTGGCAGGCATGGTCCTCCTGCCGTCGATGACTACCCCCTCGGACAGCTCCACAAGCTGTCCGTCATTTACGGGAGGACGTACCGTGACCCGATAGGTCTTGGAAATATGCCTGCTGGGATGCATGATATCGTTGGCAAACTTTCCGTCATTGGTAAACAGAAGCAGACCCTCGGAGTTACGGTCAAGACGTCCCACAGGATACACCCTGACCGGAAAGTCCTCCAGAAGCTCCGTCACACAGCGTCTGTCCAGCTCGTCAGACATTGTAGTGACATAGCCCCGGGGCTTATTAAGCATGATATAATATTTTTCCCTTTTCTTTTCAATACGAAGCCTTTCGCTGTCCACCATTATAACATCATTAGGAGTTGCTCCGTCTCCGATGTGAGCGACTCGTCCGTTTACACGGACCCTCCCCTGCTTGATAAGCTCCTCTGCTTTTCTGCGGGAGCACAGTCCGCTTTCCGCTATCAGCTTCTGCAATCTGACATTTGCCATGTTTACTCCTTTTTAATGATACTCTTTATCCAATCAACAATTTTATCGTCAAGACCCGGCTTGTATTCCTTTATGACCGCACCGCACTCCTCTGCTGCAATAAGGTCGGAAGTCCCTATAAGCACTCCGTCTGAATAGTACCGCACCACCCCAGCTTTTTTTCCTTTTGCAACAGGGGCATAAATGAATTTTTCCACTGCCGCTTCATATGTGGCTTTCGGTACGCTGCCGTTTACCGAGGTATACTTTGGTATCTCGGCAGGCATCACCCGTATTTTACCGGTGTCCCCTCCTGCCACATTGACATAGATATCTGAAAGATCAAGTCCCGGGTCTACGCTTTTTACCTTTGAAAATCCATAATTATACAGTCTGATGTGGTCGTTCCAGTCGTTTGGGTCGTTGAGAGTGACGCATATGAGAGTGACTCCGTTCCTTTCCACCGCTGAAACAAGGCACCGTCCAGCTTCGTCTGTGAAGCCCGTCTTTACGCCGATACAGCCGTCACAAAGAGAAAGCAGCTTGTTGGTATTCACAAGCCATCTTTCATAGGGGGGATTCCCGAACTGAAGCTTCGCCTTTGCTGTTCCGCATATCTCACGGAAGGTCTCATTTTTAAGAGCCTCCCGGGTCAGCAGCGCCATGTCGTAAGCCGTGGAATAATGGTCATCATCGTGCAGACCGGATGGGGTAACAAAATGAGTGTCCCTCATGCCAAGCTTTTCAGCCCTTTTATTCATCATGTCCGCAAACTTTTCCCCGCTTCCTGCAAGTAGAAATGCAGTCTCATTTGCCGCATCGTTTCCCGAGGGAAGCAGCATACCATAGCAAAGAGCACGCTTTGTAACGACATCATCGGGACAAAGACCCATGGACGAGCCCTCCACAAGAATTGCTGTGTTGTCTACACGGAACTCTGTGTCAAGGTCTCCGCTTTCCATGAGAAGCAGGGCGGACATTATTTTAGTCGTACTTGCCATGGGAAGCCTGTCATACTGATTTTTACCTGAAATTACCTTTCCCGTCTGAGCGTCTATCAGTATAGCTGCCTTAGCCGATATCGTGGGAACGGAAGCCGCTCCCGCTGACGGCGCACAGCAGACTAAAATGACCGCTGAAATAAGAATACATAAAATACTGCGTTTCATAAAAACCTCCGAATATCTTTTTGAACAGTCTTGCATGACCTGTAGGACAACAAGCGTTCATAGATATATTATGGAGTTTGAAACGCAAATATTTCAATTAAAAATCAAAACCGTCCGTATTGATCTCCACCTTTTCGATCTCAGGCTCAGGAGATGAAGCTCCCTCACCATCTGAGCTGTCTCCTCCGTCCTTGTCCTTTTTCTTCGAGAACATGGACTGTATCTTTGTGAACAGGTCGGGAACAGCATTGATGATAGCATTTGCAGGTGAATTTCCGGAGCCGAGCTCAAGAAGTCTTACGTCTCCGTCGGAAATTACGATGAATGCAAGAGGCTGGATAGAAACTCCGCCGCCGCTTCCTCCTCCGAAGATCTCCTTGTCGGATTTTGAAGGGAGATCAGAGCCTCCTGCTGCAAATCCGTATGACACCTTTGATACCGGGATGATCGTTATACTCTCATCAATTTTGATAGGCTTTCCGATTATGGTATCCGCATCGGAAAGCTCATGTATCCTGCCGATCGCCGAGGT
This sequence comes from Oscillospiraceae bacterium, assembly GCA_022508825.1. Classification (GTDB taxonomy): domain Bacteria; phylum Bacillota; class Clostridia; order Oscillospirales; family Ruminococcaceae; genus RGIG8773. Next base: position 29,126 of record JAFLUI010000004.1, read on the forward strand.
AACTAAGTCTTTTACTTTTGTATCCATTTTCATTCTCCTTTTTTATACTCTGACAGCCTTTTTGGATCCCGGCTGCTTTTTGTGTTTTTGCTTTTGCTTAGGTTTTGGTTTTGGTTTTCCTATAAGCTTTCCGAGATTTTTAAGTATCCCGAAAAGTATGCTGAACCCCGCCGCAAGGATAGTGCCTACCCTCATTGCGATACCTGCCTCCACGTCAAAGACCGGCTCCTTTTTATCAAAGTCGCACACTATGTCCACCGATCTTATCGTAGTTGTAAACAGTCTGCTTATCACTGCTATGATATTGTACACCGCCGCGCTTACGGCTCCGTAGGTCATTGCTGCCTTGTAGGCATCCTCATTTGCGATGGTAAAGTCAATTACCAGATTTTTAATGTATATATGGGTAAAAATACGCTTTAACCCCTTCTGTGAAGATTTCCAGATGATCTTGCCTTTCTCTATCAGGTCGGTAATATTCTCTATCTTTTCACCAAGAGACTCCTTTTTGAGCTTTTTCTCCTCGGTGTCTATAGCGTCCTCTGCCGCGCTCTCCGCATCATGGACAGCGGCGGTATCCTCGTCCACCTCTTTTTCGGAGGCTGCATCATCTGCCGCTCCCGTTTTATCAGGAATATCATCGGGCTGCTGCCATTCCCTGTCATCAGAGTCCTCAGGAAACTCCGGCTCCGGATCCGGCTTTTCCTTTCCCAGAGCAAAGACTGTGAACCACATATACTTCACCCGCAGGTCAAGCTTGCCGCCGCAGAACTTTATTTCAGCCCGTATGGTCATACTGAACAGGAAAGCAAACAACAGGACAATTATACCAATAATTATAAGAGCTGTCAATATCCACCACCCTTTCACTGTTCTGTGTCAGTATTTTCCTCAGATACTTCGTTTTCCTCCGACTCTGCGTCCGGCTCTGTGCTTGTGATAAGTATTTCGTCAAAGCTGACCTGACCGTCCGAATCGGGAAGCGGCGGCAGCTCGTCCAGAGAGCTCAGCTGAAAGCACCGCAGAAAAGCAGGTGTGGTCTTATATGCTATGGGTTTTCCCGGGACATCAAGACGTCCTGCCTCCTCCAGCAGATTTTTTTCAACAAGGGAATTTACCACGCTGGAGCTGTCTATGCCCCTTACGTGCTCAACAAAGCCCTTTGTTACCGGCTGATTGTATGCTATGATGGTCAGTACCTCCATTGCCGCCGGAGACAGGGGCGTCATTTTTCTTGTTTCAAGGGCTGCTCTCACGTAATCGCTAAAGTCCGCTTTTACCACAAGCTGATAGGAGTCTCCAAGCCTCATCACCGTCAGTGAGCTTGACACAGACTCGTATCTGTCCTCTAAAAGCTGCAGCAGCTTTTCTGCCGTGTCACGATCCACTCCCGCTGCCGAGGACAGCTTGTCAGCTTCAATAGGATCCCCGTGAGCGAAAAGTATCGCCTCGATAACGGAAACGCCTTCTTCCAGTTTCATTTATATTTACTCCTCCTGTTTCGGATCCTCTGTTTCAGACCGTTCATCGCCGTCAAACTCCGAATCGCCTGTATCTTCGTCCTGCGGCTGATTTCTGCTGAAGGTTATCACTGTGTTGTCCTCGTTGAGACGTATCCTTCCCGATTTGGTAAGCTCCAGTATGGCAAGGAAAGTAGCAACTCTCTCCGAGCGGTTGGTCATGCCGTCAAAAAGCCCCTCCATAAGACAGCTTCCCGTCTTATACAGCTTTCTGAGGACGTATATTATCTTCGATGTTACCGACACTATTTTCTTTTTGACGATAGTGTTGAAGGTCTCTGTTTTTATCTGCTCCTCGGGAGGTCTGACCTGTATTTTCAGATAGGTCTCTACCAGAAGCTGAGGCTCATGTATCACCGAATAGGTATTGTCAAATTCTATAGCCAGAGGCTTTCTCACGGCGTTTACATTGCCGATATACCGCTCCTTCATAAGCTCCGCCGCTTTTTTGCAGAGGGAGTACTCAATAAGACGTCCCTGCAGCTCCTTTTTAAGAGCCTCCGCTTCCTCATGGCGAGGCAGCAGGGACACCGTTTTTATGTATACCAGCCTTGCCGCCATTTCAAGGAACTCTCCGGCGATCTCCATATTCTGCTCTGACATTCTGTCAATATATTCCATATACTGATCGAGCAGCGTAACTATCGGAATATCGTTTATATTAAGCTTGTGCTTTGATATCAAGTGGAGCAGCAGATCGAGAGGACCCTCGAACACCTCCAGCTTGAAAGAAATCTGCTCCATTTGATCTTTCCTTTACATGAACTTTAGTATCAATATGTCGACCCATCTTGAAATGCTGTCCATAAGCTGGACTGTAGATGTCCGCAGAAAACCAAGGGGTCTGTCCAGAAATCCCATAAATACCGCTAAAAAAAGCAGTCCGAATATGATATTTTCATATCTCATTATTTTGAAATACAGCTTTTCGGGAAGTATAAGGTTAAATATCCTTGACCCGTCCAGCGGAGGGATCGGCAGCAGATTGAATACTGCCAGACCCACGTTCAGGAACACCGCATACAGGAAAAGCTTTGAAAGTGCAGCAGTATACGGATTCGTGCTGTTGTACACTGCGATCTTGCACAATATCATGGAAATATACGCCATCAGCAGATTTGAGATGGGTCCTGCAAGAGCCGAAAGAGCCATACCCACCTTGCGGTTCTTGAAATTTCTTGGATCAATAGGCACAGCCTTAGCCCAGCCGAAGCCTCCGATAAGCATAAAGATAGTCCCGAACAGGTCAAGATGCTTGAGAGGGTTAAGGGTCATCCTGCCCTGATCCTTGGCGGTATCGTCCCCCATCCAGTGAGCTGCCAGAGCGTGTGAGCACTCATGTACCGGGAACGCGGTAAGCAGAACAATGCCATGTATAAGAATTCCTATGATACGGTCATTCATAAATAATTTACAATTAGCTCCCTTCGGACTGTCATATACGATATTAATTATACTACACTTTCTAAAAAAAAACAAGAACTATTGCCGAATTTTATCAACATTTTCAAATTTTTTTCCCTTTTCAGGACTTTTTTTAAAAAAGGGCTTGCATTTCTGAAAGTTTTATGTTAAAATAGAAACGTTGATTTTTAAAAAAGATAAAAAAGCTATGGAAAAGGAGGTGTAACCCCATGGCAAAATGCGAAGTTTGCGGAAAGGGCGTTACTTTCGGTATAAAGGTTTCCCACTCACATCATCGTTCCAACAGAACTTGGAAGCCCAACGTTAAGCGTGTAAAGGCTATCGTTGACGGAACTCCTAAGCATATTTACGTATGCACAAGATGTCTCCGTTCCGGCAAGGTAACAAGAGCAGTATGATTTTAAGATCATGGTTTCAAGGGCAGCAAGTCTGAGGTGAGATGCACCGGCTTGCTGTTTTTGTTTTGCGTCCGCCAATTTTAAAGCCTGAGAACCTAAAATTCTCAGGCTTTTACTTTTTCAAATCGGAATAATGTTATGCTCCGCACAGAACGGCATCCAGAGGCTTTTTCAGTCTTTTGCTGAAAAATTTTACCACCACACCTGTCAGAAGCGCAGAAATTACAGTACCCTCCCTTGTTCCCACAATAGTGAGATCAAAAAATATCAGTGACAACACTATGGAAAACACAACGCACAGGACGTCAAAGGCTATTTTGACGTTTCCGAACTCCTTGCCGATAGTGTCCGAAACAGCTTTAACAAAGGCTTCTCCGGAGTTCATTATCACATTTGCAATAACGGCAAGGGATATCCCAAAGCCAAGTATAACGATCCCGGCAACTACCATCACCAGACGTACAGGATAGGAATTTACAGGGATAAAGGATACCATCCACATTCCAAGATCTGTAAACCATCCGAATAAAAATGACAGCGGCACCTGCAGAAGCTGTATCAGCTGAAACTTTTTCCGGAGAATAAGTATCTGCCCAAGTATCAAGACACAGTTCCAGATGATGAGCCATGTTCCCATAGAAAGAGCAGAAAACTTTATACTCAGCACATTCGCCACCGATGAAATCGGAGATACCCCCAGCTCTCCGCTTTTTGTAAATGAAACTCCCAGAGCTGCGAAAAACAAGCTTATTATAAATAATACATATCGTTTGGCAATTTCTGCCTTACTCATTCAAAAGACCTTCCTGCTATTATTTTGCCTGTGACAGCGTTATGCCGTTGCTTCCAAGGGGAATTTCATGGTCAAGTCCCACAAATTTGCCGCCCTGCTGCCAGAGGACTTCCTTGACAAATGCGTATTTGGTCTCGTCCCATGTGGTAAAGTCGTCCAGAACAAGTCCTCCTGTGTCTCCTGAGTTGGAGTTGAAGCACCAGAAGGTGTGATTTATTTTATTGTCCTTTATAAGCTTGCGCAGATAGGTCATCCATGTAAGGTTAGGCTCTCTCATAAAGCCTCCCCACTCGCCTATCAGCAAAGGAGCAGTATTGGTCTTCTGGATATAGAACCAGTTGTCGTACCAGCAGTCCTTGTAAAGGCTGTCATATGTAAAATTGCCCTTGAACCATGGCTGCTCATATACGGTAGGACCGTAATCATGGGGAGAATATACAAGCTTGTTCTGATACTTGCCCAGATCAACAGGGTTATCCTTTACACCCCGGAGATTTCCTCCCCACCATGTAGTATAGTAATCTCCCGCATTTGTAGAGGAGAAATCACCGTTGGACTTTATATCCATCGGATAGATCTCAATTCCCTCTACCATTACAAGCACGTTGGGATTCTTGCCCAGCACTGCCTTTGCTGCCTTTTCGGCAATGTATTTCCAGTTATCAGCATCCTTGGAGCCGTCCCACTTGGCTCTGGGAGACTCCCCTGCCTTGCCGTGAGGCTCATTTTCCAGGTCGTATGCGATAATGGTATCGTCATTCTTGTATCTTCCTGCCATCCATGCAAGAGCGTCAATATAGTCCTTCTCGGAAATGTCGCCGTTATACCACATATTTGCCATATGTCCCATAGAATCGGTCTTTGCGCTGTGGATGTCGATCATTATCTTGATGCCGTTGGCGCGGCACTGACCGATAACATAGTCGAAAATTTCAAGGCTGTTCATTCCCACAAGATAGGAATTGGTCGCCTGATTGAAGTTAGCAGTGGGATAATTTCCGTTTGACCAGTTCTTTATCAGCTCCGTTGAAATGGGGATACGCAGAAGATTGAACCCCCTGTCCGCAATTGCGGCAATAGATGTGTTAAGGTCGCAGGTCCAGAGACCGTCAAAGGTGTTTGTTCCGGTGTTGTATCCGAACCAGTTCACACCTGTAAGCCAGACCTGCTTGCCGTCCTTGTCCACGATCTTGCTGCCGTCAGTATAGAGCCAGTCATCGGTGGTAGGCTCGGGAACGTCCTTTGCCTTAACTATCTTAGGATTATTGTTTCCTACAGAGCCGCTGCTTCCGCCTCCGTTATTGTTGTTATTGTTATTGTTTCCATTCCAGTAGTCACTTGCGCTTACAGTGGTGTTTCCGAACTTTACTGTTGCTTTTGAGCTATCGATAGTACCTGCGTTGCATAATATCATACCGAACGTCCCTTCACTTCCTATGTCAACAAAGGAGTTGTAGCTGACAGGGGTGACTGTTAAAGTCCCGCCCTTTACAGATATCTCGCAGTTCCAGTACTGATCCACTTTTACTCCGGAAGCAGCCGGGATGGTCACCGTCCAGCTTCCTATAGCGCTGTCGGAGTTATTCTTTACAGTACCGTCCACCTGAGTAAATTTATCGCCTCCGCTCTCCCAGCCGTTTGAAGCGTTAAGAACAAGGGAGACCTTATCCGAGGTCTGTTCTGCTGCTTTTGTATCCTTGGAAGGGGGCGTACTGCCTGAGTTCTGAGATGCCGCAGCCGTTGTTGATGCGGGGGTATTATTTCCGCCGCTGTTCTGACTGCTGCTATTGTTGCTGCTTCCGCTCTTATTGCTGTTGCTATTGCTTCCGCTGCTTTGACCGCTGTTATTATTGCTGCTGCCTTTATTCTGAGATCCGGACGCAGGCTTACTTCCCGAGGAAGAAGCACCGCCCTGTCCTGCAGGTTCAGCCAGCTCCTGAACATTATCTGTATCCCTGCTCTCCCCCACGCTTGTTTCGGGAGTCTGTCTGGACGCCGAAGCTCCCTTTCCTCCATAGGGGTCATAATCATCGGAGAACGGGTCGTAATCATCGTCAAAGAAGTCTATAAGCTCTTCCTCGGATATATCGGTCACATCAGAAACAGAAGCTGCAGAGGTGGTCACTTCTGCAGTGCCGGTGTCCTCGTTTTTCCCTCCGCAGGAAGAAAGCATCGACAGTACCATGACCGCCGAGATAAGCAATGATATTTTCTTTTTCATAGTATCCCTCCAAAAATGTCATCAGTCCACACGCCAATCTATTGGCTCCATGCCGTGAGCAGCAAGGAACTCATTTGCCTTTGAAAAATGCCTGCACCCGAAAAATCCATTAAATGCCGAAAGCGGACTTGGATGGGCTGCCTGCAGAATACAATGGTTCGGATTCTTTATAAGCCTCAGCTTCTGCTTGGCGTTTCCTCCCCAGAGCAGGAAAACAATGGGCTTTTCCCTTTGGTCAAGAAGCTCTATCACCCTGTCAGTAAAAATTTCCCAGCCCATTCCCTTATGAGAATTTGCCTGTCCCTCACGGACAGTAAGGACGGTGTTCATAAGCAATACCCCGTTATCCGCCCATTTTTTCAGGTACCCGTGAGGCGCGGGAGGTATCCCCAAATCGGACTGTATCTCCTTATAGATATTCAGCAGTGAGGGAGGTATTGCAACACCCTTCTGAACCGAAAAACAAAGACCGTGCGCCTGTCCCTTGCCGTGATATGGGTCCTGACCTATAATGACCGCCTTTACGTCCGAATATGAGGTATATTTCAGAGAGTTGAATATATCATACATATCCGGATATATCCTCCGGGAAAAATACTCGCTTTTAAGGAACTCCCTCAATTTAAGGTAATATTCCTTCTGAAATTCGTCCTTCAGAAGGTCGTCCCATTCGTTTCCTATGTTGACCATCATCTGTCCCCCTTATTGTTTCTGACCTGTACAAATGCAGCGTCCAGAAGTGCGATGGTATCATTCCAGCGCGTGCTTGAATCCTCTGCACCGAAAACGATACATATAATATCGTGGTCAAAACGGTTTGCCGTTGCAACAACGCAGTATCCCGACTGATCGGTCATACCGGTCTTGAAGCCGTTTGCATACAGATAGTAGAAGTCACTGTCCTCATGGATGAGTTTATTGGAATTATACCAGTACACTTCCTCACCGGTCTCAAAGGTCGTTTCCAATTCAGGCTTTGCAACGGACTTCAGTATCATTGGCTTTGTCCTTGCGTAAAGAGTGATCTTAAGCATATCAAGGACGGTGGTGTAGTGGTCGTCGTCATGGAAGCCGTCAGGAGCGGTAAAATGGGTATTTTCCGTTCCGATAAGCACAGCCACTCTGTTCATTTCGTCCATGAATGCCTGTACTGCATCCCCGGGGGAGGCTTCTTCATCGTCAAGTATGTATCTTCCTATATTTGCCGCTGCCATATAGGAAGCATCATTTCCCGACGGAAGCATAAGAGCGTCTATAGTGGTTTCAAGATCAAGCATATTGCCCTTTTCCACAAATGCAAGGCTTGATTCGGGATTGACAAAATCAAGCTCATCCCCTGCCGTAAAAATGAAGTCCTCCGGCGCATTGTCAAGAATCACCGATGCGGTGAGGATTTTCGTTGTGCTGGCAGGATAGCATTTCTCCTCTGCATTTTTAGCGTACAGCACCTGATCCGCCTGAACATCATACACAATGGCATATTTGGAGAGGATATTCATGTCAATGGGATATTCCTCCATAAGCCTTGGTCTTGCAACCATATATTTGGAGATCTCTCCCTTTGTTTCTGCAAATGCATCGTCTGCATCCTCTGCCCAGTCGGTATCCTCTATACTGCCCTCTTCTATCTGGTAATAATTCTCAGCATTTACACTGAGAGGTACTTCTATAGATTTATTCAGATGGACTATGCCTGCAATTCCGCCTGTAATAAGCAGGACGATCAAAAAGGCTCTCAGTCTTGCCATTGCGATCCTTCTTTTGCGTCTTGCAGCTTCGGTCATGATCTTCCTTTTTTTTCTTCTTTTATTTTTAGCCATAAAAAAGCCCTTTCTGTATAGATAATGATTATTTTCATTTTATCACACTTTATCAATAATTTCAAGAGAAATTTTAAATAAAGTTGTTTAGATGTGATTGACAATGGAAATATTATGTGGTACTATATAATTTAGTGTTATCTGAAAATCAAAGGAAGTCTTAGATCATGATATTGGCATTTGTTTTACTTATTGTGGGATTTGTTCTGCTGGTCAAAGGTGCAGATGTATTTGTGGACGGCAGCTCCAGCATTGCTAAATTTCTGAAGATCCCGTCAATTATTATAGGACTTACCATCGTAGCCTTCGGGACAAGCGCTCCCGAGGCGGCAGTCAGCATTATAGCGGGAATAAACGGTTCGAACGACATTGCCGTAGGAAATGTCATCGGGTCAAATATGTTCAACCTGCTGGTGGTCATAGGAATAAGCGCACTTATCAAGCCTGTAACCGTTAAAGATCAGATCATAAAAAGGGAATTTCCCTTCATGCTTTTAGTAACGGGAGCTCTTGTTCTGATGTCATATGATGTATTCTTCAGAAACAGCGCCGAAAATATCATTTCAAGCAGTGATGCATTCATACTCCTGCTTTTTCTGGCTGTTTTCCTCTACTCTGTCATTTCATCGGCGCTCCGTTCCAGAAAGGAAAGCCTGTCCTCTGCTTCGGAAGACGACGAAAAGCCCAGATACGGCATGGGACTCAGCATACTTTTTACCATAGGCGGACTTGCAGGGATAGTAATAGGCGGTCAGTTTGTAGTTGACAGCGCGGAAAAGATCGCTCTGGGCTTCGGAATGAGCGAGACCCTTGTAGGACTTACTATCGTAGCGTTAGGCACCTCCCTGCCAGAGCTTGTTACAAGCATCGTTGCAGCCAGAAAGGGCGAAAGCGATATTGCAATGGGAAACGTGGTTGGCTCCAATGTTTTCAACATCCTGTTTGTACTTGCGGCATCAGCAGCAATAAGTCCTATGGGGATCAATGCTCAGTGCCTTGGTGACCTGCTCATTCTTATGGCTGCTTCAGTGATCGCATACCTTTTCTGCGCAGTGGGCAAGCAGGTAAACAGGATAGAAGGACTTATCATGGTGCTTATTTACGGCGGATATATGGCATATGCTATTATTCGCTAAAAAGAATGAAAGGATGCTGCAATTATGTACCGCCGATCTGCAAAAGTGGCTGCTATACACGATCTTTCCGGCGTTGGACGCTGCTCCCTTTCGGTCATTCTTCCCACAATGTCCGCTCAGGGGATACAGGTGTGTCCCGTACCTACGGCGATACTGTCCGCCCATACCGGAGGCTTCGGAGAAGTTGTCCTCCGTGATCTTACCGACTATATCCCCTCCGCTCTGGAGCATTACAAGCGTCTGGAATATAAATTTGACTGCGTATACAGCGGGTTTCTTGCTTCCACGGAGCAGATAGACCACTGTCTTGAATTTTTTGAATACTACAAGGACTCCCTTAAAGTCGTTGACCCCGTTATGGCAGACAATGGCAAGCCCTACAAGACCTGTACCCCAGAGCTTCGTTCAAGAATGGGAGAGCTTGCTGCCATAGCGGATATCATAACTCCCAATATTACCGAAGCTGCTATGCTGCTTAAAGAAAACCCGCTCCAACCGGATGTTTCCATGCAACAGATAAAAAGCTATCTGGTAAGGCTTTCGGAGCTGGGTCCCAAAATAGTAGTCATAACAAGCGTCTTTTCCGACGGCAGAGCTTACAATGTAGGATACGACCGCGAACACAGCAAGTTCTGGCGTATTCCCTACAATCTTATAAACGCTCATTATCCGGGAACAGGGGATGTTTTTGCCTCTGTACTTACAGGCTCCATACTCAGGGGGGACAGTCTCCCTCTTGCAATGAACCGGGCGACTGCTTTTCTGGAGCTTGCAATAAAGACTACCTACAGCTACTCCACAGAGGTACGGGACGGTATCATGCTGGAAAACTGTCTGGATTTTCTTATCAGCAATCCCACCCTTTGCGACTACGAGCAGATGTAAGGGAGGCGCTGTCTATCAATCTCAATATTGTACTGGTTGAACCCCAGATACCCCAGAATACGGGAAATATATCCCGCACCTGCGCCGTTACGGGAGCAAGACTGCATCTTGTAAGACCTCTCGGCTTTGAGGTCACGGACAAAAATCTGAAGCGGGCGGGTCTTGACTACTGGAACGAGCTGGACATCACCTATTACGATGGCTTGGAGGATTTCTTCTCCAAAAACAAAAACAGCGGGAGCTTCTATTATTTTACTACAAAAGGAAAAAATACATACAGCGATGTTTCTTTTCCGGACAACTGCTATCTTGTTTTCGGCAGGGAGGACGCAGGACTTCCCGAATCGCTGCTTGTAGAAAATCCCGATGCCTGCCTGAGGATACCAATGCGTCCAAAACTGAGAAGCCTTAATCTTTCTAACTCTGTAGCTATAGCAGTCTATGAAGTGTTGAGACAGTGGGACTTTCCCGAGCTTGCCTCGGAGGGTCAGCTTACAAAATATACATGGGACTAAAAAAAGAAAGGATCGATTAACAATGAGCAAAATCAAGCTTATGACCGACTCAGCGTCCGATATCCCAAAGGATCTTGAGGCAAAATACGACATAAGGATACTCCGTTTCCCCATCACCCTTGGAGACAAGTCCTTCTATGACCGTGATTATGAGCATATGGAATACTATGACATGATAATAAATTCAAAGGATTTTCCCACTCATGCCCAGATCACATCATTTGAGTTTGAGGGTCTTTACAAGGAATATTACGATCAGGGCTACACCGACCTTATTTATGTAGCCATAGCTTCTCTTGGTTCCGCTACTTACAATAATGCAGTAATGGCAATAGATATGTTCTATGAAAACAATCCGGATGCAAAGGATAAATATAAAGTCCATGTTATTGATTCGGGCAACTATACAGGAGTTTACGGCTTTCCTCTGCTGCAGGCTGCGGAAAAGATACAGCACGGAGCCTCTGCAGATGACGCTATCGCTTATATGCAGGACTGGCTCTCCTGCGCGGAAGTACACTTCGGATGCTACACCCTTGAATTTGTAAAGCGCTCGGGACGTGTAAGTACAGCCGCCGCTTTCGTAGGCGAGCTTATGGGGCTCCGTCCGGTAATAAAGATCAAGCACGGAATTTCCACCACCGATGCAAAGGTAAGAGGCGACAAGGCTATCATCCCCAAGGTGGTAGAGATAACCGCTGAAAGGATAATCCCCCAGACCCCCTACTGTCTTGTTTACGGCTACTCTGAGGAGCTGGAAAGGGAGCTTGCAAAGGAGCTTACCAAGAAGCTGGGGTACCCTCCTGAAATGTCTTTCCGTATCGGCGGAGTTATCGCCGCAAATGCGGGTCCCAAGCTTGTGGGTGCGTTTTTCAAGGCTAAAGACCCCGACTAAATATAAAAATCAGGCATTACCGATCTTTTATCTTCGGTAATGCCTTTTCTGTTATCCTGCTCTGTACAGCAGATATTCACTTACCTGCTCATTGTAATCCGAATCATAATTCAAAATATACATTACGACCTTTTCGACCTCATCCGCTGCTATCGGACGGTCAAAGCACCTTATACTGCCTGTTTCCGTACCACGCATATACGCGTATTGGCTGTATGATGTTCCGTCAAAATTATAGCCACTGTTGGTAAGAACAACATCATCAAACATGAAAAATTCATCTGAAATAACACTGCCGTCTTTAAGATAGACCGTGTAGGCATCGCCTGCGTGCCTGTCTCCGGAAAGCTCATCCGGTATTTTAGATACATACATAGACAAGCTGTCAAGCCGCATGGTTACGCCGTATGCGTCAGCCTCTATCGGTTCAGCCGATGTTCCGGGAATTTTGATTTCTGCCGAAACAGAACCTGCCGCATCGGGAGCGATCTCTTTCAATGCCAGCCGCTGCCCTTCATAATAATCACGTGCATTTCCATAATACCAGGAATTATTTTTCTTATACTCAAACCAATCCTCGTCATTTTCAAACTGCGCTCTCCGCTGTGCCTGATCGTCTGTAACCAATTTACGGGCTTCCTTGATCTGATTTACAGTATATAAACCATCCGACTGTATCTTAAGGGTGCTTCCTGCAATATCAGGGTCGGTCAGATAAAACGTAAGACAGTATGAACCTTCAATGTCTGCGTCATTAAAGCTTTCAATTCCCGCAAATCCGCTTTGGTTCAAGGTCTTTTCGCTTCCGCCAGGACTTTTCAGCGTAAAGTAAAAAGGCATACGCATATCCGAAATATCAGAGCCATATTCCGGCGTTATCATCATACTAAGCATGACAGTGTTGCTGTCGTTATAAAGTCCAAGAAGCTCTGCAGATACAGTTCCGTCTGTAGTAAACACTGCTTCCGGCAGACTGTAGTATTCTGTCATGTCAGCGGGATTCTCGCCAATAGCAGGAAGTCCGCTACCGGGTACACTGTCTGCGATCTCACTCCTTGATAGGGTATTGAAAAACTCTCCGAGCTTTCCGGAAGCCGCACCTACGGTTATTCCCATACAAGCGGCGACAATTGCCGCTGCAAAAACGATCTTACCCAAATTCCTTTTAGGATGTACCTTTCGTGAAACGGCAGACCTACTTTCCGCAAGCTTTTCATGTACCTTGTTTCTGACAGCCGCTGTCATGTAATTTTCTCCCCCCTCTCCGGAAAAATCATCGGGAGTATGCATGGAAAACAAATCGTAAAAATCAATCTTCATAAACGATACCTCTTTCTGTAAGTATTTTTTTCAGACGCTCTCTCGCCCTGAAAAGCCTTGTTTTTGCCGCCCCCTCGGTGATACCCAGCCCGAAGGCTGTTTCTTTCAGACTGCGGCAATAGTAGTAGGTCACAACAAGAATTTCACGGTCGGAAGCTTCCATTTCCTCCAGAGCGGCGGAAAGAGCATCCGCAAGCAGACGCCTGTCCGTTTCCTTTTCAAAGTCCCCCTCCGCAGTAAGCAGCTCATCCTCTATCGGCTGCCACTGCTTTGCTGTCCTGAGACGGCTCAGAGCCTTGTTCCGTGCAGCGGCGGCAAGATAGGGTCTTAGATTTTTCCCGGTGAGCTTTCCGGGATCACGCCAGACCGCAATAAAAACGTCAGAAGCCAGCTCCTCAGCGTCGCTTTCCGACATAGACGGCAGGATAATGCGTCTGATTATCGTTCCCACATAGGCGGCGTATTTGTCTATAAGAGCTTCCAGACCGTTTTCCTTGCCGTTTTGCAGACAGCGCACGATCTCCTCATCCTTCATTGGCTTTCCTCCTTTCACCTATATAGACGCTCCGAGAATAAAAAAGGTTACAGGCAAAAAAATTCTTCCGAAAGTTTTTCGTCACGGTATTGAATTATTCCCCAAAATCTGATATAATAGTTTAATATATAATGTAAAGGCGGCTTGACTATGGTTTCAAGATTTACTAACCTTATTGATTTAAACGATATGCCTGTGGACTGGTGGAACAAGGTGGTCTCTCTGGGGGCTGAGATCGCTGACGATCCCGAAAAGTACGCCCACGAGTGTGACGGAAAGATCATGGCTACCCTTTTCTATGAGCCATCCACAAGGACACAGATGTCCTTTCAGGCTGCCATGCTGAAGCTGGGAGGCACCATCATCGGCTTTGACAATCCTGCCACCTCCTCTGTTGCAAAGGGCGAGAACCTGAAGGACACCACCAAGATAGTATCAAACTACGCCGACATTATGATAATGAGACACCCCTCGGAAGGCTCTGCAAAGGCGGCTGCCCTTACAGCCGACTGTCCCATAATAAACGCGGGAGACGGCGGACACCTCCACCCGACCCAGACCCTCACCGACCTGCTTACCCTGTCAAAGGAAAAGGGACGTCTTGAAGATCTGACTATAGGACTGTGCGGAGATCTCAAAAACGGCAGAACTGTCCATTCTCTCTGCAAGGCGCTGTCCTGCTGCAGGGGAAACAGGTTCGTGCTTATCTCTACTCCCGAGCTGAGACTGCCCTTCTACATAAAGGACATCCTTACAGTCAACAACTGTGAATACAAGGAAGTAAATTCCATTGAAGAAGCCATCGGCAGTCTTGATGTTCTTTATATGACAAGGATACAGCGGGAACGTTTTTCCTCTCCCGAGGAATACGAAAAGCAGAAGGACGTCTACTGCCTTGACCGTGCAAAAATGGCAAAGGCAAAGCCTGACCTCTGTGTTCTTCACCCTCTCCCCCGTGTTGACGAGATCGCCATTGAGGTGGACGACGACCCAAGAGCACTGTATTTCAAGCAGGCAAAATATGGAATGTACGTGAGAATGGCTCTTATACTCACCGTCCTGAAAAATGAATACCCTACCGTCCTGCTTGAAGGCAAGGTACACAAGAGCGTTTGCTGCACAAACAAGAACTGCATCACACAAAAGGAAAGCTATATCCCCAAAAGCTTCCGGGGCTCCGGAGATACCCTTGAATGCGAATACTGTGACGAGCGTGTCCTTCGCAGACATTAAGGCAATAAAAAAGATAACTCCATATTCCTTTCGGAAAATGGAGTTATCAGTTTGAATACATAAGTACTTTTTTCAAATTAGTCAACAATGAACTGCTTGATCTGAGCAAAAAACTCGTCAGCGTTGTCTGTGTGGGCTTCAAGCTTGATAGGCTTTGAAAGGTCAAGGCTGAATATACCCATGATAGACTTAGCGTCAACAGCATATCTTCCGGAAATAAGGTCAACATCATAGTCGCACTGAGAAACAACAGAAACGAAGTTCTTCACGTCGTTGATAGTACCTAACATTACTGTAGTTGTATTCATGATTTGTACCTCCGAATACTGAAAAATTTGCCTTTTCGGCATATATATAGCATAACAGCTTTTACCGATTAAGTCAAGGGGATTTTTTCAAAATTGGTAATAGTATAAATTTGTAAAATGTGTTGTCAAATATTATTTTGTATTTTGCACAAAACATATGGAGTTTTTATGAATGTTTACTTTATAACCTTTGGCTGCAAGGTCAATCTTTACGAAACGGAAAATATGAAACAGCTTTTTTTACGCTCCGGATACACTGTTTCAGCGTCGGAAGCTGATGCGGACATTTTCATTGTCAACTCCTGCACCGTCACAGGCACGGGAGACAAAAAGCTGAAAAAGGAGCTGCACCGTCTCCGCAGGGAGTACCCACAGTCAGTCATAGCTCTTACGGGATGCTTTCCGCAGGCTTTCCCGGAGGAGGCAAAAGCTGTCCCCGAAGCGGACATCATCACAGGCACGAAAAACCGCTCCTCTCTGCCTGAGCTTGTTTCTGAGCATATCAGCAGTAAGACGCAGGTCTTTGGCATATACGAATATGACCGCTCCGAGAGCTTTGAGGATATGCCCAACACAGGCTATGAAAACAACACCCGTGCTTTTCTGAAAATACAGGACGGCTGCGGAATGTTCTGCACATACTGCATAATCCCCTATTCACGGGGAGGCTTCCGCTCCAAGCCTCTTGAAAGCGTGATATCCGAGGCAAAGGGCTTTGCAGACGCAGGATACAAGGAGATCGTCCTGGTAGGTATAAACCTTTCCTTTTACGGAGTGGACATGGGAAAACGTCTTGCGGACGCTGTCGAAGCCGTGTGCGGCATTGACGGAATAGAGCGGGTGCGGCTCGGTTCGGTAGAACCGGAAATGCTCACAGAGGAGGATATAAAACGGTTTGCAGCCCTGCCGAAGCTTTGTCCACAATTCCATCTGTCCCTGCAAAGCGGCTGTGACAAGACCCTGAAAGCAATGAACAGACGCTATCTTACCGAGGATTACAAAAATATCGTCCGGACACTGCGAAGCAGCTCCAAAGACTGCTCAATAACCACCGATATAATGGTAGGCTTTCCCGGAGAGACAGAGGAGGACTTCCTGCAGTCCCTTGAATTTGCACAGGACACAGGCTTTGCAAAGGCACATATATTCCCCTATTCAAAAAGGAGCGGCACTCCCGCTGCGGAAATGCCCGAGCAGGTACCGGAGGAGGTCAAGCACATACGGTCTGACCGGATGGGCGCTGCTATGGAGGAGTCCCGTAAAAAGTTTCTGCAAAGTCAGGTGGGAAAGGTCTTCCCCGTACTTTTTGAAAGAGAAAAAAGCGATGGTCTTCACCACGGATACACACCAAACTATACCCAGGTAAAAATTTTAACAAAATATTCAGATAAAAGTTTGCGTAATCAGATTTTTTATG
>JAFLUI010000040.1:0-9790 GCA_022508825.1 Oscillospiraceae bacterium
GCGCCAGCCGCGCTGGACCGGCTGCTGTGATTTAGCGCAAAGCGCTAAATCAATTTCCCACTCTTGTGCGCTAAATGATAATTTATGCTACTAAGTATATTGACAACTTAATATTAATAGTATACAATAGAATTATCATTTTATAAAAGCAGGAGGCAGATACAATGGATACTATGGAACTTATCAGAGCGCGTCACAGCGTAAGAAAGTACACCACCAAAAAGATCGAACAGGAAAAAAGAACTGCGCTGACAGAGCTTGCCGCAAGGTGCAATGAGGAAAGCGGTCTGGACTTTCAGCTCATTTTCGATGAGCCTAAATGCTTCGGCACGCTTTTTGCAAAGGTGTGCAGATTCAGGGACTGCGAAAATTATATCGCCATCGTTGCAAAATCGAACGACCCCGACGCAGACGAAAAATCGGGATACTACGGAGAAAAGCTGGTTCTGAAGGCTCAGGAGCTGGGACTCAACACCTGCTGGGTCGCTGCCACCCGCGGAAAGACCACAGCGAAGATAGGGGATGGCGAAAGACTTGTCATCGTTATCGCTCTTGGATATGGCGCAGATCAGGGAGTCCCCCGCAAAAGCAAGGATATATCAGCGGTCTCCGATGTGACAGAAGACCTCCCCGACTGGTATGTGAGAGGAATCGAAGCGGCTCTGCTTGCTCCTACCGCTGTCAATCAGCAGAAATTTTTCTTCTCATTGAAGGACGGTGTTGTCACCGCTTCCGCACCCAAGGGACCCAATACGATGATAGACCTTGGTATTGTAAAATATCACTTTGAAGCAGTGTCAAATCATAAAATAAAATGAAAAAACCCCTTGACATTGATCGAAAAATATCATATAATAGAAAAACACGACAATGCAAGGAGGTAATATCTATGAAGTGTACATCTGCAGAAGCTGCCAAAATTTTGCGTCAGCTCAACGAGGACTACAACGCCCTGTGGAGAATGGAATCCAAGAGCATGGATTTCGTTGCAGCACTGAACGAGGACACCGAATCGGTGCGTCCCGAGTATAACTACACCGAGACACAGAAAAAGCTTGCCGAGCTGGAGGACAAGATCCGCACAGTCAAGCACGCTATAAACGTATTCAACACCACACATACCGTTCCCGGGTTTGATATGACCATCGACCAGATGCTCATTTATCTCCCCCAGCTTTCAAATCGCAAAAGCAAGCTTTACGATATGAAGAACAGACTGCCCAAGGTAAGGGAGAAATCCTCCTACAGCGGCAGTAACATCATTGATTACCGCATCGTCAATTACGACATAGCGGCTGCAGAGGCTGACTATAACGAGGCAGCGGCGCTTCTTTCCAAGGCACAGAACGCTCTTGACGTTATCAACACGACTGAAACAATGGACATAGACATAGAAATTTAAGCGGGATCCATAAAATCTTTCCGTCGGTTCCGGCTTACATATCTCCCCACGGGGGGATAATTTTTCATTGCGATATATGAAATGCTTGAAACATACTGTTCAGCGTTATAGTTATTCGTTATTCTTTTTGTTATTTTTTAATGTGGCTGTTCAATGTTTTACATTGTGAGTATTAATTATTTAAAAGTTTTACCCGGGACCGAAAAAGCTTCCGCGGCGGAAGCAGGGTCATATGCCGCAAAAAGACCGGAGAAAGGATTTCCTTTCTCCGGTCTGCTTTTATTTTAAATCAAAGAGTAATGCTCCTTCCTGCAAGGTGAGCAATGAGCCGTCTTCTTGTGATGATGCCGCAGAGGATGTTCCGTCCGTCCACCACAGGAACGAAATTCTGCTGCAGAACAGAATCTATCACCGACTCCTTTTCAGCGTCTATTGAAAGGGCAGGACAGAAATCCCTGCGGAGCACCTCGCCTATCGAGTGGCTTTCCCACTCCTTGAGATCCTCACCGTTCCGCATGATGTAGCGGAGGAAGTCACCCTCATTTACGCTTCCCACATATTCGCCGTTGTCGCCCAGTACCGGCAGTGCAGTGTAACCCTTTTCTGTCATCAGCTCAAAGCCCTGTCTCAGAGTATCGTTTTCATTAAGAAAGACCGTAAGAGATTTAGGTATCATTATTTTCACGATATTCATTATAGTCATGCTCCCTTCATGCTTTAAATATATGGGGGTATGGTTTTATTATGCATGCCGTCCCTGAAGACAGTACCGATCAGAATTTAAATCTTTCAATAAGCTCCTTGAGCATACGTGCCTGACCGGAAAGCTCCTGAGAGGACGCTGCGCTTTCTTCCGCTGTAGCGGAATTGGACTGGATAACATCGGATATATGAGAAATATCCGCATTTATCATGCTGACCATTTCATGCTGCTCGTTGCTGGAATCAGTGATATGCTGCATAGTGTCTTTTATCGACAGGATATGCTCATCCAGTGACTTCATTGCATTGGCAGTCTCATCCATAACTCTGTTTCCGTTTTTGGCAACAATTACAGACTGCTCGATAAGCGACGCTGTGTTGCCTACAGCCTGGGAGGTCTTTTCCGCGAGATTTCTTACCTCGTCCGCAACTATAGCAAAGCCTCTTCCTGCCAGACCTGCTCTTGCAGCCTCTATTGCTGCGTTAAGAGCAAGTATATTTGTCTGGAAAGCAATGTCTTCAATGGTTATCATGATATCCTGTATCCTGCCTGAGATATCGTTTATATCATTCATAGCCTTTTCCAGACTTTTCATCTTGTCGTTTACTGCGTGGAAGTATTCTGAGGTCTTTTCAATTATATCGCAGGCTTCCTGACAGCTTTCTGTGCTTTCGCCTGCTTTTGCATTGATGTCGGATATGCTGTTTGCTATTTCGCTTATGTAGGAAGTCTGTTCAATAGTGCCCTGTGAAAGTACCTGAGCGCCGTCCGCTATCTGCATCGATCCGGAATTTACCTGATCTGAAGCAGTGTGGATATCGCCTATGACCTTTACATATGTATTTCTTATAGTACTGAGATATCTGTTCAGCACCGTGAAGTCGCCCATATAGAAATCCCGGTTAAGTGCCGTATCAACAGAAAGATTTTCCTTGGACATCTCGCCAAGGATACGCCCCACGTCGCCTACTGCGTTGTTCAGGTTGACGCACAGTGTCTTTACAGCTCTGGCAATTGAACCTACCTCATCATCACGAGTGGTGAAATGGTCAACATCTCCTACTGCGTCAAGCTCAATATTGCCGAGCCTTACAATAGTGCTCTCCACTGTTTTTATAGGCTTTATGGAAACATTGATAAGCGTATACACCATTGCTGACAAAACGATCACAGCGACCAGACATATTATGATGAGCACGATCCTGAGTCTTATGGCTGCGGCAAAGACCTCGGAGGTATTATCGGCTATGATAAACACCCAGCCATATTCGCTTAAGCTGTTGTACGCTGCGATACGGCTCCTGCCGTCCTGCTTGTATGTGACAGTTCCGTATACATCTTCCTTGCTGCCCTTTACCTTCGGGATGATGTCATTTACAAATTGTTCGTCAGCAACAGTGGTGATCTTCTCGGGATCGGGGTGGAAAATATACTCTCCCGTTGCTGCGTTTATAAGGTAGTATTCCGCCTGCTCCATGCCGTCAAATGGAAGAGCGTCCAGCTTGTTTACCAGACCGCTTGTGAATATTCCTATGCCTCCAAGACCGATAGGGTTTCCGCTGTCGTCCTTGACAGCCTTGTACATTGAGATTATCTGCTGTCCGGAGGATGGAGATATGATTATTCCCGTGTTGTATACGCCGTCTGTGGCAAGCATTGCATCGTGCAGCGCTTTTTGCTTGCTTTCGTCAGGTCTTGTTACCATACCGACGACTTGTGCATTTGTATGGGTAAGTACCTGTGTCCCCCAGCTGCTTGCATAGATGCCCTCCAGATTTGAAAGGTGACTGCTATAGCCTTCTGTGTATCTCTGAGCTGCAGCAGTGTACCCGGCATCATCCTGATTCTGCAGCAGATCGTATATCTGTCCTGCCTGAAGATATGCGGTAAGACTGTCCTCGGTAGAGGTTATGTAATTGCTTATGATCTCGGAGCGGTCTATAGCCGCAGTCTGCATACTGTTTACTGCATTTTCCTTGGATGAGGCTGTTACAGATACGTTTATAAATAAAAACAGCACTGTAAAAACGATCACCTGTGCGATCAGGACAGATAAAGTGACACGAAGTCCTATCTTGCTGATGCTATTCTTTTTGATATCCATGATATTTTCCCCCGGAATAGATTGTATTTATAAGGTTGCCCATTCAAAATTATAGCAGAAAATAATAAAAAATGCAATAGCTGCTGAAAAATATTTGCACAAAATGTGAAAAAATTTTTGTGCAGTAATTACTGCTTTGTATTGAATTATATGGAAGGATATGATATAATTTAAACATATCCGATAACAGGAGGCTTTAAAATTATGGGACTTTTTGACCGGCTCTTTAAAAGATCGGATGATGATAATGATTTTCTTGCCGAGGACGAGCCTTTTATTAAACCATACGACTTTTACATCGAGGCGGACGACCGTTACAATGACGAAAAGACCTTCACCGCCGAAAGCGTCCGTGGTTTTGACATCCTTAAAGTCCTTGACGAAATGGACCTTGCCTTTGATGTTATAAACTATCTGGGGGTCAGAAAAAAGCTGAAGCGGCTTTTTGACGACCTTGCCTTTGACATTTCCGGGTATGTGACCTACCGGGACGGCAGGACTGTTGAGGGCTCCGCTTTTGAAGAAATAGACGATACCGAGCTGGAAATATCGGTGTATATCTCCAAGCAGTCGGACAGCTCACCCTTTGTGGTGTCCGTGAAAATATCAAACAAAGGAGCATTTGAAAATGGCACTTGACGGAGCATTTTTAAGTATAGTAAAAAAAGAGCTTGAACCTCTTATCGGCGGCAGAGTGGACAAGATCAGTCAGCCCTCAAGAGAGGAAATAGTCATTGTCTTCCGCACAAGAGGCGGCACGGAGAAGCTGTTCATTTCCGCGGCTGCAGGCTCTGCAAGAGTCCATATCACCAAGGCGGCTATCGAAAATCCCAAGGTGCCGCCCATGTTCTGTATGCTCCTGCGGAAGCATCTGGGAAACGGCAGACTTACAGACATCCGTCAGGACGGTCTGGAGCGTATCCTTTACTTTGACTTTGAAGCCTCAAACGAGCTGGGGGACATGACAAAAATAACCGCCGCCGTTGAGATCATGGGGCGGTGCTCCAATCTTGTGCTTATAAATTCAGAGGGAAAAATAATCGACAGTATCAAGCGTGTGGACGCAGAGATGTCCCGTGAGCGGATGGTGCTGCCCAATATGACCTATGCTGTCCCTCCCAGAGATGATCGTCTTGATTTCCGAAGCTGCACAGAAGAGGACATCGCAAAAGCAGCGGAAGCACTGCCGGAGGGCGATCTCGACCTTGCAAAGGCTCTCATAAAAATTTTCGAGGGGCTCTCGCCTATCGCCGCCCGTGAGTGGGTGTACTATGCATCAGAGGGCAGGGACGCTGCAAAAAGCGACCTGCACGGGGAGCTTCTCCACCGTCTTTATGATATCATCTCCCGCACCGCAAAAATGTGTGAAGAGGGACAGTATGTCTGCACCGCCGTAAAGGACAAGGAGGGGATGTTAAAGGATTTTTCCTTCATGCCCATAAATCAGTACGGAAGCCTGATGGATACCATAGAGTTTTCCTCCGCCTGCGAGCTGCTTGACCGGTTCTACACCGAGCGGGACAGTCTTTCCCGCATGAAGCAGAGGGCGCAGGACTTATACAAGCTTCTCACAAGTACATCGGAGAGAATTTCCCGCCGTCTTGCAAATCAGCGTCAGGAGCTTGCAGACACTGCCGAAAGGGAGACTCTCAAGCTTTACGGGGATCTTCTTTCCGCAAATCTCTATAAGATAGAAAAGGGCATGGGCAGCATCATCGTTGACAACTTTTATGCAGAGGACTGTCCGCAGATAGAAATAAAGCTGGACAAGCGGCTGACCCCCTCAAAAAATATGCAGAAATATTACGGGGAGTACCGGAAGGCGGACACCGCAGAAAAGATACTCACAGAGCAGATAGCAAAGGGCGAGGAGGAGCTTGCCTACATCGACAGCGTTTTTGACGCCCTCACCAGAGCAAACGGTGAGGACGAGGTGAACGAGCTCCGTGCCGAGCTTGCAGAGCAGGGATATATCCGTCTGTCAAAAATAAAAGGCAAGCCTCCAAAGGCTCACCCTCCGTTAGAATTTGTTTCCCCACAGGGATTTACTATACTTATCGGCAGGAACAACAAGCAGAACGATATGCTCACCACAAAGCTTGCAGATAAGACGGACATATGGCTCCATACAAAGGACATCACAGGCTCTCATGTCATAATCAGAGCGGAGGGAAAGACCGTCCCTGAGGAGACTATCCTGTACGCCGCAAGACTGGCAGCCTTTCACAGCAAGGCGAAAAACTCCTCACAGGTGCCGGTTGATTATGTACCCGTTAAGCTTGTGAAGAAGCCTGCGGGGGCAAAGCCGGGAATGGTGATCTTCACAGGAAACAGAACTCTTTATGTTACTCCTCTTGATCCGCAGGGCAAGGCTGAGCCTTGACCCTTATCTACCCCCACCGTCAGAAAGCGCAAATGCTTTAGTTTATTATAGCCCCCTATCAAGGGGGCGGGTTAATAAAGTTCTCAGCTTCTTCCTATTTTATCCAACTGTTCTTCTATCTGATCCATGTGAGAATAGCCAAGCTCAAGAGCCTTTGAATATGCCTCATCGGATCGTTCGGGCTCAAGCTCCATTGCATATGCAATAGCAAGGAAAGCGTAAATATCAGCCTGTTCCGAGCGTAATTCCTTTGCCTTTTCAAGATAGGTCACGGCAGAGACAGGCTTGTTCATCTCCAGATATGCAACTCCAAGACTTATATAAAGCGGAGCGGAATTGCTGTTCTGCGGGTCATATTC
Source organism: Oscillospiraceae bacterium (assembly GCA_022508825.1). Taxonomy (GTDB): domain Bacteria; phylum Bacillota; class Clostridia; order Oscillospirales; family Ruminococcaceae; genus RGIG8773. Next base: position 6,952 of record JAFLUI010000040.1, read on the forward strand.
AAGAGCGGTCTTATAGCACTCCATAGCCTTGTCCTTGTCCCCGGTCTTGCGGTAGGATACTCCAAGACTTACCCATGCACCGAAATATTCGGGGTTTGCTTCAATAGCCTTCTTCTGGTATTTTATGCAGCCGTCTACATCGTCCTGCTTCATTCTGCAGTTGCCGAGATGGTAGTACAGTTCTGCATAGGAAAAAAATTTCAGGCCTGTTTCCTCAGCCTGCAGGAAGGTATCCTCTGCTTTTGAATATTCCTGAGCGGAATAATATTCCTTGCCCTTTCGGGCAAGCTTGTCTCCCGACACCAGATGGCAGGAGGTCATTGAAAGGACTAAAAGCAGGGAGGTAAAAAGAGCGGCAGCTTTTTTTATTATCATACGAATCGTTATGCTCCTGCGGGGAGCATTTCTCCTTTCACGGGGATGTTGATATAATTATACATCAAAAAAATGATTTCGGCAATGGTTTTTTAAAAATTTTTTTATACTTTTGAAAATGACGTGTCTGAAAAACATAGTCAATGTCAGACCCGGTGAATAGTATATTAAGAAAGACTATAACCGGGGAGAGGGTATGACTATGAAAAAAGAGCTGGGTCTTGTCCTTGCAGGAGGCGGGGGAAAGGGAGCGTATCAGATAGGCGTGTGGAAAGCAGCAAGAGAGCTTGGCATAGACAAAATGGTCACCGCCGTTTCGGGAGCTTCGGTGGGAGCCCTTAACGCCGCCCTGTTTGCAAACGGAAGCTATGAGGAGGCGGAAAAAATATGGCTTGAACTGACCCCCGAAAAAATACTCACTCCAAGGGAGACCGTTTTTGAAGCCTTCGGAGATGCAGTGCATACGGCGGTCAAGGGAATCGAGAATCCGGACACATTGGTTTCCGCCGTCATCAGAAAGGCGGCGGAGGGGATATGGTCAAGGCATGGTCTTGAAGATATAATCGACAAGTATGTTGATCTTGAAAAAATTTCCGCCTCCGATATACAGACCTTTGCCTCCTGCACCAGCCTGTCATCGGTGGAGACAAAGTATTTCAGACTGAACGGACTTCCCCCCGATGAGATAAAAAAGATACTGATAGCCTCCTCCGCCATACCCATAGTGTTTCCAAATCAGAAAATAGAGGAGGACGTCTACATTGACGGCGGAGTTTTAGGCAGGGAGGGGAACGTCCCTGTCCAGCCCCTTTACGACGCGGGGTACAGGAACATCATTATCATCTATCTCAGTGAACGGGACAGGATAGATAAGTCCCTTTTTTACGGCGCGGATATTACAGAGATAGTCCCCCGCACGGGACTTGGCTCCTTTGTGGACGGTACCCTTGATTTTTCGCCCCGGGGGGCAAAAGCAAGACTTTTTCAGGGCTATCAGGAATCACTTGCAGCCTTTGAAAAAATGGCGGGGAAGACCACACAATCACTATAGAATAAAAAATGCCCCCTTGATAGGGGGCTTTGCAAACTAAATAATTGAATTTACTATGGGTGGGGGTAGAAAATGTCCGCGGGGACTCCCCGCCTATATGTTTTCTACTGCTGGGGCGGCGACCTCTCCGTAGTCAAGGTCGTTGGCGTAGTCGAAGGAGTCCTCCTCCCCGTCTTCGCCGTAGTTAAATTCAAAATCCCTGAGACCGTCAATTTCAAGAGCAGAGGTATCAATGCCCTGCGTTTCCTCCACATTCATGCGTCTGGCAGCCTTGGCTTCTGCGTCCTCATCAAGCACCTGATCGGCGTTGAGAGCTACCGTATCTACGCTCTGGGTCGTTTCAACATTCATACGTCTGGCTGCCTTAGCCTGGGCGTCCGCATCAAGTACCTGTTCCGTGTTGAGGGTCTCGGTGTCGATCTCGGTCTGGATCTCCGCAGACTTCTTCTTTTTTGGTTTTGCAAAAAAGTCATCCGGATCGAGAGAATCGGACTGAGGACTTTCAGGTGCTTCCTGTCCGGCACTTGCTGCCTGACGTCTTGCTTCTGCTGCCGCTCTGTCCTCGTCCAGTATCTGATCTGTGTTGAGAGCGTCTGTATCTATGCCTTCGGTTTTTTCGATGTTCATGCGTCTGGCTGCCTTAGCCTCGGCGTCCTTGTCAAGCACCTGATCGGTGTTGAGGGTCTCGGTGTCGATCTCGGCGGGTACCTCAGCAGCAGGCTGCTTCTTAGGCTTTTCCGGCTTGGCGAAGAAGTCATCGGGATCGACTATCCCTGACTGAGCCTTTGCAGGAACCTCCTGCTTACCGAAAAAGTCGTCCGGGTCGGCTGCGGGCTGTTTTACAGCTGATGCCGGCTGCGCCGCTGCAGGAGCGGAGGTGAATGCTTTTTCATCGGGCTTATCCTTTTTTAAAAAACCAAACATAATAAACTCTCCTTAATCACATGATGCTGCAAAATAACTACTTAAATTTTACCATATTTATTTTATCAAGTCAATAGCTGTATAAAAACTTTTCATAGTTATTTCAAAATTGAGCAATGTCAGGGGGAAGGGAAAGGGTGAAGGCTCAGCCTTCTCAGGTAACTTCAATATTTTCGGCGGTTATCTCTCCGTAATCGTAGTCGTTGGAAAAATCAAAGATGTCGTCTGTTTCATCCTCTGCGGCGGAACGGTCAAAATAGTCCAGCTCGTCGGTGTTGAGCTCGGAGGTATCTATACCGCCGTTGTCCTCCAGTGTCTTTTTGTTTGCGGCCACTGCCTGTTCCTGCTCATGGAGAGCCTTTTCGATGTCAAGACTGTCGGTGTCTATGCCCTGATTGTTTTCGATGGTCTTCCGGTTTGCTTCCACAGCCTTCTCCTGCTCGGCAAGAGCCTTGTCCGTGTCAAGCTCATGGGTCTCGATGCCCTGAT
>JAFLUI010000040.1:9890-22567 GCA_022508825.1 Oscillospiraceae bacterium
AAGAGCCTTGTCCGTGTCAAGCTCATGGGTCTCGATGCCCTGATTGTTTTCGATGGGCTTCTGATTCGCTGCCGCTGCCTTCTCCTGCTCGTGGAGGGCTTTGTCAACGTCCAGAGTGTTAGTATCTATTCCTGCCGAGTAGTCCACGGGAGCTTTTTCCTTTGCAGGCTCTGGCTTTGGTTTCAGTTTTATGTTCGGCTTAGGCTTGGGAGCCGGGGCAGCAGGCTTTTCGGTTTTTGGGGGCTTTGCAAAAAATTCATCGGGATCGGCAGGCTGGGAGATCTGCGGTGCCGGCTGAGGCTTGTCATGTACAGGTGTCTGAGTTTCTGCCGCCGCAGGTGACTGTGACTTCCCGGGTGCTGGTGACTGTGACTCCTCTGGAGTGGGGGATTGCTGCTCTGCAGATGCCGGCGGCTGTGACTCTGCGGTTTCATCGGTCGGTTTGCCGGACTTTGCTCCAAATAATCTTTTTAAGAACCCAAACATAGTAAAACTCTCCTTATCCGTGCTGTTATTTACCTTAAATTTTACCATATTTGTCCGTTAAAGTCAAGGATAACGGAGAAAATGGCTCAGCCTTTTTGCGTATCCGGGAGAATTGGCGTTCTCGGACACTCCCAGAGCAAGAGCATTTCCGTCCCTGTCTGTGCGGAAGGGGAGGCAGCAGAGTCTGTCTCCCAGCTTTGCAGTGACCGTCCCGCGCCAATTGCCCCGATAGTATTCTATTCCGGTTATGGAGTATGTACCTTCATGCTGTTCTGCGATAGTCCCGTCTATAATATGCTGTTCGGTGATGTCCGTTTCGGTAAAAATGTACACAAGGCTTTCGCTGTCTTCACCGCCGATCCAGTTCACCCATTCTCCTTTAAGCTGAGTCCGTATTTTGGATTCGTCAGGGGGACATTTCCCTCGCAGCCTCCCCATAATAAAACAATGACCAATACAGGCAAGATCATCCAAATGATCCTTTTCATGGCAAATATCAACCTTTCAGTCAGAAATTTCAGCATTTTTTCTTATTATACGGCAGAAAAATCTATTTGTCAATAAGAATTTATATTAAAATTCTACTCATTAAGTGGTTTTTATTTTGCCTGATGATTGATACTATATTTATTAGAAATAAAATTTGAGCCCTGCTTAAGGACGGCACTGCAGGACTCGGAAGGGAATGATAAATATGGTGATAGATTACGCAGAGGTAGGCAGGAGAATGGCGAAGCGCCGCAAGGAGCTTTCCCTTAAACAGCGAGAGGTCTGCGAGATGGTGGATGCGAACTACAAGTATATCTCAAATCTTGAAACGGGACGTTCTGTCCCCAGTCTTGAAATGGTAATGAAGCTCTGCAAGGCTCTTGACACAACTCCCGACTATCTTCTTCTCGGTACGGACACCGGTCAGGACAGAGACACGGACAGACAGCTTTTTGAAAAAATAAGCCGCCTCAGCCCGAAGGAGAAGCGGCTTATCGGTGGGATCATTGATCTGCTCGGGGAAAATTAAGGCAGCGGCGTGCTCAATTGATCTGCAGTCGTTGCTTCAAGGCTTCCTGCAGGACAGCAGAGAAGTTGATATTTGCTTGTTCTGCTTTTTCATTGAGCCATGAAGGAATGGTACAGTTTTTCTTTACGCTGCGGTTGTCCAGCATACGGCGGTATGCGTCAAAATCAACATCGACGAGAATTTTCATTTCTCCCTTTTTGCATTTTACAGACTCAAAGTCTGACGGTTCGGGAATGGGCAGGTCATTATCCTGTCTGCTTATTCCAACGAGGTTGATGGCGTCCCTTGCCATATCCATAGCTTCGGCAATGGTTTCGCCAAAGGTGTTATTGTCAAAGTCGGGGATGTATACGAGATAGCCTTCGCTGTTCTCATCACTGCAGTGAGTAAGAATTACGGGGTAGCAAACTTTCATATTATATCTCTCCTTTTCAAAAGGGCTGTGGTTTTCATTATTTAAGATTATGCCGTTTGATTATTGCCTTTGCAAGATTTTCGTTTATTTCATTGTGCCTTGGTATCGGTTCTTCTTCGTTTCCTTTTCTGTAAATATCATGTCCCGCTCCATGCCGTTCAAAACTCCAGCCGTTTTTCTCAAATAGTTTTATTAAATCTCGTCTCTTCATTCTGACACCTCTTTCTATATATTATTATACGCCTTTTATGCGTATAAGTCAATAGAAAAATAAAATTTACCCCTGTATCAAGAAAAAAATTTGATACAGGGGATTAATATTTACTACTATATTTTGTGTTTAACTTTACTAATCATATGAAATGAAAAGTAAATCAAAATTATAATAATGTTGTAAGTAAGTTTCCTGTGCCTACTTTTCTGTTTAAATAGTCATATGTAGTATTTGTTTTTGGATCATAAGAACCTAAAAAATGTCCAAGATGATCGCTGATTCTCAGTTTGCCTTGATATTCTGTTATTTTGCCAATGGGATTTCCTCTTTGATCTCTTAAAATTTGGTCAGCCATATTTGTTCACTCCTTAAAATTTTAAATTTACATCATATTGTTAGTACTTATAAGTACTAACAATAACATTATAGCATATAAATATGGTATCGTCAAGTACATAAAAGTACTAAAAAGGAAGCGAATTTTTATGTATTTTCAACGATTAAAAGACCTGCGTGAAGATATGGATATGACACAGAAGCAGATAGGCGAAATTCTTGGCATAAAACAGACAGTATATTCGCGCTATGAAAGAGGATTCCAGACAATACCGGTGGAGCATCTCCTTACCCTTGCAGATTTTTATGGAACATCGACCGATTATATCCTTGGACGCACTTTAATTAAAGACCCTTATCCTAAAAAGCGCCGTTAATTATGTCCAAAATGTAAACATTTCAGGTACCCCCTTGAAATTTCCTTTCTGTTGGTTTATACTATAGTTAGCACTCATAAAGTTTGAGTGCTAACACTTTCTAAATCAAAGTGCTAATAATTTTACTATTTGTATATAGAAAGGAATGTTATACATGGCGGAAACAAAACAGTTCAAAGCGGAGTCAAAACGTCTGCTTGATATGATGATCAACTCCATCTACACTCACAAGGAGATCTTCCTCCGCGAGCTTATCTCCAACGCAAGCGACGCCATTGACAAGCTTTATTTCAAGTCCCTTACCGACGACAAGGTGAATATGAACAAGGACGACTTCTGCATATTTATCACTGCCGACAAGGATAACGGCGTCCTGACTGTCACCGACAACGGTATTGGCATGACAAAGGACGAGCTGGAGACCAATCTGGGCACCATCGCAAACAGCGGCTCTCTTGCTTTCAAGAATGAAAACGGCGGTGCGGAGGACATCGACATCATCGGTCAGTTCGGTGTTGGATTCTACTCCGCTTTCATGGTTGCCAAGGAAGTAGAGGTCCGCTCCAAGGCTTACGGCGAGGACAAGGCATATGCGTGGAAGTCTCAGGGTGTAGAGGGCTACACCATCGAGGAGTGCGATAAGGACACTGTCGGCACGGAGATACGTCTCACCCTTAAAGAAAACACCGACGACGAGAGCTACGACGACTACCTTATGCAGTGGAAAATAAAGTCCCTGGTCAAAAAATATTCCGACTATATCCGCTTCCCCATAAAAATGGAGACCGAGCATGACCATCTTAAAGAGGGTACAGGCACGGACGACATCCCTCCCGAGTATGAGACCCACACCGAGATCGAGACCCTCAACAGCATGGTGCCTCTCTGGAGAAAAAGCAAAAGCGAGATCACGGATGAAGAGTACAATAAATTCTACCGCGAGAAGTTCTACGATTACAACGAGCCTTTGGCGCATATCCATACAAAAGCAGAGGGTACCGCTACTTACGATGCGCTGATGTACATTCCCTCTCAGGCGCCCATGGACTATTACACCAAGGAGTACACCAAGGGTCTGCAGCTTTTTTCAAGCGGCGTCCTTATCATGGATAAATGCGAAGACCTGCTTCCCGATCACTTCTCCTTTGTAAAGGGTCTGGTGGACTCTCAGGATCTTTCCCTGAATATTTCCCGTGAGATGCTCCAGCATGACAGACAGTTGAAGCTTATTGCAAAATCTCTGGAGCGCACCATCAAAAATGAGCTGAAAAAGATGCTCACCTCTGACCGTGAGAAGTACGAGACCTTCTGGAAGGCATTCGGTCTGCAGGTAAAGTTCGGGGTCTACAACGGCTACGGTGCGCACAAGGATACGCTGAAGGATCTGCTGATGTTCCACAGCTCCTTTGAGAAAAAGCTGGTCACACTGGACGAGTATGTGTCCCGCATGAAGGAGGATCAGAAGTATATCTACTACGCTGCAGGCGAAAGCGTGGCGAAGATAGACTGTCTGCCTCAGACAGAGGTGGTAAAGGACAAGGGCTACGAGATACTTTACCTCACCGAAAGCGTGGACGAGTTTGCCATCCAGATGCTTATGAACTACGAGGAGAAGCAGTTCAAGTCCGTGTCCGCATCCGATCTTGACATTGACACTCCCGAGGAGAAGGAGGAGTTCAAGAAGCTTGCAGAGGACAACAAGGATCTGTTTGCCTGCATCAAGGAGGCTTTGGGTGACAAGATCAAGGAAGCCCGCATTTCCGAGCGTCTTAAGACACACCCCTGCTGTCTTACCAACGAGGGACAGATATCCCTTGACATGGAAAAGACCTTCGCGGCAATGCCCAACAGCGATCATAACGTAAAAGCTGAAAAGGTACTGGAGCTGAACCCCAATCACGAGATGTTCAAAACTCTCCAGAAGCTTCACGACACCGACAAGGAGAAGCTTTCCGCATACAGTAAGATACTGTACACACAGGCACTGCTTATCGAGGGACTGACCATTGAGGATCCTCTGGAATTTTCAGATCTGCTCTGCGGGCTGATGACGGAAAAGGCTGAGCCTTGACCACCAATACTGTGATCATCTCATATGGATACACCCACCAAAGCAGCTATATTCGGTATAATAACACGGGTTCAGCGACTTTTTAAAACCGCTGAACCCGTATATATTTAGTTGAGAAGATTACTAATTTGCTTGACTTATTTATATAAGTATGCTATAATATCATCAATTGCATATACAATTATTTTATATTTATGAACAGCAGCCTATTTTATGAATATAATAATAGATTAAAAGGTTTTAAAATTATGAGTAAAGACTTAGAGAAAAAATTTCCTGAATACTTTAAAAACTTTAAACTTCCCGAATTAGCTCGTGAACAAGAGTTAAATGTTTATAGGGCTTGTGCAACAGGAAAAGTTGATCAAGAATCATTTCTTAATACATATGAAGAAAACGGAAACAAAGTAATAGATGGTTATGATATTTCTGATGCGACGGCATATTCTTTATCTGCATACACAAAATTCAAAGATATAAAAAGATTTATGCATATGCAAAGCAAGTATAAAGTACCATATACTATAGCAGTAGGAATTACAAATCCAATTTATGGTGTATGTCTTGAAACTAAAGAGTGGAAAAAATCTCTTGGTGAGAAATGTAAATCTTCCCATGTTGACTGGTGGTTATATGAAGGAGCGAGACCTTGGGAGGGATTTAAGGAGGTGGTATATGATGATGATGGAAACCCTATTGAATAAATGTGATTTTTTTTCTGATTTAACGATTGAAACAGTTTTATTTGAAAGTTCATATCCCATTCTTTTTACAGCACTTAGTCATGGCAAAGTATATCTCTTTATATGCCACGCTGCTGATGAACAGGGATTCAAATGGATCGCTGCAGAAACATCATATCAGAATTTGATTGAAATGCTGGAAAATAAAATTACTTTAAGAGATGCTTTTCTCGGTGTTACCGACATAAAGTATTCTATTGACTACAGTAAAGGAACAACCAACTGTAAAAAGTATTTAAAAGTAGATATTCCCGATTATATTCTTCCTGCTGAAGGTGCCTATATGGATTCAGAAGATGGAGAGTTTGAGGAAGAACTAAAATTATTTAGAGAAAAGCACGCTGTATCGGACAGAAAAATTATAGATTTATACGGAAAAGTTTCTTTTAATATAACACCTATTTGTTTAAAAGCTGTCACTAGTTCATTTGATTGTCATAAAAATTTGTTAAATCAAGTAATAAAAGCAATGCCATTAACAGAAGAAATAAAGTGCAATACATTTAAATTTTTTTCGTTAATGGAATATATATCAACAGTAAATATGTTTTTTAAAAGACAATCTAAAAAGGAGGTTAAATTTTATGAGGAGAAAATTATTACTCAAAGATCATAAAGTAGAATCTATTATGACAGATTTTAGTAATTTAGAAGATGAACAAACAATTGCTGTATCAACTCGTATTAGAATTGGAATTGCAGAAAATGATAATTATAATTGTTTAGTTGAAATTTCTCCTGAATATAGGAATATTAAAACAGGGGATTCCGTTGTTTTTAGCGTAAAATGCATAGTTTTTTTTGAATTAACAGACGATGTTACTCAGGCAGAAAAATTAGAAATAATAAGGGAAGATGGTGTTCAAGAAGCTTATAATTTAACTAGAAATAAAGTTAATGAGATTATAAAATTATCTAATATAGACTTTCCAAGTATGCCTGATTATAGCACTGTAAAAAACTAAACTATATGTTTAAAATTTGTATAGAATTAACCCCTGATTTCGCATGGAATCAGGGGCTTTTCTACAAGTTGAGATCTCCTGTTTTCAGGAGGGCTGATTTTATATTATGTACTACAGTGTCTTTGTGGCAGGCACAATTATTACTCCTCAAAATCATCATCAATAATATCGGATAAATCAATATCAATTATGTCATCTTCGTGTGATTGTTTGTAAAATTCAACATCAGCAATAGGGAGAGTGAAAAGATAGCGTTGTAATCTTTTTGCCATAGGAACGAAAGTTGCAAGCGTAAGACCACCTGAAACAAATGCCTCAATAACAGGAATTGCCTTTCCAACGCTTTTGGCAAAAATATTCTTAGTCATTTTTTTATTCCGGGAAGTTCCATTGCAGAATGCAGAACCATTTCAAACTTGTTATCTTCTGATGGCTGACACTTGTGAACTCATTATAATTATCTCCAGTCGTTTTTTATTAAATATTTTAATTATATAATGAATTTAAAAATGTTTCCGCAGACACGCTTTAAAAGTTATGCCTGTTTTTAATTAAATATAATTCACTTTTTAAAAAAATTCTCTGCCGCCATTTTCACCGCCTGCCCCGGCTTCACATTAGTGACCATCGTCCCGGAGATGCCGCCCTTTTTCTTTCCGCCGAATGAGTAGATATACCTGTTGGGCTTGGTCTCGTCATGGACCCTTGCAGGCTTTACAAAAACCGAGACAGCGGCGGCTCCCAGAGCTGCAGCCAGACACAGGAACGCCGCAGAACGCTTCATGAATTTTTCCATAATCATGACGATCCCTTTCACATCAGGTCATATGTGCTGAGGTCTGTTATTTCCTGTGCAGGACTGTTCGCAGCGTCACTGTAACTCATGTTTTCAAACAACGCCATATCATCCTTGTTGTCTGACTTAGACCCCGAGTTGCCCGAAAGGATTATTATAACAAATGCAATAATCGCTATTGCTGCCACAGCGTAAATTATCAGCTTCTTTGTCCTTGCCTGCGCTGCTTTTTTCTCTTCCTCTTCCTGCATCCTCTGGATAGTTTTCTGCCTTTCGATCTCGGACTGCTGATTGCCTGCTTTTGTCTGATCTGTCATTGCCTGATATCTTTTTCTGAATATCTCCAGCTTTTCTTTTGCATCGTTGTAATCAGGGATCTCTTCAAGCTTTTTGATAGCATTTTTCAGGTCTATCATTGAATCGCTGCGTCCTAACTTCAAAGCCTCCTGATAAATCACGTTTTTGTCGGTGGAGTCATTTGATTTTGACGCACACTCTGCCGCTCTGGCATCTGCATCGGAATATCCTTTTACCAATTCAAATTCGGACTTTGCAGTCAGGAAGTCCTTTTCTGTTTTTGCAGCTTCCATATGCTGTACAGCATATCCGTATATTTTTTCCCTGCACTTTTCAGCCATTTCTTCCGAATCCTTATGACCGGTCATACCCGCGAATGTATCAAGAGCGCTTTTTATGGACGGGATATCCTTTGAAGCATACATCTGACAGGCAACGTTATAGCTTACCTCGGCATTGTAATTTTCAAGATCTCTTTTAAAGCCGTCGTCACCGAACTGATATGCTTTTTTGTAGCTGTCTTTGTCCTTTATATTTATAGGATGCTTTATCAGATCATCTTCACCTGTACATTCGCACTCTGCCAGAAGCTTTCCGAAATAAGCCCGGGACTCTTCTGCGTTTTTGCTGATGGCTGCATCAAATACAGCCTTTGCATCGTTCCATTTTCTGCCTTTAAGTAATGAACTGCCGCACTCGATCAGCTCATCCATGCTGTGAGCCTCAATGTCCCTGCCGCATTTTTTGCAATTGAAATTTTCCATAGTACCCTGTTCCTTTCATACTTTTTGTTTGTTTTGTGTCTTCAGGCTTATGTCTTATTTATATGTCTGTGTCAAGCTGAAAAAAATAATCGTCCATTACAAAGCCGCTGCCTATATCGGTGACGTCCTCGCCTATGATCTTAAATCCGCAGTGCTTGTATATATTGATGGTGCTTTCGTTGTTTTTGTTCACTGTCAGCCAGATGCCGTGAAGTCCGTTTTCTCTGCAAAGCTCCTTTAAAAATTCAAAGGTCTCGCTGGCATATCCTTTGCCCCGGTGCTCCTTTTTGATGTACAGCTTGGAAAGAAACAGTCTGCCGTCGGGGTCGGGACGGACTCCCGTATAGCCGACATATGTCTCCCCCCTGCGTATTATGAAATAACGGTAACCCTCGGTCAGCTGCTTTGTGATCGCCTCCGCTGACTGGAATTTGTCCAGCATATAGTCTATCTGGGACTCTGATATTATGGACGGGAACCACTCCCGCCATATTTCGTCCGCAAGCTTTGCGACGCTTTCCACCTGTACCGGGGTCTTTACCTCGGTCATTTTTGTTTCGGACATTTTACGCTTCCTCCTGAGCTCTGAAAAAAATTCTTTTAAAAGAGACTGACTCTCCTCTGCCATTACTCCCGGAATAATTTCGGGACGGTGATTGTATCCAAGCTCAAATAAATTTGTTACAGACCCCACCGAGCCTGATTTGCTGTCTGCCGCGCCGTAGACTACAGTGTCCGGTCTGGAATTGATGATGGCTCCCGCGCACATGGGACAGGGCTCCAGTGTCACGAAAAGAGTACACCCTCCCAGACGCCAGCCTCCGAGAGTACGGCAGGCTTCGTCTATAGCGATGAGCTCTGCGTGGCAAAGAGCGTTTCTGCAATTTTCCCGACGGTTTTTTCCTCTTCCGATGACGCGTCCGTCAGCATTTCGCACCACCACTGCGCCAACGGGAGTTTCTCCCTCCGAGGCGGCTTCCTTTGCAAGCTCCAGAGCCATGGACATATAAAACTGCAGGTCCAATCAAGGTACCTCCCGAAATAAAACTAAGAGTACAGAATGTGAACTTGTGTTATTGCAGCATCCGGGGCGTAAATGATATACTCAGGACCGTTACGATAACAGTAGTGGTCAGCCACATTATGACTGGGATATTTGTCAGTCCCAGGAGCAGCTTTTGTCTCAGGGACATATACCTGTTTTTCATTGTAACGCCGAAGCAGTCGCTGTGGAGATACAGAAAGCGCACCACAAATATCAGTCCCGTAACGATAGTGACGAACAAAAACGCCAAAAGAACTATATCGCCGTATAAAGGGTCTATTTTATAGTGGATAAGGGAAACAGCATATGTATAACCAAGGTAGGTGAACTTCATCAGGATGGCGGTCAGCACAGAGCCTGTGCGTATTGTAAAATATCCGATGACCATTCCTCCGATGAATGCGTAGAAAAATCTGGAAACATCATAACAGGCAGAAGCCATAACAAAGCTGGTAATAATAAGAGCGAGCTCGTCTCCGAACTGTCTTATAAGCTGCAGCATCATGCCGCGGCAGAAAAATTCTCTTACTATGGAAATTATTATTACCTGTGTTACGATCAGAAATATAGTCTGGGGGACATTCTGCGGCATTGTCACAAAGTATTCCGGCTTCATATGGTATGCCGGAAGGAGAGAGGCGCTGACCATCGACATAAGACAGCATACTCCCGATGTAAGGAGCATGGCAGGGACGCATACTCTGAACATATGCTTATTTGTGATCTTCATGGGCAGTATGACCTGGAACGGCAGCTTTATGCTCATAATGAAGATAATACTGATAATAAGTCTTGGCAGAAATATTTTGATAAAGTCAACAGTCATTACAAGATAAGTATTGCCGTAGAGCTTGTTCATAAAAAAGTCGTACTGTATGTCAAATCCCATCCGGTTAAGGATACCGGGGAGAAAATAGGTGGAGAACACATCACACAGCACACAGAAAAGCATACATTTTCCAACAAGGGAAAGAACCTTTTCAAGAGCGTGCTTTTCATGGGTCTCGGGCAGGTCCTTTATAAGTCCCACGCCCTCCTGATAGGTAACCTTGCTGGAGTTCTCGGCAAAGTAAAAGCCTACCGTGTCCTGATTTTTTTTGCGCCACTGCTTGTATATTTCGTTGTAAGCCTTATCCTGATACCGCCATCGGAGCTTGTCCTCTCCGGTCTCGGCGGGTCTTTCCTGCACATCGGTCTTCATATCCTCACCTCCAATTATCAAGATATAATTAATAAAAGTATACCATAAAATTGTTAATAAATATTTAATGTTTTGTAACTCTATATCTATATTTGAGATATTTTTTATTCTCTTGAAAATCATGAGTCTTTTGTGGTATACTTAGTAATAGTTTCAAAGTTATCTTGTTCACAAAAAGTTAACTAAAAGTTTTTCTTTAAAATGAAAAAAATTGCCCTTCTGAATTGTATTCAATATAGAGAATGTCAATATTTCGGCGCTTGCGCCATTGGGGGAAATAAAGATGTATTCCGAAAATACCGCAGGTTACGGGACCGACGGTTATATTCAGTATGTTCTCGATACATACTCCCAGACTCTCATAAGGCTTTGCTATACCTATGTCCGCAATATATACGACGCTGAGGATATCACACAGGACGTGCTTGTGGCTCTCCTTAAAAGGGGAAAGCCATTCGACAGTCCCGAGCACGAAAAGGCGTGGCTTCTGCGGACGGCAGTCAATAAAAGCAAGAACCATATGAAGTCGGGATGGATAAAGAGGACCGTTCTGCTGGATGATAACGATGATGCCGGGACCGATAACAGCATGGATGAAAAAAATCAGGTGATGGAGGCTGTACTGTCTCTGCCTGAAAAGTACAGGACAGTCATCCACCTGTTTTATTACAATGGATATTCCATCAATGAGATATCGGCTATAGTTGGCAAAAAGCCTGCTACAGTGGGAACGCTTCTCGCCAGAGGACGGAATATTCTCAAAGAAATGATGATCGGGGGTTTTGATGAGGATGAGTAGATCAATAAAAGATTACAAAGACGCTATGGATAATATCAAAATTTCCGACAGCTTCTACAAGCGCACCGAAAATATGCTTGCAGAGCTTGACCAGGTGCAGATAGAAAAAAAGTCCTCTTTCGGAGGCGGGAGGGTAAGTGCGGGAATAATGGCAGCAGCGGCGTGCATAGTATGTGTGATAGGTCTGAGGATCGCACTGGACGGCAGGGAGGCAGGCATTGACACGGCTTCTCCTGCTGATACGGTCACCCAGACTGTCACAGATATAGAGACTGCTCCAGAGCTTATAGATGTTCCTGAAAAAGAGCGGGGGATCTTTGCAGATCTTCCTGAGCCTGAAGAGGCGGAGGATGACTCTTTTGATGCGGTCGCAGCTGTTACTGAAGATACAGATGCAGACGAGGGTGAGCCTGCTGCTCAGACTGAGGCTAAAACTGAAGCTAAGCCTAAGCCGTCCACGACCTCTGCAGGCGGAAAAGCAGATACTCCTGCAGTAACGACGCCGGCTCCAACAAAGCCTCAGCAGGAGGGAGCTTACACAGGCGGGGGGAATTATCCAAGCGTTACAGTCCACGGATATGAAAATATCCCTATGATGGACGATATCAGTCTGCAGAATGTTACAGTAGAGGTCACACCTTATTTTGACATGGGAAGCATAAAATCAGGGGAGGGGTCTGTAAAGAAAAGCGGAACGGAGCTTGCGTCTGTAATAGATTTTATTTCTGATATTGCAGCGTCCTCCACGGAGATAGAAAATGACTCCTTCAAGTCAATTTTCACCATGACCATTGCCGATGAAAATATAGGAGTCACCTTTTACAGCGTATATCTGACGGATTCCGGAACGCTGGTCATCACCAAGCACAGCACAGGAGTACAGCAGAGGGTGACCTATCTGCTGAAGAAAGAGGACTATAACACTTTAAAGCACACGCTTTTCCTGATGTTCGGTGATGAAAATGAATATACGCTTTTTGAAAATCTCATAAGCGGTAAATGATTTGATTTGCTTGCTGTCCCCACAGCATTCAAATAAACTCTTCCAAAAAAGACTGAGCCTTACTCATAATGAGTGAGGCTCAGTCTTTTTATTAAATTATCATTTAACTCGCAAGAGTGGGCGATCGATTTAGCGCTTTGCGCTAAA
>JAFLUI010000041.1 GCA_022508825.1 Oscillospiraceae bacterium
CGGTAAAGGACTTCAATCTGGAGGTTGAGGACAAGGAGTTTATCATCTTTGTCGGACCGTCAGGCTGCGGAAAGTCCACCACACTCAGAATGATAGCAGGTCTGGAGGACATCTCCGACGGTGAATTCATGATCGACGGAAAGATCATGAACGATGTGGAGCCAAAGGACAGGGATATTGCAATGGTGTTCCAGAACTACGCCCTTTATCCGCACATGACCGTTCAGGATAATATGGCATTTGGTCTTAAGCTCCGCAAGACTCCCAAGCATGAGATCAACAAGAAGGTAAAGGATGCGTCCGTGATACTGGATCTGGCGGATCTCCTGGAGCGTAAGCCGGCGGCTCTCTCCGGCGGTCAGCGTCAGCGTGTGGCGATGGGTCGTGCTATTGTCCGCGAGCCTAAGGTATTCCTCATGGACGAACCTCTGTCCAATCTGGACGCAAAGCTCCGTGTCCAGATGCGTGCCGAGATCTCCGCACTTCATCAGAGACTGGGTGCCACCATCATCTATGTAACTCACGACCAGACAGAGGCTATGACTCTCGGAACAAGGATAGTTGTTATGAAGGACGGCATCGTCCAGCAGATCGCATCTCCCCGTGAGCTTTACAATGAGCCTACCAACCTGTTCGTGGCAGGATTTATCGGATCTCCCCAGATGAACTTTGTAAATGCCGAGTGCCGCGCCAAGGGAGGCGATGTATTCCTTGATTTCGACCAGTTCAGCGTAAAGCTGCCTTCAAAGAAGGGCGCTGTACTGAAAGAAAAGGAGTATATCGGCAAGCAGGTGATAATGGGTATCCGTCCCGAAAGAATTTTTGAGAGCGAGCTTGAGCTGTCCGTTCACAAGGACTCCCAGATCGAGGTCAAGATAAACGGTTATGAGCTTCTTGGCTCAGAGGTGCTGCTGTACTTCAATCTCCTGAACGAGAAGCCTGCCGATGTGCAGCGTCAGTTTACAGAGGACGCCTATGCAAATGTGAAAAAAGTTCAGTGGACTGCAAAGGTGGACGCTGCTACTACCGCCCGTTACGGAAGCACCATCACGGTTGCATTAGACCCCAATAAGATTCATGTCTTTGACAAGGACACCGAGCAGGCTATCGTACACTAAGCAAGGCAAGTTTTGTGAAAAATAAAAAGTACGTATCTGACTTACAGCCGGATACGTACTTTTTTTAGGTTACAAGCTCAACTTACCCACCCCCTTGATAGGGGGACTTTCTAAACTAAATTATTTGCATTTACTAAGGGTGGGGGTAGATAATCGTGCAGGGCTTAGCCTTGCCCGTAATAAGCATTTGCACCGTGCTTTCTGAGATAGTGCTTGTCAAGAAGCTCCTGCTGCATATGACCTATCTGCGGGTTAAGACCTATTGCATGATAGTTCATGAACGCAGCTTCCTCAAGAACAACAGCGTTATGGACGGATTCATAAGCGCTCGCTCCCCATGTAAACGGTCCGTGACTTTTTACAAGCACAGCAGGGATGGTCATGGGGTCGATGCCCTTGAAGGCTTCGATTATGACTGTACCTGTCTCCTTTTCGTACTCCCCCTGAATTTCCGCGGGAGTCATTGCTCTTGTGCAGGGTATCTCACCGTAGAAATAATCTGCGTGAGTGGTTCCCATGGGTATCACTCCCACGCCTGCCTGTGCAAAGGACGTCGCCCAGCGGCTGTGAGTATGACATACCCCTCCGATATTTTCAAAGGCACGGTAAAGTGCAAGATGTGTGGGTGTGTCGCTGGAGGGCTTGTATTTTCCCTCGGTGACCTCTCCGGTTTCAAGGCTGACTACCACCATGTCGTCTGCGGTCATGCCGTCATATTCTACTCCGGAGGGCTTTATGACGATCATTCCGCTTTCCCTGTCCACGGCAGAAACATTTCCCCATGTAAAGGTCACAAGACCGTGTTTCGGAAGCATAAGATTTGCTTCAAGAACTTCCTGTTTTAATTTTTCAAGCATATTACACATCTCCTAACTTCTTAAGACAAAATAACGCTTACCACAGAGCACCTGGGCAGTGTGAATTTCACGCTGCTGCCTGTGAGCTCTGCGGGATGCTCTGCGGGCACTATCTTTTCCGGAGCGTCAAAATCATTGTATGCTCTTACGTCATTATAAGTAAGAACACAGGCAGAAGCGGACTTTGCTTCAAAGCCGGTGATGTCACAGTCTATCTCAAAGTCCTCGTTAAGAGCGGCATTGGAGAAGGTCATGGTAATTTTGCCGTCCTTGCTCATTGAGACTGACTGAGATACCGCAGGTATGCCGTTTGTATCCTGATTTTCGGTAAAGCTGTACAGAAGCTCGGAGTCCTGATGAGTCTTGTACATATTGAAAACATGATATGTAGGTGTCTTGACCAGCTTTTCTCCCTCGGTAAGGAGCAGAGCCTGAAGAACATTTACAGCCTGAGCAAGGTTAGCCATGCATACGATATCAGAGTGGGTGTTGAAAATGTTAAGGCTCACAGCGGCAACCACAGCATCTCTCATTGTATTCTGCTGGAACAGGAAGCCGGGGTTGGTACCCTCCTCAACATCGAACCAGCAGCCCCATTCGTCGACGATCAGCTTCATATTGTCGCTGTATTTTTTCATGATGGCGCTGTGTTTCTTGATAAGGGTGTCCATGTAAAGAGCGTTTTTGATGGTCTTGTAGTAATCCTCGTCGGTGAATTTTGTTGCGCTTCCCTTTGCTTCAAAATTACCGGATGGGATGGTATAATAATGCAGGGAGATAGCCTTTGCGTGCCAGTCGCCCACAATAGACATGAGCTTGTCTGTCCAGTTATAGTCGTCTACGTTGGGACCGCCTGCCACCTTGAAAAGCTCATTTCCGCTGAAATTGCGGCAATAGGTCTGGTACCGGCGGTAGAGGTCTGCATAATACTCGGGACGCATATTGCCGCCGCAGCCCCAGTTTTCGTTGCCGATACCGAGGTATCTGAGCTTCCAGGGCTTTTCCCTGCCGTTTTTGCGGCGCAGGTCAGCCATAGGTGAGACACCGTCAAAGGTTATGTATTCGATCCAGTCGGCAAGCTCTTCTACAGTGCCGCTGCCTACATTGCCTGCAAGATAGGGCTCACAGCCCAGTTCCTCGCAAAGGTCAAAAAATTCATGTGTGCCGAAGGAATTGTCCTCGGTGACTCCGCCCCAGTGAGTGTTGACCATTTTGGGTCGGGTCGATTTTTCACCGATACCGTCCTTCCAGTGATATTCATCCGCGAAGCAGCCGCCGGGCCAGCGGAGGACAGGCATATGTATCTCCTTGAATGCCTCGATAATGTCGTTCCTCACACCCTTGGTGTTCGGGATAGGGGAGTCCTCTCCCACATAGATACCGTTGTAGATACACCTTCCGAGATGCTCGGAAAAATGTCCGTAAATTTCACGGTTGATGTGGGATCTCTTGTCCAGTGCGTTTACTGCCGCTCTGAGCTTTTTCATAAAAATACCTCCTATAAAAATTTATTGAAAAATAATATTTTACGATTTTGCAGGGAGCCATGCTCTCATCTGATTTTCGCTGATTATACTGAAAAGAGGAGCACATAGTATAAGCCCCTCTTTTCATATTTGACCAAATGAATGAATTATATTGTTTACTAAATATATTATACAATAGATATGCGGCATTGTCAATATATATTTTATTATTTTTTAAAATATTTTATTGTTTTCAAAAATAAAAGCGGTTTTTCAGGATGAACTGATTGTAAAATACCGTAAATGTATTGAAGAGCGTTGATTCGTTATCATTGCAGCATATTTCCCCTTGACATTTTCTTTTCTTTGTGATATGATAATTGAAATGTCAGGGAGGAAAAGAAATTGAACGTACAGATCTGTTCGCGGTACTCTGCCGAGAGGCTTATACAGCAAAATTGTTTTCCCCAAAATACCGCAGTGATCTGCTTCTGCGATCCGGACGAAACACCTGTTGATTACAGCGGTGCTGCGGAAGATGTGATCTGCATACCATTGGACTCTTTTCAGGACGACCTGCCGCAGGCGGACATGATAGCCGGCTTTATCCGCAGAGCAGAGTCAAAGCAGCAGGACATTATCTGTCAGTGCGAGAAAGGCAGGAACCGCAGTGCAGGCTGTGCTGCTGCGATTCTTGAGTATTACCATGGCAATGGCAGGTCTGTCTTTAAGGATGATAAATACAGTCCCGATGATATGATCTATTGCGCTGTGCTTAACGCTCTTGACCGATCATCGGAGGTACAGTAAAAATAACCCCGGAAGCTGCAAAGCTGCTTCCGGGGTATCAGTTTTAGTGAGGATCTTTATGCTGACTCAGACTGATCCAGTGTAGAGTAGGGAATGATTTTTTTGGCGATGCGGGCTTTCTGTCCTTTGGTAATTATCACAGACTCATCCAGTGCCATAGAGAGTACCTTCTCGGGCGTGGTACACAAATGATGGGCGATGAACTGCGCAGTGTCAAGATCCTGAGTTCCAAGATATATCAGATGATCGCAGTTGTTTATGATAGTGGTCGCTTCTGCTCTGTTGTACATACTTTCAAGCTGGGTGAGACTTTGCAGTACCAGGCTCACAGATATATCTCTTGATCTTATTACCGAAATAATTTTATCAAATCCCGGAATTTTTGCCCCGGCAGCAAAATCGTCCATAAAGATTCTGACAGGCACAGGAAGCCTGCCGTCCGGCTGACGGTCTGCCTCGCTTATGAGAGCCTGCAGCGCTTGAGCGTATATTATATCGACTATCCTGTCGAACGTACTGTCGGAATCACTGACATTCAGGAACAGGACTGTCTTCTCTCTGCCAAGATCCGCCAGATCTATGCTGTCGCTTTTTCCGAAGAGTGCCTCTGCCTCTCTGAAATTGAATGAGGCAAGCGCATTGGAGACGAAGGCATTGATCGAAGCAGATGTCTTCTCGCTGGAAGCTACTGCATTTATGTGGTTGAATTTTTTAGCAGCAAATTTCCTTTGATTCTGGGCAGCCCATTTGAGGAAGAAGTCTCTGCCGCCCGGCTGACAGAAAATGCCGTGGAGGGCAGACACTGATGTCATGGTCTGTTCCTCGGGAGGGAGCGCATCAAGTGCATAGGCTATATAAAATGAAATCTGCGCTGCAGCACTGAGATCCCAAAAGGGATCGGAGATAGTCACTGGCGGAGAGAGCAGCGTTCCCAGAGTAAGAACGTCCTGCTCGGAATAATTTTTTCCGTTCTTATCTCTTCTGATATTCATGAGTGGGTTATATGCGCAGGAGGAAAGCTCCGGGTTTACAAGGTTCAAGGAGTATACCTTATAGCCCTTGGCTAAAAACGTATCCTTGAACCGTCGCTCCAGAGAGCCTCCTTTTGTGTCCGAGACTATGATACTGCCATCAAGATTCTGAAGATTCGGGATCACGTATCCTCCCGTCTTTCCGGAACCGGAGGAGCCTATTATCAAGTCGTTGTTGTTAAGTCCTGTCTCTGCTGTATTGTTTGAAACATCAATTCCCTGAGCCAGTATTCTATTGCTCATACAGATCACACTCCTTTGCATATGCCGGTGGCAAGACCGAACTCAATTGCTTCATCTGCATCAAAATATTTGTCGGCGGCGGTTATCTCATAGACCTCGTCAAGTGATTTGCCTGTTTTGTCAGAGATGATCTTTGCCAGCTTTTCTCTGACCTTATTGAGACTGTCTACTTCTTCCTGTATCTCATGCGGTTTCTTGCCGCTTGCGTCGAAATGTCCGTATGATGGATCGTGAATCATAAGCCGCGTATGTTCAAACATTTCCCGCTTCTCTCCCGCAAGAAACAGGATAGCCCCCATACTTGCGGCGCAGCCTATGCAGACGGTGCGTATGGGAGATCCGGAAGCGGCAAGAACGTCGTAAAGGGCAAGCCCATCGGAAACCGTGCCTCCGGGACTGTTGATGTAGAGCGTGATCTCCTTGTCACTGTCATCACGGCTGCCAAGATATTTGATCTCCTTTATCAGATCTGCCATGGTCCGGCGGTTGACCTCATCGGTCAGAAAGACCGCCCGCTGATCAAGCAGCTTGTCGTCCAGACTGATCGCGACCGGACCTCTCGGGGATTCTAAAACAGCGTTTTTTGACATAATTAAATACCTCCTATTTGGTTGAAAAATATTTTTTATTGCCGGGTGTGCAATTTATATATAATATGTCATTGCTTGATAGTTTTTTTTTACTTTTGCCCGCAGACTTCAATGCGATAAATAATTGCAAAAGGCGCGTCCGGAGATTGTTGTTTTTTTCAAAGTCTATGGACACTTCCTGCACATACTTATAGCGCGAGTCCGCCTCACAGATCAGCGAAAGCACTTTCAGGCGGTACTCTTCCATAAGCTGCATGACAGCGCTGCTGTTGCTGCTGCTATTATAGCTCTTTATCATGTTCTGCATTTTATCTGTTTTTTCAAAGATCTCCTCCATGCAATTGAAAATGGAGTCGATATGCTCCATGAGCAGCAGGGCATCGCAGATGACACGTCCGTTTATCCGGGCAGCCTCCATGGCTTTTTCCCGAACAGGGATGCTTACTCCCTGTTCTGCAGCCTCTTTCATAAGCTCAGATATATGTGTGTCTTTTCCATAGGAGTATATAAGCTCGTCTTCTATGGCATTGCGCCAGCAGTGCATGTCATTATCAAAGTTATTGAGATAGAATATGGCATTGTTCAGATCGTTTGTGGGAATCGGCGCCGTAAGTCTGTTTTTTTCGCAGTGGAGAAGAACTATCGCCCTATGGAGATTATCATTCCGGAGTCCGTATCCGTGCCTGATGTCGGGAATGGTGCTGTCGAAGTAATCGTCGTAAAACGGATTGTCCTGCTCAGGCTCTATAAGCATATCATCAATTATTAACAGGGAGTCTGTTTTATTCATAACATAACCATTTCCTTTCCGATCAATTTTTAAATGAGGCGACCCTGTCTTCAATGTCGGGGTAATAACCTGCGTTTATTGCGCAGACCACGGACTGCAGCGCGCGGCTGCTCTTGTAGACGTTTTCCTCGTACTTCTTTAAGCTTTCACCGCAGGGATCCCAGCCTTTGAAGCAATTGAGCCGCTCCAGCATTTGCGCCAATGTACACGCTCTGACTTTATTACTGCCGCTGCCCCAATGGATAGGGGGAATATGCTGACAGTCGTCATCCCTGCTGCTCAGGAATTTTATAAGAGCTTCTGTGTCAATGTCCAGAAATTTTCTGAACATCTCATCCTTATCCGCCATAGATCGGATGTACCTGAACAATGGCAGAATGTAGGAATACTCGGGATGTTTTATACACTCTCCCGCAGAATTTGCAAATGCGTTTTTGAATTTATCGTAAGTTTGGAGGTTATTATAAAAATGCTCTTCGGCAACAAGGAAATCTGACATAACAGCCTGTTCATCATCGGGGAGGATATCACAGATCTTGCCGTCAAAATGCTTGAACAGACAAGAGGGGACAGGCTGCAGGAGAAAATACTCCAGAACATCATTTATCTCTTTGGTTTCTTCAGATAAGAGACCGTCATCGGGCTCGCCGCTTACCAGAAAACTGATCTGCTTAAGTGTGAGTTTTTCTGCGGGCTCCTCTGCAGGCTCGTCTTCAAACGAGCCGTCTGCCTGCTGCTGACTGCTGACCTGCTGCAGGATCAGATCAATTGAGATCCTCTCTGTGTCTGAGGATCTGTTTTCATTTGAATCGGAAGCACCGAACTGCTCCATTAAAGATTTAATACTATTCATATAGCTGACTCCTTTCTTCAGCTGTTTTCAGCTGAGGGCAAATTGTTTTGTATGAGCTCTTTGCGGGTTCTTTTTTCCTCGTCAAGTATCTTCCTGATCTTATCTTTGTCATGACAGCTTGATACAGAAATATTACGATAGTATGACAGTCTCAGGTCAACATAAAAAACAGAATTAGCGAGTACGCTCATGACCGATTGAAAGGAAAAACACGCTTTATAGACGTTTTGTTCATATTTTTCGATACTCTCCCTGCTAAGATCCCATTCGTTGAACCACGGCGCTAAGCTCTCAAAAAGATCGCCTATAGTGGCAGTGGTATCCGACACGATCTTGCCGCTGCTCCAATAAACAGCAGGGAGTTTATCCTTGCGGGGATTCATTTGCTGCTGCATTTTCATCAGGGAAAATATTTTTATCCCCATGAGCTCCTTGAAATCTGTCTCTTTATATTTGTCAAGGAACAGCCAGAAGCCTCTGATAAATTGAAATTCCTGATATTTGACTTTATTCCTGTAAGCGGGGAAGTATTTTTCGCCCTTGTATTTTCGGAAGTAAAAATCCTCACCGATGAGATAATCACCGATATCTGCATATTCTTCATCAGGAGTGAGGCAGCCGATATGGGATCTGAGCTTGGAATAAGGCAGCCTGATATGAGCATAGTCAAAGTCGGAGAGCGGATGCGACACGAATTTATCAAGGATATCCATTACCTCGGAAACCTCGGTGCTGCAGTATCCTGACCGGATCCTTACGCCGTATTTATCTGCATTGTCAGCAGCAGGATCGGCAGTTGAAATGTCGGGCAGTGAGCGGTAAAGCTCGGGAAATTTTGAATTGATAACCATATTGGCTCCTTTCTTTCAGCATACTGCTGAATAAAAATCTGTTGATGCGGACGGCTTAACGTATGCGCTGACGGCGCCGGTGCCGGAATTGACCGATCTTTGTTTCAAAATTTATTTCCTCCTTTGAGTTATGCCGGGTGTTCCGGCTTTTTGTATATAGTCCTCACAGCGCTGAAGAAGTTCCGTGAGGTACTTGAACGGATAGATGTTCTCGGAAACTCTGGCTTCAACATTTGCTGTATGTCCTGCCACTATGAGATCTATTATCGACTCGATGAGCCTGCAGCAGCGCAGCATTTCTTTTTGATATTCTCCTATGTCTGTGTTTATTCTCCAGGATTTATTGAGCCTGTCGTTCAGCCTTGACAGCGTCCAGCCTATTGTGACGCTGCTGCCGATGAGCTTGTTAAAGACGTCTCTGTAGCAGCTGCCGATCTTACGGAACAGCTCCCTTTGACTTTCAGCGTCAGTGATAAAATATGGGTATTCACCTAAGGCGTTGATGGATATACGGAGCAGACCGGCAAACCAGATGTCGCTCGCTGCTTCAAGAAGCTCCCGACCGATTCTTTTTGCAAATGTGCAGTCTCCGATGTGTGTGCCGGACCATTGACACATGGTCAGGACGTCGAGCAGTGTAATGTCATTCATTGCGACTGATGCGCCGCTTGTATTGTCGTCCTGAATGGTCTTGAAGTACGACCCCAGACTGCTGTCTGCAAACGGGATGCTGTTTAACGGTCTCAATAGTGTGTTTTGAAAGATCGTCCTGATCTCTTCGGGATCACTGATGTGTCTCTGTGATGTCTGCTGCTGTATTTCTGCCAGCGGCTTTTTTTCACACGCTTCCTCGTCCCCGTCTCTGTACAGCAATATGCCTGCCTTCTGCTGCAGCTCTTTCAGCGACAGAGCGGGCTCCGCTGCCACGGACACCCCGGGCGGTGCCGCCTCACCGCTGCTGTCAATGCTTTGCTGCAGTTCTTTTAATGTCATTTTTATTATCATCTCCTGTTCCTTGGCAGCTGTCTTCCTGCTGCCTTAAAAGTATTATATCATACGGCAAAAAATCATGGGGAAAAATTTCCGCCTGATTTCCTGCAAACATCGGTGTAAAAAGGCGAGCCCCTCATCGGGATGCGCAATATATAACCGAATAGATAAGCAAGTTATTTCTGTCCCCAGGATTCCTCGTATTTTTCCTTGATCTCCTGCTGCTCCAGCATTTTCTCTGTTCTGATAATGCTCTCTTTTCCGGGGCTTCTCCCGGCTTCAGGCGGATTGAAAAATCTCAGAAAATCGGTTTCACCGAACCTTTCTTTTATGGTGACATAAAGATCATCCGTCTCAGGGTTAATGAACTGATAACTTTCATAATGTTCATTTTTATCATTAAAATCGTCAAAAGCGTCCTGAACGTTTTCAAACCTTTTAAGATCATATGAAAGCAATATACTTGATTCACTAAATACATCTCTTTCGACAGCGGCAAAGGCCGCTGTATACACACTGCAATTTTTCAATTCCGGCAGCTGTTTTTTCCTTTTCCTTATATAACGGTTTCCGATAATATATACTCCCGCGCCGGATGACGGATCAATATACAGAGGAACAAAAACCTTGTCCGAACCGCTTGCCAGAAGCAGTTCAAACAGCTCCCGGCATTTCTCTGTGTGATCTTTGGACAAAGCCTGATCGGATGAGATGCCCTTATACAGAAAATACTCATAAAGCATATTGATATCATCAAGACTGGTTTCAGCGAACCGTCTCCTTAAATATTCCTTGATAACATTTTTGCGCAGGAGATTATCAGAGAGATTCTCATATTCTTTAAGGACATCGTCCGCACTTCCGTTCCGGACTGTCCGGCACATTCTTATCGTGTCGTCTTTTTTTTCAGCGATAAATATAAACACGCTTTTAGCCTTGTCTATATCGATCATGCCTTTATTAAAAAGCTTGTATGCAGCGCATATCAGGTCGTATTGGTCGGGTCTGTGCGGATGATCGGTTCTGGGAAATTTTTTAGTGTAATCAGACCATCCGGTGAGCTTGCTGAAATCAATTTTTTTGATATATTTATTGACCCAGCTGTTATTCTGAATGTACTTATCCGCCATCCGATCTTTCCGTTTTTTGAAATACTTATAAGCAAAGCAGTCCATGTGGTTTGTCTTACGGTCGTAATCTCTTTTGACAGCTTTATAGAAATCCTTGTCAGTCTCGAATATCATTATCCTCTTTCACCCTTTCTATTTCATCAGAGATGATGCTGATCGCTCTCCTGAGCTCATGCGTAACAAGCCCGTAGTCGTCTCCGAAAGCCATTGAACAGAGATCATTTTCCACAAGATATGAGAGCACCATGCCGTGCACATTATTGAAAAAATCCGAATGCTTCAGATCATAGTACAGCTGAATGAACCTGGCAAAGCGTTTTTGCAGGGTCTCCTTATCGCTGATAAACCCGACCCATTCATCCAGCTTCGCCCACTGATGTTCATAATCGATCGAGCGCCAGAGACTGTCAAGATCATCGGGGTAACACCCTTTTAACTCATCGTACTTATAATATTCCTTGTATGATCTTCTTCTGCCGAGCTCTCTGAGCTTTGCTTTCTGCCTTTCTCTTTCCTCGCGGTCGTCCTCGAACGGGTCGGGCGCAGGGTACTGTGCCTCCAGCCACATATTAAAATCATACTCATTCATTACCTCGGGGTGAGTTTTGTAGTATTCTCTTTTCTCATAAAGCTCCATGATATAATTTTCTGTGTCCTCTGCAAGCCGCTTGTATGAATCGTTATTCTCATCGTCTTTGTGCTCCTGCTCAAACTTCTCACACAGATCTATGTGCAGATCCTGCGGAGGATCGAATACCATAATTTCATCCTCCCACGCATCATAGCCCAGCTTTTCAAGAGCGGCAGCACCGTTTCTGATAAAAGCAGACTGCATATTGTATTTTTCTTGCCTGTGCGTATCGCGTTCCAGAAAACCGGATGTACGCAGGCAGCTGAGTCTGCATAAGTTGTAGAATTTTGCAAAAAAGTCCCGGAAGCTCTCAAACCTTGTCGTGCAGCTGACCACATCTTTTGCAGCATCGATAATATCCCTGAACTTACCCGGTATATCCGTATACGAACTGTACCTGTTATGCTTTTTCCGATACATCTGCATAGCGCAGTACAGGAAGCAGGAATACATCTCCTCCTCCTGATCTGTAAGTTTTTTGTGTTCAAGCTCCAGATAATGCCGTAAGCTTTCCAGAAGCTCATCCGCCAGTGCATCTGCCTTTTCGGTAACAGACTTTCCGCTTTCATCGGTTATCATCGGCAGAAAGCTTGTTCCCGTACCGTCGATAATGCCCTCCAGCTCCTCCAGCCTGTCGCTGAGCAGCAGGCTCCTGTAATAAATGTCGTTCAGATCTTCGTTTGTGACTCTTCTCATTGTAATACCTCCATAATAAATATAATTTTATGCGGCAGTATGATGACACATCCGCGCCGCAGGAAGACTCTCTGTCATCGCAATATCATTATATCATACCTTCTGACGACCGGGGGAAAAATTTCCCCCGGTTTTATTATATCATAAAATGGCAAAACAGTAAAATTAAAAGTTATGTAGCATCAGTTATCTTTATCAGAATCTGCCTTCGGAATTACCGGCAGCTCAGCCGGTATGAGCCTTATGGATCAGCTTTTCCTGCCGCTCATTTTTCTTTTTCTCCCTCTCTGCTCTCCTGCGTGTTTTGAAATTTTTCATCAGCTGCGCCTGTTTGGATCTGTTGTGTTTTATGCGGTCATCCACATCACACATGAAATCCTCGCGGCTGTTTATTTCGCAAAATCTTGACAGCATTTTCTGGCGGACCGCATTGTATTCCTTGATGAGCATAGGGTCTGCGCAGATATTATACCGATCGTCTATATCCTGCATCGCTTTGAAGTAATCCGTGACCTCGTCAAGGCAGTTCATCAAAGAGCGGATATGCTCTATAGTCAGCTTGTCATCATCTATCCTGTCATAGTTGCACCGGAGAGCATTTACCGCCATCCAGCACAAAGAATCGCTCAGACCGTCACGAACAGCTCTGTGTAAGGTTTTCAAAATATCGGCGCAGTGATTTTCAGCAGCCCTCATATCTTTGCAGGCGGAGTCGTACCAGCAGCAAATGCTGTCGCGGAAATCAATGATACATCCGTACAGAAGAAACATTCCGTTTGCGGAAATAGGCTCCGCAAGCTCTTCTGTGTCATAGTCGAGAATCATTACCGCCCTGCTGATATCGTTGCTTATAAAGCCATCCCGCCCTTCTTTCGGCATACTGTCATCGAAGAAGTCATCGTAGAACGGATTGTCGGGCTCCTGATATTCCTGATATATCCGCATATCGTTCAGTATTTTCAGTTTCTTTTTTTCCATTGTCATTTTCTTTCCTTTCCTCAGCTTTTGCTGAACACATTTTGTGATATTGGCGCCGTGATAGTCCTGCGCCGCTGCAGACGTTCTGTCTTCGCAATATCATTATACCATATCTTTTGAAGTCCGTGGGAAAAATCCCCCCGTTTTTGAGCGGCGGTCTGCATATACAGTACATACAAAAATGGTCCCGGGAAGATATCGTCCCGGGACCATAGTTATGTTTATTCAGAAAAGCAGATCTGTCATAGAAAGTCCGGTTATTCCGCTCTTTTGGGAATGAACTTTACTATGCAGACCGTGTAGCCGGCCATGATGACCAGACGTACCGCCAGCAGTATCATATTGAGGGCTGAAGCTTCTCCCCAATTTGTCGCGGCAAAAGCGGTCAGGCTGTTGTTCAGGGCGTGGAAAACAATGCACATGATAAGACTTCCCGTCCTGTGGAAAATAAACACCAGCAAAAATCCAACAGCCACAGCATAGACTATCTGAATGAGCTGCTGAGTAATATCATATCCGTTCAGAAGATTGACAATGTGTCCCATAGCAAATGTCACAGAGGAAATAACGATAGCTCTTGTCACATTGCTTTTGCATATTCCCTTGAACAGGAAGCCTCTGAAAATTATCTCTTCAAGAAATCCCACGCCGATCATGCTTACCGTGTGGAAAACTGTTTCCATAGGTGAATAGTTCAGAGCCACACCAAAGAATACCGGCATTACTGCAGGAAGAAGCAGCGGGATATAGAACAGCATTTTTCCTGCGGGGACTTCTGAAGGGCAGAGACCCAGATATTTCATCAGACCGTTTTTCTTTATGAACGCAAACACTGCGGCAGACATAGCAATATGGAATACCATTTCGGCAAGATACTGCTGTCCGAGACTTTCGGAAACACCCTGCATAATGCTTGAACCCACCACATACACAACTATCAGGATCACCGCAAAGGTGACCTCATTTTTATCGAATAACTTCTTCATATTTCTTCTCCTTTCATAATAGCTCCCACAATTCCCATAAAGGTGCCTGTCAGAAGCCTTGCGCAGTGCTCCTCATCATATTCCATTGAGTTATTCGCAAGCAGGCTTGCAAGACCGTGAGCGCAGATAAACAGCGCTTCAAAGGCTGTTCTTGCCTGTTCCTGAGTCAGTCCGGTCTGCTGAGACAGCGGCTGCAGCAGGAAGTCTTTTTCTTCGCCTTCAAGCAGATCTCTGAAATTCGCGCTCTGCAGCTTGTCCGACTGGAAAAGAAAACGGAACAGAAATTTCTCATCATGGGCAAACCGGATATAGTTCAGTCCTATCGAAAGCATAGGGTTGTCCGCTTTTTTGTCCGGCTTCATGATGTATTCCGTGTGGAAACCGTCTGCGGCAGCATAGATATCCGCTTTCAGCTCGTCCACGGTCTTGTAGTGATACATTATCGGCTGGGTGGAGCAGCCTAACTCCGCGGCGATCCTGCGGACGTTCAGATTTTCCTGCCCCTCTTTCCGGACGATATCGAAACCTGCGTTTATTACCATTTCTTTTGTTATTTTTGCTTTTGGCGGCATTGTTTCACCTTCTTTTTATTACGTTAGTTATATAACATTTGTATTATAACATTCAATATAATATTTGTCAAGATGTTTTTGCCGGCTTCACAAAATGTTTACAAGCAGACCTGAAAGGTCTGCTTTGCGGGCAGTATCCTGTGTCCGGACTTTGTGCAGAACTGTTCATCTGACGGACATATTGCGGTCAAATTAATATGATACAATGTTTTTGTGGAAAGGAGAATCATAGATGGACGAGAAATTTGATATTCAGGCATATATGACAGGCGGCGTTGAAAAGATCGTTGCCGCTTCACTGAAAGCGACTCTGCGTGACCCAAGGGAAAGCGCATTTATGGTGAAATTCGCATCGGCAAGCAGAAAGGCATCAAAGATCCGGGCTGAGGCGGAAAAGGCAGGAGAGCACATCCCTCCTTTTCTTATCGCAAGCATTACCAGCAGCTGCAATCTTCACTGTGCAGGATGCTACTCCCGCTGCAATCATGCTACAGTGGACACCGCGCCTGTGTGCCAGCTTACAGGCGATGAATGGCTCCGCATCTTCCGTGAGGCGGATGAGATCGGTATCAGCTATATCCTGCTGGCAGGCGGGGAGCCTATGATGCGCCGTGATATTATCGAAGCAGCGGGGAAGATGCAGAACATCATATTCCCAATCTTTACCAACGGTACATACATGGACGATGATTATTTCCGTCTCTTTGACAGGTGCCGCAATCTGATTCCCGTTATGAGCATCGAGGGGGGAAAGGAAGAGACCGATATAAGACGGGGCAAAGGCGTCTATGAAAAGCTGATCGCCAATATGGATACTCTCTGTGAGAAGGGTATCCTGTTCGGGGTCTCTGTAACTGTCACAACGCAGAACGTAAATGAGGTCATTTCCGCTGAATTTCTTGATACTCTTGCCTCCCGGGGATGCAAGTTAGCGGTCTATGTGGAATTTGTGCCTGTCACGGAGGAAAGCCGGGAGCTGGCACCGGGTGATGCAGAGCGCACCGTCCTGAAAGAAGGAATCGCCAGACTTCGGCAGGATAATGACGAGATGGTTTTTGTATCCTTCCCCGGGGACGAGAAAAGCTCAGGCGGCTGCATTGCGGCAGGCAGAGGATTTTTCCACATCAACTCTCACGGCGGAGCAGAGCCCTGTCCCTTTTCGCCTTATTCCGATATAAACGTGCGTGATACCTCGCTGCGGGAGGCGCTGCGGTCAAAGCTGTTCACGGTTCTGCGGGACGGCGGTCTGCTGACGGACGATCATTCCGGCGGATGTGTTCTGTATGAGAAGCGCAGTCAGGTGGAGGAGCTGCTGGCAGTAAATCCATTAATTTGAAAAAGCCCTTGCAATTTATATCAAAAAATGTTAAAATAATAACAGGATATTTTGGAATAATAAGCTGCCGGCATTTATTGGAATCAACGGCAGGCAGCTGTCAGGGGTTGTTATTATGAAAGACAATAGTTCAAGGCTTGGCACTGAGCCTGTTTTCCAGTTTTATTTTGCAAGCCTTGCTGCGTGCGGGATGCATATTACATATCTTATAACCTTTTCGATCTTCAGGATGTGGCTGCTTGCCATGTTCAATATATTCAGCGTTTTGTTCTATCTGGTTCTGGGCATTATTTCGATCAAAGCCAGAAGCCTGAAGTACGCATTGGCGTGGGTAGTGCTGTTTAATGCGGAGGTAATTGTCCATGCAGTACTGTGTACCGTCATGCAGGGGATGGATACCGCATTTTTCCTGCTGCCCTTGCTGGTATTGCCGGTGCTGTTATATTATTTGTTCGTATATTGCAGCAGAAAAGTCTTTTTCCGGACAGCCGGGATCATGAGCATTGTTGCCATCGCTACGCTTGCTTTTATGATAATATTTTCGGGGACTGTGGGTTCTGTGTATAGTTTAGCCCATATGCATGAGCTTACAGGCGCCGAGATCATGACCCTGCGTACCATCAATATCATATTTACATTCGGAACGCTGATGCTGTTTACATTCACTTTTTATACGGAGGTAACCAGAGCAATGGCACAGCTCCGGGCGACCAACCAAAAGCTCAACTACATAGCTACTCACGATGCGCTGACCGGTCTTTCAAACCGCCACAGCATATGGAAATTCTTTGACGAGCTTGAAAACAGCCGCGAGCATTACTGCATCGTTTTAGGCGATCTTGATGATTTCAAGAAGATCAACGACACCTACGGCCACGACTGCGGAGATATAGTTCTCAAGTCTGTGGCGGACGTGATACTGAGCAATATGACCGAGGCAGATATCGCGTGCCGCTGGGGCGGTGAGGAAATGCTCATTGTTATGCGAGGAACCCGGGTCGAGTGCTTTGAGCGTCTCGAGAGGATAAAGTCTGAGATATGCTCACTTGATATCGTCCACGAAAATCAGCCCGTCAGGGTGACTATGACCTTCGGCTTTGCGGGAAGCGAGGAGATGACCCATACCTTTGAAACGGCGGAGCTGGAGGTCATCACACCGGCGGCAACAGCAGCGCGTACTCACTCGCATATCGGGATAGAATCGCTTATCTCTGTGGTAGACAAGCGGCTGTATGTGGGAAAGCGCAATGGCAAGAATGTTATAATTGCAGCATAAAGGGAGGACTCTGTTTATAAAGTCCTCCCTTTTTATATATGGCATCATCAGGGGAAAAGCCTATTTTGTAATGATGATATTCGTGGGGTTCATTCCCGTCCATGGCACGAGCCAGCTGTCCTCCACAAGCAGACGGGTGATATCGCTCATCTCTTCACCCATCTGCGTGCCTGTCTTTTCAAGATATGGCTGAAAACGCTCGGGAGTATGCTCGGACGTTATCTTTTTAGTGAGATCTGCCCTGTCAAGCGCTCCAAGGAAAAGCTCCTGTGCAAGCGGCTCGAGCATCCCGCAAAGCTGTCTGAAGCTGTCGGATGTAAAGTGAGGGTAATTGGGCTTTATACCATCCGCTGTCCTGACAGCACATCCCATGTCAATAAGCTCTGTGCAGGTCATTTTATCATTCTCCGTCTCCGGCTGAGCGGAAGGCAGCATGGTCAGAACATTTGCCTGTACATCACTGAGCCTGCAGAATCTCGGTGAATTGAACCGGATCCAGTAATACATGATCTGACCGTGGTCGGTCGCCTGAAACATCATCAGCGGGTCGTAGTTATCACCCACCGGAGCTTCCTCCTGCTCTATAAGAAATAAACGTGCGCAGGGACAGGTCTCGGGGTCGGGAAAGTCCTTATACAGCTCACCGTCCAGCTTCTCATAGAACATTCTCATTGTCCTTGACAGCACCAGCCATCTGAGGGAGTTTACGGACATATCACTGCCATAGAAGCCTGCAGAGCGTATCCTTTCCTCATTCTCTTCAAAGAAAGCCCTGATCTTCCCTGCAGCTTCCTTTAACAGATCTGCCTTCGCCTGAAAGCGCTCTGTCATGGCACGCTTTGTGTTTATCATCACATTTGTCAGATAAAAGCCGTTCTTTTCCGTAAGCAGCTCATACTCCAGAAGATTTTTCAGCTCGTCCTCCAGATATGCGGTAGGCATACCCAGCTGCAGGCTGAGCTGCTCCTCGTTCTGCTTGTCGTAATAGCACGCCATAAGGATATTCTGCTGAATGTTTGAAAAATGCAGTCCGGTATAATCTCTGACCGGCGCAGTCAGCCAGCGCAAGTCCAGTTTAACGGGGTTGTAGCTGTATTCTCCGAAAGTTCTTTCCATTGTAATGCCCTCCTTGACACGTTTCCTTGATTGGAACAACAGGTATTTTACCATACTTTGCGTAAGAGAAAAGCGAGCCGCAATGTCCTTTACCGAAAGTCCGTCGATATAGTACGCCACCATAACGCGTCGGTAGCCTGAGCTCAGCAGCGAAAGCTCGCGGGTCATGAGCTGCAGCTGTTCGCTTTCCTCTGCCTGCTCTTCAAGAGCTTCCCAGCTGCCGTCGGACACTGTATCGTCAAGTCCGACAGCAATGCGCTTGTCCTTATCGCGGTACCAGCCCTTTAAGATATTGTCGGCGGTGCGCCATACAAAGGCATAGAATGCTTTTTCGTCCCGCAGGTTTTCAATGCTCCTGCAGAGCGTCAGCATTATCTCCTGTGACAAGTCCTCCGACTCCTGCCAGGAGCTTGTGCGCGACAGACAGTACTGAAAGATAGACTTCGACATCTGTGCTACCTTTTCACGGCGTTCATGGATATTCATATCAGACTCTCCTTTCCCTGATCTTAGAAGCTTCTGTCTGTATAGTGCAGAAATTTTCATTTGGTTAGGGCGTGAAAGAAAATTTTTCTGAAATAATTACGGCATAGTATAATATATAATTACTACAAGCTGCAGCAAATGTCAAGAGCTTCTGAAAAAATTGAGCGTTTTTCTGTTTCTGCCGGAATTTGCGGGGGATTTTCATAAAACATATTGACAACTATTTCATAGTATGATATAATTTCAATAATGCCTATATGAATGATAGGTTTAAGGCAAGACCGCACATTGTGCAGTCATGACACAGTCGGCGCATTTGTGAGGTGCAGCCTTAAGCTTCACAAGAAGGGAGATAGGTAAAATGACTGAGATATTATGGCTCGGCAGAGGCGGTCAGGGAGCGTTTACCGCCGCTAAGCTTTTAGGAGCGGCTTATGCTGCAAAGGGTGAGGACTTCCACGCTCTGGCGTTTCCGTCCTTCGGTCCCGAACGGAGAGGCGCTCCCGTGAGAGCCTTTACAAAGCTTGACGGCAAGCCCATCCTTGACAGAAGCGAAACGGAAAAAGCCGACTATATCATAATTCTGGACGAGACTCTTTATAACGACGGACTGTGTTCACTTCTGAAAGAGGGCGGAAAAATTCTTATCAATTCAAAGACCAGCACCGGAGAAAATATCATCGCCTTTGACGGGAACGCTCTTGCTGCGGAGCTTAAGCTGCCCACAGCAAACACTGTAATGCTTGGTACCTTGTCAGCGGTCTCGGGGACGGTCTCTGCAGAGGAGATAAATTTTGCCGTGGACAATTATATGCCCGAAAGGATACGGGAGAAAAATAAGCTCGCCATCGGCAGGGCAATAGAGGGGGCATTGAAATGACACCGTACATAAGAGAGAAAAAGACCTTCGGATTTGAGGATATCCCTGAAAACACCGCCTTTGAAGCAGGTTATCTGGTGACAAAAAACAGCGGCTGGAGAAGCATACGTCCTGTTATAAACAAAGAAAAATGTACAGGATGTAGTCAGTGCTATCTGTACTGTCCCGACGGGGTAATTTCGATCAGGGACGGAAAGGCGGAAATAGACTACGATTTCTGCAAGGGCTGCGGGATATGCTCAAAGATATGCAAAATTCAGGCTATCGGAATGGAGGATGAAAGATAATGTCCAAGAGATTTCTTTCCGGGGACGAAGCCTTTGCGGAGGGCATCCGTCTTGCAAAGCCGGATGTGATATCCGCATATCCTATAACTCCCCAGACTATCGTGGTGGAGAGACTGTCCGAAATGGTGGAGGACGGCAGCCTTAAGTCTGAGTTTATCCACGTTGAGTCGGAGCACTCCGCCCTTTCCTGCGCTATGGGCGCAAGCGCGGCGGGAGTCCGTGCGTTTACTGCCACATCTTCACAGGGACTTCTCTATATGGCGGAGTGTCTTACATATGCATCGGGGGGACGCTTCCCCATCGTAATGATGAACGCCAACCGTTCCACCGCTCTGCCATGGAATATCTACGGCGACCAGCGGGACAGTCTTTCCCTCCTTGACAGCGGCTGGATACAGGCGTATGCAGAAAACGCTCAGGAAAGCCTTGATCTTGCTCTCATGAGCTACTATATTGCGGAAAATGAAAGGGTCTCCACGCCTTTTATGGTAAATCTGGACGGATTTATCGTCACCCATACATATGAAGAAGTGGACGTCCCGGACGTCTCCCTCGCAGAAAAATACCTCCCCCCGTATCAGACGGAAAATAAATTAGACCTTGATTCTCCCAAGAACATGGCATTCTCCGCAGGTCCCGAGCATAACTACATTTTCAAATACAAGGAGCACAGGGCAATGCTGGACGCTGTTCCCGTCATTGACGAGGCGGAGAAAAAATTCGCAGAGATATTCGGCAGAAAATATACGGGACTTATCGAGACCTATCTTACCGAGGACGCAGACTATGTTCTCATCACTCTGGGAAGCATTGCAGGACTCTGTCGGGAGACTGCAGACAAGCTCCGCAGTGAAGGCAAAAAGGCGGGAGTTGTCCGTATCCGCTATATGAGACCCTTCCCCGCAGAGGAGCTTGCAGAGGCGTTAAAAAATGCAAAAGCTGCCGCCGTCCTTGAAAAGGATATCTCCTTCGGAAGTGAGGGTACGGTCTATACTAATGTAAACTCCGCGTTGTTCAAAAACGGAATATTACTTCCTGTATATAATTTTATAGGAGGTCTTGGCGGACGAAACATCTCTGCAGGGGATATTGAAAATATTTATGAGACCATGCAGACCGGGTCGTCAGAGAAGGTAAAATTTATCGGAATCGAGGCGGATCAGAAATGAGTATTACGGCAAAGGATCTTTGTACAGAGGAATTTTTCTACGGACACAAAGCCTGCGCAGGCTGCGGAGGAAGCCTTGCAGTGAGGAACGCACTGAAAGTCCTCGGAAAAAATGCAGTGGCTGTTCTGCCCGCAGGATGTATGTCCGCGGTGGGATTTAACTTTCCCCAGCTCTGCTTCGGAAATAATGCGATCATCTCCACCTTTGCAGGGACTGCCTCCATGCTTACGGGCATCGAAGCGGGCTTCCGTGCAAGAGGGATAAAGGATTTCACAGCAGTGGGCTTTGCAGGAGACGGCGGAACTGCTGACATCGGCATACAGGCTCTTTCGGGAGCAATAGACAGGAACGACAACATCATTTACATCTGCTACGACAACGAAGCATACATGAACACCGGTATCCAGAAAAGCGGTCTGACACCCTTCGGCGCAAAGACCACCACTACTCCCGCCGGAAAGAACATCCGCGGAAATATCCGTCCCAAGAAAAATATGTTTGAGATAGCCGCCGCACATGACATCCCCTACGCTGCCACTGCCACGGTGGGGTATATGAACGACTTCCTTAACAAGGTGAAAAAAGCCTCTGAGATAAAGGGGACGAAGTATATCCATGTGATAGCACCTTGTCCTACAGGCTGGGGGATACCGGTCAGCGACACAGTGGAAGCGGCAAAGGAGATCGTGGACTGCGGTCTCTGGTATCTTGCGGAGTACGAGAACGGGGATTTTATTTTGAACCGTGACCCAAAGGAATTCACAGATGTTTCTGCTTACCTTAAAAAGCAGGGACGGTTCAAGCATCTTACCGACGAGGACATTTCCATAATAATAAAGTCAAGAGATAAAAAATGGGAAAAGATCCATAATGAATGGAAAAAATAATGGGTTTCCAAAGGGGCTGTGCTCCTTTGGCAGGGTCAAGGGGCAGCGCCCCTTGTCGCCGTCCGCAGACGGCGAAACTCCCCTTTTCAAAAAAGCGGAGAGTGGGGTGAGAAACGCGACAGCGTTTCGAGGGGCGGCGAACACGACCGC
>JAFLUI010000042.1 GCA_022508825.1 Oscillospiraceae bacterium
AGCCGGGAGCCAGAAGCTTTCTGGGGTCGAAGCCCTTGCCCTGCTGATCCTTGCCAGCCTCGATATACTTTCTTGTAGCATCAGCAAAGGAAAGCTGACACTCTGTATTTACGTTGATCTTTGCAACTCCAAGAGAAATTGCCTTCTTTATCATATCCTCGGGGATACCTGTTCCGCCGTGAAGTACCAGAGGCATATCTCCTACCTTCTCCTTGACAGCAGCAAGTGTGTCAAAGGACAGTCCTGCCCAGTTCTCGGGATACTTGCCGTGGATGTTTCCGATACCTGCAGCCAGCATTGTTACGCCCAGGTCTGCGATCTGCTTGCACTCGTTGGGGTCTGCGCACTCGCCTGCACCTACAACGCCGTCCTCTTCGCCTCCGATAGAGCCTACCTCTGCTTCGAGAGACAGTCCCAGAACGTCACAAGCGTTTACAAGAGCTGTGGTCTTAGCGATGTTCTCCTCGATAGGATAGTGTGAGCCGTCGAACATTACGGAAGAAAATCCTGCATTGATACAAGCCTTTGCGCCCTCAAATGAGCCATGGTCAAGGTGAAGCGCAACGGGAACTGTGATGTTAAGCTCCTCCATCATGCCCTCTACCATACCGACAACGGTCTTATAGCCGCACATATACTTTCCTGCGCCCTCGGAAACGCCGAGAATTACGGGAGACTTAAGCTCCTCAGCGGTAAGCAGGATAGCCTTTGTCCATTCCAGATTGTTGATGTTGAACTGACCTACAGCGTATTTGCCGTCACGAGCCTTGTTCAGCATATCTTTTGCGGAAACGAGTCTTGACATAATAAACATTCCTTTCGCGGGAGATATGTAACTTAGAATTTGTTCTTACTCTCCCAAAATCTATGATATACTTATTATACAATATTTCCGGGGCAATTTCAAGTGGTTTTGAGCAATAAGTGTAAAGATTTTTCGGATTCAGTCCTCGTCATCTTTAAGCTGATTTTCAAGGACTTTGAAATTTCGTCTTGCAAAATAAAACAGCAGAAAGTTTTCAATGACATATTCAAGAATATACAGCAGTGCAAGTGTGCGGCTCACCACTGTAACTTTCGTTATCATCGAAAAATACACCAAAACTGCCGATGCTGTGCAAATGACCGCATAAGAGGGTTGAGCTGTCTTTTTAGCGAAATCCGGATTCATTATTCCCTTTGAGGAAGTCTTTGCTGCATATAACACAATGAAAAACTCTGTGAGTGCCATAGTTGCTATACCGGCAGCCATCAATGGTGTATTTGCTGTAAATATTGCATAAGCAAATACGATTATTGACAAATACAGCATCGTATAAAACAATCCGATAAAAAGCTGAAATGTAATTTTATACATCTCTGATTTTTGTCTTTCGTCAAGTTCAGTGCTGTCAAATATATGGCTGTTTCCTATTATAAATTCTTTTGTTTCTTTTTTCATGGTTATTCCTCCCCACTATCTTCATCTGCCGAATTATCCATGACTTTTTTATTCCGTGATACACATATGACGCTTATTACGTCATATGCAAATGAAAGCACCAAAAATACTATGAAAAATACAGGGTGCATAGCTCTTTCTTCATAGCCATAGCCTCCGGCTGTATATGAT
This sequence comes from Oscillospiraceae bacterium, assembly GCA_022508825.1. Lineage (GTDB taxonomy): Bacteria > Bacillota > Clostridia > Oscillospirales > Ruminococcaceae > RGIG8773. The sequence goes on from JAFLUI010000042.1 coordinate 1,613, forward strand.
CCGATCGCATTCGCCGGAATCATTATCTGAAAGATTGCAATGATATATCTCCAGCCTTTCATGCCTGTCTGGTATCGTGACAGTGAATCGAGCACCCCTTTTTCCGATGCACGGATATCATACACCACCTGACAGAAAAGCATTATCACATAGTAGCCTAAAATTATTATCGGAGCCCAGAAGTCAAGTACATCAATAAAAACCATAAATGCTGCCCATAGCGTCCAGATGCTGTTCAGCAAGTACCATGTGCGCAGACATTTATGCTCCAGCTCAAAGCTTAAAGCTTTCTGCATTTCATCGTGCCTAACCTCGTCATAAATATACAGCGAATTATTTTTATTCTTTTCGCTCATACAAAATTCTCCCTTTCATTAACCTTCCCCGTCGCCCCAAAAGATATCGTCAAGAGTTTTCCCCAGAGCCTTGCATATGTCGATACAAAGATTTAGCGTGGGATTGTAGTCCCCCTTTTCGATAGCGTTTATGGTCTGGCGGGACACTCCCACCGCCTCCGCAAGAGCCTGCTGGGACATATCCTTTGCCGCCCGTGCGGATTTCAATTTCAGATTTTTTGCCACCGGGTCTCCTCCCTTCCGTAATTACAGGATAGCATATATTTTACAGTATGTCAAGTATATTTTACAAAAAGATTTTAATATTTGATATTTTGTAAAATAAGGACAGAATTTTTATTCAATAATTATAATGATTACACAAAAATCATGGAGGTATAAAAAATCCGCAGGGACACTGTTAAAAGCGGCTCTGCGGGAATTTTTTACATGATATCCATATATGGAGACATTTTAATTTTGTGAAACTTCGGCAGTCTCTGCACTTCTGTCCTCGGGTACCTCATCGCTCCTGTCTTTTGTCAATTCATAATCAATTTCCGCAAGTCGGGTCTGTAATTTATTTATGTCATCTTTTATAGGCTTCATACGTTCTTCAACCTCGCTGATTTTATCATTGCAGACTTTTATTTGCTCTTTTTCTTCATTTTCAATGGCAACATTGATAGAGGATATTCTTGCATTTAGTTCATTGACCTGCTCCTGCAATGCTTTTTTCTCTTTGCCTTTGAAAATTCCAAGTCCATTGATTTCATTTCTTAGCCTGTTAATTTCATTAAGAACAGTATCTTTTTCTGCCTTGGAGGGAACGTCTTTTTCACGTTTTCTGCGATAATCAGATATCTCCCTTTCAAAAGGTTCTAACTGTGACTTTAGCTGATTAATTTCTTCCATAATTGCACTTTTTTCAGCATCAAGCTGTTGCTTTTCTTCGGCGTGTTCTTCCCAATATTTTTCAATAGCAATTTCTGCAACTTTTTTGTAATATCCATCTAACTGTGTAACCATTTTATTAATCTTGGTAAGAAGAGCACCGCCATTAAATTTATCCCCATATTTAGATATCAGTGTTTTTATTATATCATACGTCTGAGCATGATATTTACTAACATCAGATATCATATCGACTGCCTTTTCAAAAACATCATATACGATTGAAACAGTATTTTCTCCTAATTTAGAGTATTTAAGCATTGTTAGCTTGGTATTAGCCTCATCTGTTTTAAGTTGCTGCTGCATTTGCTGAACTTGTCTGATTCTTAAATTAGAGTTGCTGGCACCAATTCCATATCTACCTATCATGTCATTATCAAAGCTTTCCATATCTTTTAATTTTTGGGTAAGTGCTTTAGTTTTTGCTGAAAAATTTTCATTTGTTTCCCTTACTTTTTTCATACACAAATCGAAAAGAGCAGTTCCAAGAAATGAAATTCCAGTAAGTGTTTCTAATACAAACATTTCAAATACCTGATGATTTTCCTCCTGTTTGTAAGCAATATCCAATGCTCGTTTTGCAGCATTTCCTGCATTATCCATTGTGTAGTTTACGGTGTTTCCTTGCCACCCGATCGATAACCCCTCATAAAGTATAGCTTTTGCATTATTGGGATCTTCATTTAAAATTTGACTGTATAAATCTTGCGCTTGACTGTACTTTCCATCATCAAAAGATCTTTTGGCATTGATAAGCATATTTTGTATTTTGTTTGCATTATCTACCTTTACTGTTCCTGTAACTTCAACAGTTCCCTCAATCATCATCCTTTTTGCTTCTTCTACGGAATACTTTGTTCCGCAGGTCTGGCAGACAAAAACGCCCTCCTGTTTGAGCAGGTCTGTGCTTCCGCACATTTCACAAGTTAATTGTTTCATAAATCATTACTCCTTCCTTTATTCATCACGTACTTTTTTGCCAAGGTCTGTAATGCGGTATTTAATGTCATTGCTTTTGTTGTTTTTACACTCTTCAATGTATTTGTTTTTAAGTGCTTCTAAAAGCATTTCTTCAGAATATCTTTTTACAAGATGTTCCCTGCAAGGGGTTGTACCTTTTGTAAATTCCATTAAAAACCCATACCATTTATTTGCCATAATAACATCACCCTTTCAAAGCCTTAACCTTTTTGTTCCGCTTAATAAGCATTGTTTCTATCTCTTGGATAGCATTTAATTTATCGCCGCTGTTTTCAAGGTCGTTTACCCGCTCCGAAATCTGATTTTCCAAATCTTCAAGAGAACCATCACTCATAGGATCGCTAAACCGCACCTTTTCTGCTAACTTTTTCAGCATATCCTTGATCTCTGCATTGCTTTCCGTTTCTGCAAGCATTTCAACATCAATTTGCAGATTTTTGATAAACTGCCTTTTTTTCGCAGCCTTGACTTCAACCTCGGAAATAATCTCTGTTCCCGCACTTGTGGAGATCATAAGAATAGCGGATATTCCTGAAATCAATACACACAATATGACTGCTATCCACGTTTTTATTGAGGGGACAAAAGTAAACACTGCTAATACAATAAGCTGTGCAACAAGATAAACCGTGCTGACATAAACAGTAGAAACGCCTAATATCTTGCTTTTGAGATCCTGCTTTTTCTCAAAAGACATTCGCCATATTATGATCTGGACTGCAAAGGCAGCAACAGTAAAAGCATATACTATCCCAAAGCCTGCCGTTTTTTCCGTGGGGATAACAAAAACAATAATGCTTACCATTACAAAAAGTATGGCGGCTATAATATAGGGAGATTTATTTTTCATTGTGTCACCTCCCTTTTGTACCCGCATTTAGGACAGAACTTGCCTGAGCGGGTAAACTCCAAACCGCACTGCGGACACACATTCGGGGCTGTCTGGGGCGTACCGCAGTTATCGCAGAAAGCAGAATCAAGGGGCAATTCTGTTCCGCAGTTATCACAAAATTTATGGGGATGTGTCTGGGGCTGCTGCTGACCCGCTCCATTATTCGGGGAATTTATACTGTCGAAAGCTTGGTTTAATGCTCCGCCGACCATTCCCCCCACTGCTCCGCCCACGCTTGCCATAGTTCCAAGACCTATACCAAGATTGGAAAATTGTCCGACAGCTTCATTCTGGGCTGTGAGTTCCGCAACATCAAAGCCCCGCTCCTGTTGATATGTATAACCCTCCTGCTGTCTTTTCTGTGCAAGAGCCTGAGATTCAATTATCATCTGCTGTGCTTTTGTCTGCTGTTCGATTATACCCACACGCTGTTCAAGCTGTGCTTCTGCAATATCTGCATACTGTCTGAAATGCAGTTCCTTGAATTTTTCATATTGAGGGTTTCCGTCCGGCTTTACTATTCCTGTTACAAAAAAGTTTTGAAGCGCTACGCCATATTCAAGAAAATCGGGCTTTAGCTTTTCCTTGATCTCCTGTGAGAATATTTCAAGGTTTTCGTCTATCTCAAAAATGTTAATGCTCTTGCTTTTCATTGTCTGTGCAATATAGGTCTTAACTCTTGTCATAAGAAAAGCCCTGAAATAGCTTGTCAGACGTTCTCTGGAAAGTATCTTTTCTGTGCCTAACAGGGTTATGAGCAGTTTGCGGGAATCGTCAACAGATAAGGACATCTCACCATTTGCGCCGATTGAAAGCGGGAAACCATAAGTCGGATCGACATACTGTACCTTGCTGTCTGTCCCCCACCGTATAGCCATCTGTTCTGTTTTGTTGATAAAATACACCTCGCAGTGAAAAGGTGTTTGCCCGCCTGTCGGTATATTCAGCAATGACCTTATTATTGGGATATTTTGCGTTTCAAGCGTGTGCCGACCTGCTCCAAACAGGTCAAGAGCCTGTCCGTTAAGAAAGAAAATTGCTTCCTGTGATTCGTGGACGATCAACTGACTTCCTGTGTTAAAATCCTCGCATGGGTGCTTCCAAATAAAGGTTGTATTGTCACCTTCGTATTTGATGATCTGCTCTAACGACATAAATACACTTCCTTTTACATAATGTACTATTTTATTACAACGCCGTATAGTTGTATTATATCACAACAAATCGTTGTTGTCAACAAGTATCTCGCATTTTATATTATAGCTTTTATCTGTTAAAATAGGGTTATAAAAAGCATGGGGGCAGGAACATGATTAAAAACTTACAGTTGTTAAGGTCGGAAAAAGGCTTATCACAGCAAAAACTGGCAGAGATGCTTAATACAACACAGCAGAATATTTTCAAATACGAAAAAACTCCCAGTGAGCCTGATATAGCCACTTTAATAAAAATAGCCGACATTTTCAACGTCACAGTAGATTACTTAATTGGCAACTCGGAAATAAAAGAAAAAAACGCCAAGCTGAATGCGGTCATCCTTACAGAAAAGGAAACCAGGCATATCAGTCTCTGGCGCACACTTCCCGATGATATACAAGAGAGCATGGACGCTCTGATCTCAAGCATCAAAAAGGATGTATAACAGCAGGATATAAAAATAGGGTCGTTCCTGATATAGGACGACCCTATTGATCTCATTTTCACTCACCATCTATACCATCAAGCTTACATCTCAAAGTTTTCTCTAAAACAGTAAAAGCAGGAATAAAGCTGTCACGGATAAGCAGAACAGTTTCATCTGCCTCATCTTCATTATAAAGATGAGTCCCGATATTGCGTCTTTTTAACATAAGAAGCCAGACCTCAGGATCGTCCACAAACCCCAGCTTATATCCAAGCTGTAATATCTCTTTTGGCGAGCCTGTTTCAGCCCCCTCAGCACCATGCGCTCTTAAAACCGCCTGCAATGCTTTCCACGCAAGCTCAAAGGTAAGGTTGAATTGTCCGATCACTCCCATTCTGTATATGTCGTTATCGCCTGCAAGTTCAAAATCGGCACTTTTCAGCACATTCAGGCAATTTCCAAAATTGTCAAGCTTTTTCATATATAACTACACCGTCCCGCTCAATTTCTTTTTCCAATTCCTCAGATATTCCCGAATCAACATCAACTATATCAAAGGTCAGCAGAGAGTAAACATCCTCTTTTATGCTCCAATAAAATGCGTCAAAGTCACCGCCGCTTACTGCAATATCAATATCGCTCCGCTCTGTGTTTGTCCCTCTTGCACGTGAACCAAATAAAATAATCTTGCGGACACCATGCTTTTCAGCCAATGCTGTAATATCTTTCAGGACTCTTTCCGGAAGATCATATGTCATATCCTATCGCCCCCGATTTTCATGGATTCCGTTTGGTGCAGGATGATATATCTGTGCTGTATAAAGAAGTCTGTCCCGAAATTGGAACAGACCTCTTGACAGCTTTAAACCGCGGTTTTCTATTAACCAAAGTATCTCTTGAGCAGACCCTCGAAAGCACAGCCGTGGCGCGCCTCGTCCTTAGCCATCTCGTGTACAGTGTCATGGATAGCGTCAAGGTTCATCTGCTTAGCCTTGGAAGCCAGCTTCAGCTTGCCCTCGCAGGCACCGTTCTCAGCCATAACTCTCTTCTGGAGATTTTCCTTTGTGGAAGAGCTTACAACATCGCCAAGGAGCTCTGCAAACTTAGCAGCGTGCTCTGCTTCCTCGTAAGCTGCCTTCTCATAGTACATACCGATCTCGGGATAGCCCTCTCTGTGAGCTACTCTTGCCATTGCAAGATACATACCAACCTCTGTGCACTCGCCCATGAAGTTCTGGTTAAGACCCTCTATGATCTCCTGGTCAGCGCCCTCCTTGCCGATGCCTACAATGTGCTGGCAAGCCCAGCTGAGCTTCTCGCCGCCTGCTTCGTTGAACTTTGAAGCGGGAGCCTTACACTGGGGACATTTGAAGTCATCGGGAAGGCTTTCAGCCTCGTAAACATAGCCGCAGATAGAGCAGATAAACTTTTTCATATAACTTCCTCCTGAAAATAAAAGTGATAAGTTAATTATAACCATTTTATTTTTCAAAATCAAGTATATGTTTGTTACGTTTTTTTTAACAAGCAAGGCGGCGCCCTGCACGATTATCTACCCCCAAGGTTAGAAAGCACTAATGATTTAGTACGATTTAGCCCCCTATCAAGGGGGCGGCGTAGTTTGCGTATCAAATTTACTTCATCTCAGCCGCTGCTTGCCTCAGGCTGTGATACCTTCAAATAAATTTTTCCCCCGTCGGACATGACCGTCGCCCTGTCTCCCCGCTTTACAGTACCGTCAAGGATATTTTTCGACAGCAGACTTTCCACCGCCGAGGTGATGTTCCTCCGCAGCTTTCTTGCACCGTAACGGTCGGAGCTTTCATTTGCAAGGGACTCTATCGCCGCGTCACTGAACTCCACCGCGATCTCCATAGCCTCCGCACGCTTCCGCAGACCCTCTAAAAGCTTTCTTGCAATGGCGCCAAGCTCAGGCGTCCCCAGTCTGTTGAACACGATAAGCTCGTCCAGTCTGCCCACAAGCTCTGGACGAAACCTGTTCCGTACTGCCTTTATAACATCGTTCCGGACATTTTTGTCCCCCTCCGACGCTGCAAAGCCAAGAGAATTTTTCTCCGTAATAAGCTCCGCCCCCACGTTTGAGGTCAGGATGATGACCGTACTGCGGAAGCTTACCCGTCTGCCTGTATTGTCGGTGAGTATACCATCCTCAAATATCTGGAGCAGGATGCTGCTTATATCACTGTGAGCCTTTTCTATCTCGTCAAAGAGCACCACGCTGTAGGGCTTCTTCCTGACCCTTTCGGTGAGCTGTCCCCCCTCCTCGCAGCCCACATAGCCAGGAGGCGCTCCTATCAGCTTGCTGACGCTGTGCTTCTCCATATATTCGGACATATCAAAGCGGATAAGGGCTTCCTCCGTGCCGAAAAGACACTCCGCAAGCGCTTTGGAAAGCTCCGTCTTGCCTGCTCCCGAGGGTCCCGTGAACAAAAAGCACCCCATAGGTCGTGACGGATCCTTAAGACCTGCTCTGCTTCTTCTCATTGCGTCCGCCACCGCAGCCACTGCCTCGTCCTGACCGATGACACGCTTTTTCAGCTCCGATTCAAGCTCCAGCAGACGTCTGCTCTCGCTCTCTGTGATGCGTGTGACCGGTATCCCCGTGGCGATGGACACTACCTCTGCGATGCTGTCCTCTGTGACGGACACAGGCTTCTCCCAGTCAAAGCCGGAAGGCTCATCACGTTTCCTGCTTCCCACACGGCTTTCCGTCTGCTTTTCAAGCATCCTGCGCAGGCTTTCCGCAAGCTCGTTCAGTGTTTTCGGGGACTCCGCCGCTTTCATCCTCTCACGTGAGGACGCCTCGTCGATAAGGTCTATAGCCTTGTCCGGAAGATGCCTTTCGGGAAGATACCTTACCGACATTGTCACCGCTGCTTTTACAGCCTCGTCGGTGATAGTTACCCTGTGAAAATTCTCGTAGCAGTGTTTCAGTCCGTTGATTATCTGCAAAGCCTCCGCTTCGTCAGGCTCTTTTATGAATACCTGCTGGAAACGCCGTTCAAGAGCGCTGTCCTTTTCAATGAATTTCCTGAACTCCTCTGTAGTGGTGGCTCCGATTATCTGCAGCTCCCCTCTTGCAAGACGGGGCTTCAGGATATTTGCGGCGTCTATTGCTCCCTCGGCAGCACCTGCTCCAACGATAGTGTGCAGCTCGTCAATAAAGAGGATGATATTCCCCGCGATCACTACCTCATCAATACACTGCTTTATGCGTTCCTCGAAGTCGCCACGGTATTTTGCTCCCGCAAGCATGGAGGTCAGGCTCAGGGACACAAGCTGCTTCCCACGTATATTTTCAGGGACGTTCCCCTCTGCTATCATAACCGCAATTCCCTCGGCGACAGCGGTTTTTCCAACCCCCGCCTCTCCCACAAGACAGGGGTTGTTTTTCGTGCGGCGGGAGAGTATCTGCAGGGTGCGTTCGATCTCACGGTCACGGCAGAATACGGGGTCGAACTTTTTCTCCTTTGCCGCACGGGTCAGGTCTCTGCCGTATTTCATAAGTGTGGGAGTCTTTGCAGTGCTGATGTGTACCTCCGCCGATGAGGCTGCGCAGGCATTTGAAAGTCCCGCAACATTCCCGCCGATATCCTCTATTATGCGGACAGCCGTGCAGCTGCGCTCCCGCAGAAGCGCCAGCAGAAGATGCTCTGTTCCCGCAAGTCTGCACCCGCTGTCCGAGGAGATCATAACTGCGCTGTCGATTATCCTTCTTGCCGAGGGGGTCACGGAATCCCGCGGAGTCACGCAGGGCTCCCCTCTGCCCACTATCACGTTTATACGCATAAGGACGCTTTCTTCCTTTATGCCGCAGGCTTTGAAGATACCCGCCGATGCGCTTCCCGGCTCTCCCACAAGGGCAAGCAGAAGATGCTCGCTTCCCATATAGGTGTGTCCCAGATGTCCTGCATGAAGATAAGCCTTGTTTATGACGCTTCCTGCCTTTTTTGTAAAGCTGTCCGGATCATACATAATTTTTTATTCCTTTCCTTTTTGACCTTGCAGAATATATTATGGCACATTTTTACAGAAATATTTGTCAAAACGAAAAATAAATTAAGTAAATAAATGGATGCAGACTATTATCTGAGATTTTTCCCCCTGATATGTTGACAATTTATGCTACGGAGTGTATAATTTTGAATAGCGGCATAATGGAAAGGGGTATTGAAATGTTTTGCAGCAGATGCGGCAGGGAGCTGAGGGACGGAGAGGTCTGCAGCTGCACAGAGACTTCCGGAAACAACAATGCATCATCCTCACCTCTTCCGGACAGCAAAGCCATCATAGAAGGGGCAAAGCACGCAGCAGAAGCGCTCAGAAACGATCCTATGGTCTCTGAGGTCATCGATACCATAAAGGGAGTGACAGTATCTCCCGTACAGCAGGTGTCGGAAAATGCATACCGCACCGATATCCTGTGGCTGATACTTACAGTGCTTGAATCGGCAATGGTATCCTTCGGCATAACAGCAATGCTCAGAAGAGGCAGCTATGCGTTAGTCACCCTTTTCGGAATCAAAGCAGACTACAGTGAATATGCAAAAGAATTAAATGATCTGGGCTTGTCCCCGTTAAAAATATTCGGAGCGGAATTTCTCTGCGCCTTGGTAAGCTTTATCGCTTCAATGCTCATTATTTCAGCTATGATGACTATATCAAAAAGGAGAACCGGCTTTTTTGCTGCGGCAAATATGACAGTCACCGCATTTCTGCCGTCCTCCATGCTTATTGCAGCGGCAGGAGTGCTGAGCTTTGTCCACATAGTCCCGGGACTTGCCGCAGTCTTTGCAGCGGTTGTTTCCGCCATCCTGCTTGGATTTGTAGGGATGCAGAGTCTTGGCAGATTTGAATCCCCCCCTTTCAGACGTTATATTTTGTATATGCTTTTGTTTTGTACGGTAAATATACTTGCGGAAATAATATTCCTCGGACCGCTGATAGGCGGATCTATGTCCTGAATACTCAAATGAACAAAAAATCGGAGCCGCCTTATGACGACTCCGATTTATTATTTTTACAATGCTGTTATCAATAATTTTCTGCGCTGATCTCAAAGTAGCTCTGAGGATGAGCGCATACGGGACATTTCTCGGGAGCCTTTGTGCCAACGATGATATGACCGCAGTTACGGCACTCCCAGACCTTGACCTCGCTCTTTGCGAATACCTCCTGAGCTTCAACATTGTGAAGCAGAGCACGGTAACGCTCCTCATGGTGCTTTTCGATAGCTCCAACCGCACGGAATTTCTCTGCAAGCTCGGCAAAGCCCTCCGCCTCGGCAGTCTTTGCGAAGCCCTCGTACATATCTGTCCACTCGTAGTTTTCGCCGTCAGCAGCTGCTGCAAGATTTTCCGCAGTGGTGCCTATGCCATCCAGCTCCTTGAACCACATTTTAGCGTGTTCCTTTTCGTTGTCAGCTGTTTTAAGGAACAGGGCAGAGATCTGCTCAAAGCCCTCCTTCTTAGCCTTTGAAGCAAAGTATGTATACTTGTTCCTTGCCTGAGACTCTCCTGCAAATGCTGCCTGCAGGTTTTTTTCTGTCTGTGTACCCTCGTATTTGTTTTTTCCCATATCAAAAACCGCCTTTCGTTTCCGGACGCCCCGTTTGACCGGAACGCCCTTATCATATTTTAGCGGGGAAGCCCCCCGCGGGCATACTGACTTTAAGATCAGGACAGCAGCTTATCCAGCGTGTCAAACAGTACCTTCACGTCAATAGGCTTTGCAATATGTCCGTTCATTCCGTTTTTGAGAGCCTCCTGCTTATCCTCCTCGAAAGCATTTGCTGTCATAGCAATGATAGGTATGGATGCAAGCTCCTTATTGTCAAGACTGCGTATAGTGCTGGAGGCTTCATATCCGTTCATGACAGGCATCTGGATATCCATGAGGATGATGCGGTAATATCCCGGCTCGGAAGCTTTAAGCTTTTCTACCGCTATCTGACCGTTGTCCGCCACCTCAACTTCAAAGCCTGCTTCCTCTAAGATAACCGTTGCGATCTCCTGATTCAGCTCGTTGTCCTCTGCAAGAAGGATGCGTCCTGTACGGATCTTGTCTGCTGTTTTCTTTTCCTCGGGTTCTGAATCAGTCTTTCCCTTGTTGAGCCTGAATACAAATCTGACTACACACTCGGTACCCACGCCCTCCTCACTTGTGACTTCAATGGTACCGTTCATCAGGTCAACGATATTTTTCGTGATAGCCATACCCAGACCCGTACCCTGTATGCCGCTTATTGTGGAATTTCTCTCACGCTCAAAGGGCTCGAAAATGTGCTTCAGGAACTCCCCGCTCATTCCTATGCCTGTATCCTTTACAAGGAATTCATAAATTGCACGGTCTTCGGACGTACCCCGGTTTTCAGACACGCGCAGGGTTATCTTTCCGCCGCTGTTCGTATACTTGACAGAATTATTCAGCAGATTCAGCAGCACCTGATTAAGACGCAGCTTGTCGCAGAAAATGTATTCGTCGGTAATATCCACAGTTTCGATGATAAGCTCCTGCTGCTTGGCGTTGATGTCCTCCTGCAAAATATTCTGAATCCCCTGAACGATCTCCGGAATGCTGCAGGGAGCCTCTTCAATATGCATTTTACCGCTTTCGATACGGCTCATATCCAGAATATCGTTAATGAGACTGAGCAGATGATTTCCGGATACCATTATCTTTTTAAGATACTCCTCTGTTTTTTCATTGTCGTCAATATGACTGAGAGCCAGGGATGTAAAGCCCACAATGGCATTCATAGGAGTGCGTATGTCATGGGACATATTGGACAGGAACACGCTCTTTGCCTCGCTTGCACGGTTCGCCTGAACAAGAGCGCTTTCCAGAAGGCTCTTCTGCTCCATCTCCGCCCGTGTCTCGTCGTCAACGTTATGGAAGCCCATAACTATTCCCCACTGGTTTGTTTCCTCGCCCGTGCGGACAGCTCTCATCTGAAAATACTTGAGCTTGTCTCCGCACATTACTTTGTAATTTACAGTACACATCTTCTTTTCGTTGAGCTGCTCCCTGAGCCACCTTCTTGAGCAGACACGGTGCATCATCTCCCGGTCCTCCTCATGAACACAGGTGTCGATATATCTTCCCAGACTGTCCTCTAAAATAAGGACGTGACCTATGGGAAAGATATTGTCCAGCACATCATGCTTGCAATTGTATATACGCAGGGAGTGTCCTATGCCTGTATCGAGATTAAAGTAGCACACCAGATGATACTCTATGCTGAGGGCGTGTATAAGCTCTGCCTGTTTGCGTTCGCTTTCCTGCTCCTGCATTTTCTGAGCGGTGATGTCCAGCATAAAGCGCTGATAGAAAAGCTCGCCGTTCTCCTTCAGAAGCTTGATGTTTCCCATAACATGGATGAGCTTTCCTTCTTTATTTCTGACACGGTATTCCACATTGATGCTGTCGCCCTCATGGGTAAGCATCATTATACGCTCCTTGATCCTGACCTTGTCCTCGTCCAGCACCGATGCAGCCACCATGTTGAAGCCCACTTCTTCAAGCTCCTGTCTGGATTCATATCCTAATATCCTGAGCGCTGCGTTATTTATTCTGATGATTCTTCTGCCGTCCAGAGAATGACACAGTACGCCGCAGTCCAGAGATGTGAACACCTTTTCCAGAGACCGGCTTTTCTTCATCATCTCCTGCTCAAATTCACGCTCTCTTGTAATATCAACGCCGATGCCCACAGTACCCATAACGCTTCCGTCACAGTTATAGAGGGGAGATTTATAGGTAGTGAGAAGCTTTTGTCCGTCCTTGGTCTGTATGGATTCTTCGGAAACAAGGATCTTCCCGCTGTTCATTACCTCTCTTTCGGATTCGATGCAGGCGATATCGTCCTCTTCAACATCCCATATGTATGCGTGTCTCTGACCCTGCACCTGCTGCTTGGTTTTATTGACGGTCCTGCAGAAGCTGTCGTTGACCCTTTCGTGTACGCCGTCCTTGGTCTTGAACCAGATAAGATTGGGACTGCTGTTCATAGTTGCTTCAAAGAAATAAGAGTTCTCCCACAGATCCATTTTCGCTTTCTTCGACTGCTGCCACTTTGAAAAGCGGAAGCACACTTCCTCCACGGACATCGGAAGCACCCATATATCATTTATGCTCTCAGACATACTCATTAACATTGGGACAGACTCTTTTTCAGCAATAACGATAAGCTCGGAATCATTCTTCTTGCTGCTGATGACCGTCTTCACCGACTTTTCAGCGTCCTCACCCCTGATACAGGCGATAATAACATCAGCCTCGTGTATAAGCGGAACCTCCGGCAGGACGCTTTCATAGAATTTGTGAGTAAAATTTTCAAGCGGTGATATATTTTTTATTTTATCAAACGCGTTTTTTTCTTCGCCGATAAGATAAAAACGGACACAGCAGCTGTACATAAATTTCCCTCCAAATGATAGGATACTCATTTTGAACGATAAAACGTTCATATAATTATAACATAAAATCCGGTATATTTCAAGGGTAAAATGTAATTTATTTCTTTATCCTATTGCAAATTTATTTTTTTAGCTATATAATATTAAACGGAATACATACCGTGAAAGGAAAATCTTATGGAACAGCTTTTTTTTAAGCGGGTCTGCGCTGAAATAAATCTTTCCGCTGCAGAGCGGAACCTGTCTGCACTGAAAACTTTTCTTGACCCGTCCCGCACCAAGCCCGCCTGCGTGATAAAGGCAGACGGCTACGGACACGGAGACGCAGAGCTTATGCAGCTTTATCAGCGCATGGGGGTGGACTTTTTCTGCGTGTCCAACATTCCGGAAGCCTTGCGGCTCAGAGAAAACGGCTGCAGAGGGGATATCCTCATACTGAGCCACAGTGTCCCCGAAGCCTCTGACATACTGTCTGAAAATAATATCATCTGCACTGTTGTCTCTCCCGAAAACGCTCATGAGATCTCCCGTCTCGCATCAAGACCTGTGAGAGCCCACATAAAACTGGACACAGGCATGAACCGTGTGGGTATACGTGCGGACGACCCGGTCAAATGCGCCTGCGCCGTCAAAGAAATTTCTTCACTGCCAAATTTGCAGGTGGAGGGAGTGTTCACACATCTTGCCGCGGCAGACAGCACCGTCCCGGTCAACGTCTCATTCACAAAGGAGCAGATGGAGAAATTTTTCTCCGCTGCGGATGCTATCGAAAAAATGGGAGTCCCCCTCATTCACAAGCACTGTCTCAACAGCGCGGGGGCGCTGTTCCACTATGATAACAGAAGCACTCTTGCCCGTTTCGGTATCGTTTTATACGGTCTTAAACCGGACTATGCTCTCGAAATGCCGGTAAAGCTTGAACCGGTGATGTCCGTCAGATCAATGGTGTCTCAGATCAAGACCATACACAAGGGGGACACCGTCAGCTACGGACGCACCTACACCGCAGACTCGGACAGAGTTATCGCCACCATCCCCTGCGGCTATGCGGACGGATATCCACGCATCATTTCGGAAAAAAACGAAGTTCTGATACACGGAAAGCGGGCAAAGGGCGTGGGACGGGTCTGCATGGATCAGATGATGGTTGATGTCACCCACATCGGAAATGTCGCCGTCGGGGACGAAGTAACGCTGATCGGACGGGACGGCAGCGAAGAGATCACCGCCGACGATATCGCCGAACTTGCCGGGACTATCGGCTACGAGATAGTCTGCGGCATAAGCGGGAGAGTTCCGAGAGTCTACATTAACGGATAAAAAGTGCAGGAGGTCATTTTGAAATGGTCTCCTGCATTTTTTATTTCAATCCCTCGTAGTAAAGCTTCATGGACTGTGCGTCCTCGGTCTGAGTTCCGGCACTTTCGCAGATGAAAACGGGGGACAGTCCCCGCTCATACACAAGCTCCATAAGTGGCTCGAACTGAGGACCGTAAACGGTGTCCTCAAAGGTGAGGTGACGCTTCTCGCCGCCCTTTTCGGTGTACTCTATCTTGGAAAAATGGGAGTGGAACACCTTCGCCCTGTCCGATCCCAGCTCATTTTCGATGGTGTCAAGGATAGCGGCGTACTCCGCTTTGCCCTTGATCTCCCCGAATGTGCGAGCATTGAGATGTCCGAAATCAATACAGGGGATGAAGCTGTCGTCCACCTTGCAGATTTCCATGACCTCCCGGAGGTCGCCAAGCTGATTTATCTTTCCCATGGTCTCCGGACAGCAGCGGATATGTCCCAGACCCTCCGAAACAAGAGCCTCCCTGGCTTTTTTCATGGTGTCCTTTGCAAGCTCCAGAGCCTCCTCACGGGTCATTTTGGAGCAGGAGCCGCTGTGTATGACGATGCGGTCGCCGCCCATAGCATTTACTGCGGCAGCGGACTGCAGAATGTAGTTTACCGAACCATTCCGCTTTTCCGCCTCCACGCTTGAAAGAGAAATAAAATAGGGGGCGTGGATGGAAACGGTGATATTTTTCTCCGACAGAGCCTTTCCTATCTCCGCCGCGGAGCTTTCGCTGACACGGACGCCCTGTCCGCACTGATATTCAAAATGGTCAAGACCGAACTTTTCGAGATAATCTCCAAGCTGGACTGATTTTTTATACCCCATTGTCTTAAAGCTTTCGGCAGTACCTGCCGGACCGAATTTTGCGCTCATTTTTGCATCCCTCTCTATGTATTTTCGTTTTCAATAATTATAGCATAAAAGAGAGAGGGAGTCAAATAAAAATCCGCCGTGCTCTTTTTTGTGAGGACGGCGGATATGTACACAATTTTAATCTCTGTGAAAGATAAGCATATGAATTATTGCTACAGGGATAGCCAACCAACCCAGAATAACTCCCCAAATTACATTTTTTAAAAGTAACTGCCCCAAACTTCCAAATTCGACCACAACGCCAAATATTTCAGATTTTACATATTTCACTGCTGACGTACCCAAAACAATATAGACAATTACAAGTATACCTTCTAAAGTCATTTCAATACATCTCCTTTTTTGATATAATCCAGTATATTACTTGGACTTTAGACACATTATAACACACATATATTTGGTTTGTCAAGCAAAATCAAAGAAATATGTTATATTTTTTTATATGGAGGCAAGAAATATCATGGCATACTATCCGAGAATTAGAGATCTGCGTGAAGACAGTGACAAGACCCAAAAGGAAATCGCCGATTATCTCGGCACCGCATATCAATACTACGCCGTTTACGAAAAAGGGACAAGCGAGATTCCCTTTGAACGTGCCATAGCTCTGGCGAAATACTACAACGTCAGCCTTGACTATATAGCGGGACTCACCAACGACAAGCGGGGCTTTTCCTACAGCAGCCTGTCCCCCAAGCAGCAGGAGCTGCTGAAGATCGCCGAGGAAATTTCCTCCTCCGATAAAAACAAGACCGTGGCTCTGCTGCGCGCCCTCATAAACACCATAAAATGAATACAGGAGATAAAGCGCCAATGACTTTATCTCCTGTTTTATTCTTGAAATGGAAAAATTTTTCTGCAAAATCTATTGACAGAATCAATATAATCGGATATAATATATGTGGATAGTGTTGGATTGCTCACTTTAGGAGTTCCTGCCACTCATGAAAAAAGTGCAGGCTGGTGCTAGGAGTATCTGCCACTCATGAAAAAAGTGCAGACTGTGATAGGAGTTCCTGCCACTCATGAAAAAGTGCAGGCTGTGATAGGAGTTCCTGCCACTCATGAAAAAAGTGCAGGCTGAAAAGCAATCATAAAAAGGAGCAGGTTTTCTTGCTCCTTTTACTATTATAAAGGTGATGTATATGAAAGTACAATTTTATTATGCGGATGAGAAGTATATAGACTTTTTAAAAAGTAAAGAACTCGAAAAAAGAGGTTTTACCTGTGTCCCTGATGTAGTATATTCAAACAGAAACAAGTTTTTATATGGGGCAGTTTTAAAAGTAAATTCAGTGAATTATTACGTTCCAATTTCTTCAAAGACAGGGAAAAATCAACAATATAATTTAGATATAAAATCTGATGATAAAAATAATAAAAAGAAAGGATCATTAAGGTTTCCCTATATGATCCCTGTTCCTGCTGAATGCTTGATAAAATTAGATGTTAAAAAGGTTCCGGATTTCAACGAAAAAGCAAGAATAAGTAAGGAACTTGCTTTCTGCCGTAGAAATAAGGACAAAATTGAAAAATACGCCCAGATTACATACAACGATGTAACAAACCAAAAGAACGACAAGCTCGTTCGCAATGCCTGTGACTTCAAGCTTCTTGAAAAAGCCTGCATTGAATACTGCACTGAACATGGTTTTGATCTGCCTGGCAGCAACGTATAAAAACATTAATCAAACCTATTGAACCTCTTCGGAAGAAGAGGCTTTTCTATCGCCCTCTTGACCCTGAAAAACATGCTTTTTTCCGGCTCAATGGGGTATACAAAAACAGACCGTATCCCTGCAAGATTCGCACCTAAAATGTCCGTGAATATCTGGTCCCCTACCGCGCAGACCTGACTTTTCGGCAGCCCTAGCTTTCTTATTGCACGGTCAAACCCCATAGGCAGGGGCTTCGCCCCGTTGGGCACGAACCGGAGCTTCAACTGTTTCGCAAATGGTATGACCCGCTCTGCGCTGTTGTTGCTGACAATGAGCATCTTTATTTTGTGCTTCTTCATGTTATCTATCCACTCCATGACCCCCTCCGCAGGGACGGGATTGTCGTGTGTGGTAAGTGTATTGTCCACGTCCAGGATAAGCGCCTTTATCCCGCGTGACTTAAGCGCTTCGGGAGTGATCTCCAGCACTGATCTCAGCGCAAAAGTAGGTTTGAAAAATGACATAGCGTCCTCCCGTTATTTAAGCTTCGCCCGCTGCTTTGCACGCAATGTGTTGTCAAGGATGCGTTTTCTTATGCGGATGGACTTAGGAGTGATCTCCAGCAGCTCGTCGTCGGCGATAAATTCAAGGCTGTCCTCCAGAGAAAGCTTTCTCGGAGTAACAAGCCGGAGAGCGTCGTCCGAACCGCTTGCACGGGTATTTGTCAGGTGCTTTTTCTTGCAGACATTCACCACAAGATCCTCCGCCTTGGGAGACGCTCCTACCACCATTCCCTCGTAGACCGGAGTTCCCGCTCCGATAAACAGAGCTCCTCTCTCCTGCGCATTGAAAAGACCGTAGGTAACAGCTTCCCCTGCTTCAAAGCAGATAAGCGAGCCGGTGTTTCTTCTGGGGATGTCCCCCTTGTAAGGCTGGTAGCACTCGAAAATTGAGCTCATGACTCCCTCGCCCTTTGTATCGGTGAGAAACTCCGACTTATATCCGAAAAGTCCTCTTGACGGGACTAAAAATTCGATCTTCATGCGGCTTCCCGACGGGTGCATGGACTGAAGCTCCGCCTTCCGTGAACCAAGCTTCTCCATGACCGCTCCCACAGACTCCTCGGGGACGTCTATAACAAGACGCTCAATAGGCTCGCATTGTGCGCCGTCTATTTCCTTGTAAAGCACTCTGGGAGTGGAAACGGACAGCTCATAGCCCTCACGGCGCATATTTTCAATAAGTATGGACAGGTGCATC
Source organism: Oscillospiraceae bacterium (assembly GCA_022508825.1). Lineage (GTDB taxonomy): Bacteria > Bacillota > Clostridia > Oscillospirales > Ruminococcaceae > RGIG8773. The sequence goes on from JAFLUI010000042.1 coordinate 19,970, forward strand.
TCTCCCCTGCCTGCAACGGTAAAGCTGTCTGTGCTGTCTGTCTCGGAAACACGGAGGGAAACGTCCCGCAGTATCTCCTTGAAAAGACGCTCTCTTAACTGACGGGAGGTAACGAATTTGCCCTCTCTGCCTGCAAATGGACTGTCGTTTACGGAAAAGGTCATTTCCACCGTAGGCTCGGAAATTTTTACAAAGGGGAGTGGCTCATAATTTTCGGTATCGCAGAGAGTGTCGCCGATAGTGATATCCTCAATACCCGATATCCAGACGATATCCCCCACAGCTGCCTGCTCTGCAGGTATCCTTTCAAGACCCTCTATGCTGTAGAGGGTGACGACCTTGCTGTTAAAGGGCTTGCGGCTTTCGTGGTAGTCCCCCACCATGACCTGCTGACCCACTTTGATAGTACCCCTCTCCACTCTGCCTATTCCAATGCGTCCTACATAGTCGTTGTAGTCGATGGAGGAGATAAGCATCTGCATGGGAGCGTCCGGGTCGCCCTCGGGAGCGGGAATGTGTTCAAGGATAGTCTCAAACAGAGGGACAAGGTCCGTGCCCTCCTCGTACTGACTGAGGGAGGCGGTGCCTGAACGTCCTGAACAGAAAAGTATGGGACTGTCAAGCTGCTCATCACTTGCGTCAAGGTCAAGGAGAAGCTCCAGGACTTCGTCTCCGATCTCGTCAAGACGGGCATCGGGACGGTCTATTTTGTTTACTACTACTATTATGCGGTGACCCATTTCCAGAGCCTTCTGGAGAACGAAACGGGTCTGGGGCATACAGCCCTCGGCAGCGTCAACAAGAAGCACGACGCCGTCCACCATTTTCAGGACGCGCTCCACCTCGCCTCCGAAATCCGCGTGACCGGGGGTGTCGATGATATTTATTTTCACGTCCTTGTACATTACGGCGGTATTTTTCGCAAGGATAGTGATGCCTCTTTCACGTTCAAGATCGTTGGAGTCCATTACACGCTCGGCAACGTTCTGATTTTCCCGGAAGGCTCCCCCCTGTTTGAGCATTTCGTCAACGAGGGTGGTCTTTCCGTGGTCAACGTGAGCGATTATCGCAATGTTTCTTAAATCTTCTCTTATCATATAAACTTCCTTTCCAAACAGTGCATCTATAGCCGAACAATGTCAGCCATCTATACTGAGATAGAAAAACTCATCCAGTAATCCATCATATTCCAATTCAATAATATGAATATCATCTAATGTATGTTCTAAATATGTAATCAAAGATCTTTCTAAGTCAATAACTGGTTTCCCCAATGAACTTATGATCTTTTCAGGCGATAATTCTCCGAAGCAGTCGGAAATCCCCTCGTCTATCATAAATTCGGCGATACTGTTCAGCTTGCTTTCGTATATTCCGGCTATTTCAGCCGCTGCTTCTTCGAGACTTTCATCAGGACTTTCACATACAAATTTTATTCCGCTGATCTCCGCTTCGTATTCGTTATTTTCGTTAAGGGCAAACATTTTTTATCCTCCGTCCTGCAAAAAATAACGTCCTGTAAAAACAGGACGTAACTGGTGGAAGAGGGTGGATTCGAACCACCGAAGCCGAAGCAACAGATTTACAGTCTGCCCCCTTTGGCCACTCGGGAACTCTTCCATAAAATAAATTTCCTATATACATAGAAATGGAGCTGGTGGACGGACTCGAACCCCCGACCTGCTGATTACAAATCAGCTGCT
>JAFLUI010000043.1 GCA_022508825.1 Oscillospiraceae bacterium
AGATTATGGCTCGTGTTAAGGGAGCAATGGCTACTCGTAAGAGAAGAAATAAAGTTTTAAAGCTTGCTAAGGGCTACTGGGGCGCAAAGAGCAAGCATTTCAAGATGGCTAAAGAAGCTGTTATGAAATCCGGAAATTACGCTTATATCGGCAGACGTCTCAAGAAGCGTGATTTCAGAAGACTCTGGATAACAAGAATTTCCGCAGCCTGCAAGCTCAACGGAATGAACTACTCCACATTCATGAACGGTCTTAAGAAGGCAGGAGTTACACTCAACAGAAAAATGCTTTCCGAGATCGCTATCAATGATGCGGACGGTTTCAAGGCTCTTACCGAAAAGGCAAAGGCCGCTCTTTAATTGAAAATGTGTTAAGGTCAGAAGCGGTTCTCTTGCTTCTGACTTTTGCCGTTTTATCAAGTTCTGAAATTCCACATTCGGAGGATACTTCATGCAGCAGATCACTTCAAAGGATAACCCGAATATCAAGCTTTACAGAAAGCTCTCCTCGGGCAAAAAATACCGCAGGGAAACGGGTCTGTTCGTCCTTGAGGGGATACGTCTTATCTCGGATGCGGTGAAGGAAAATGCAAAGCTCCGCTCCGTTTTTATGACAGAGAGCTGCGCAGAAAAGCGGGAGTCCCTTTCCTTTCCCGATGCGTTTATTGTCCCGGAGGAGCTTGCGGCATATCTTTCGGACACGGACAGCCCGCAAGGCATCTTTGCAATATGTGAGGCTCCACGAAAAGTCTCTGCTGACCGTACAATAAAAAGCGGGGGAAAATACATCCTGCTCCACTCTGTTCAGGACCCCGGCAATCTGGGGACGATCATCCGCACTGCCGATGCTGTAGGCGTGGACGGTGTATTTCTTGCGGAGTGCTGCGACCTGTATAATCCAAAGGTGATACGCTCCACTATGGGGAGCATTTTCAGACTCTGCGTCTCCGAGGTAAAATTTGACGAGGTGTTCCCCCTCTTTAAAGAGCGGGGAGTCAGGACTTATGCGGCGGTCATCGACAGTGACGCTGTTTCCCTCACAGACTGTGATTTTTCGGAGGGAGGCGCCGTCCTTATCGGAAACGAGGGGAACGGTCTGCCAAAGGAGGTCTCAGACCTCTGCGATGTCCGTCTTACAATAAAAATGCAGGGCAATGTCAATTCCCTCAATGCGGCTATGGCTGCAGGGATCATAATGTGGGAACTGAAAAAATAAATGACATACAAAGGAGTAATAAACATGGACAGAGAAAATGTTTTTGAATGGCTTTGGATAGTAAACTGCTTCGGCTGCGGAAGTGCCCGCATATGGGAGGCGATGAAAGAATACCCTTCCGTGACAAAGCTGTATCAGGCTCTGCGTGAGCCTGAAAAAATAAAAAGTATGCTTCTTCCAAAGGAGCTTAAAAATGCTAAGAATACCGACGAGGATAAGATAAATGAGATCATATCCTACTGTGAAAAGCATAACATATACATACTTACATTTGATGATGAAATTTACCCGGAGAGGCTCCGGTCTATATATAATCCGCCTGCGGTGCTGTTCTGCCGGGGCGATCTCAGCTGTCTGGAGGAGGATTTCTCTCTTGCAGTGGTGGGTACGAGAAAGCCTTCGGATTACAGCTTAAAGCTCACTGCCGCGCTTGTAAAGGAGCTTGCGGCTTTCGGGATAGGCGTGGTCAGCGGATTTGCTGTGGGTATCGATATCACAGCAAGTATTGCGGCAGTCAGAAGCGGCGGAAAGGTCATTGAGGTACTGGGCTGCGGTCTGGACCGTGATTATCCTGCTCCTAATGTGAAATACCGCAGCGAGATAGAAGCAAGCGGTCTGTTTGTTTCCGAATATTATCCCAAGACGGCAGGTTCAAGGGCTTCGTTCCCTGCAAGGAACAGGATACTTTCTGGATTGGCGCTGGGTACGATAGTTGTTGAAGCGGGAGTAAAAAGCGGCGCTCTTGTTACGGCAAATCTGGCGGCAGATCAGGGACGTGACGTTTTTGCTGTAGCTCCACACGATCTTTTTGACAGACGCTACGGCGGAAATGTTGCGCTTATAAGAGACGGTGCAGTCTGTCTCTGCGGCTTAAAGGACATCATGTATGAATATTACGAAAATTATGGACATAAAATAGCAAATGCAGCGGACAGAATGTCTGAGACCCGCAGAAAATTTGAACAGAGCATGGCGGAGGAAAAACGTCCGGTGCGAAAGCTCGTGGATGCGATCGCTCCATCGGCTGCGGAAAAGGAAAATTCGGAATACGATATAGATATCTCAGACCTGACCGAAGAGGAAAAAAAGGTCTATAATATACTGAAAAAAGCAGGAAAGCCTATGCTTGCAGACGAGCTTGCTGCGGAGCTGGACGCGGATATTTCCGATATGCTTTCCATGCTTACAGAGCTGGAGCTTAACGGCGCAGTGAGTCCCGCGGCGGGGCAAAGCTATGCTGCAAATTAGGGCGTGTTGACACTAAGCTCAACACGTGCCTTATTCACATACCGGGTCAGTGTCAGCACGCCCAGAATAAAAATTATCCCGTGTGAAAGGGTTGATAAATAATGTCAAAGCTTGTGATCGTTGAGTCGCCTGCAAAGGCTAAGACGATAAAAAAATATCTTGGAAGCGGCTATGAGGTAGTGGCTTCAATGGGTCATGTCCGTGACCTGCCCAAGTCAAAGCTGGGCGTGGACGTGGACAACGGATTTGAACCGGTCTACATTGATATAAAGGGCAAGGAGGAGCTTATCGAAAGCCTTAAAAAAGAGGCGGAGAAGTCCGATTTCGTATACCTTGCAACTGACCCTGACCGCGAGGGAGAGGCTATTTCATGGCACCTTGCCCATATGCTGGACCTGCCTCTGGAGGACGCTAACCGCGTCACCTTCAATGAGATAACAAAGACAGGCGTCAAGAACGGTATGGATCATCCCCGCTCAATTGATATAGACCTTGTGAATGCTCAGCAGGCAAGACGTATCGTTGACAGGATAGTGGGATATAAGCTGTCACCGTTTTTGTGGAAGAAGGTCAGAAGGGGTCTTTCTGCGGGCAGGGTGCAGTCTGTAGCGGTGTCCCTTGTTGTTGACCGTGAAAAGCAGATCGGAAGCTTCAAGCCGGAGGAATACTGGTCCATTGATGCAAAAATGACAGCCCCTTCCTCAAAAAAGCAGTTTGACGCTTCCTTTGTAGGAGCGGACGGCGAAAAGACCGAGCTCCACTCTCAGGCTGAAACAGACGCGATCTTAAAGCGTCTTGAGGGCGCAGAATACACAGTCACGGAGGTAAAAAAGTCCGTGCGGAGAAAGTCACCCGCACCTCCGTTCACAACGTCAACAATGCAGCAGGAGGCTTCAAAAAAGCTGGGATTTGCTGCGGCTAAGACTATGAAGGCTGCTCAGGCTCTTTACGAGGGCGTTGATGTTGAGGGCATGGGCGCTGTGGGTCTTATCACATACATGAGAACAGACTCCCTGCGTATTTCCGACGAGGCAAGAGCGGCGGCGTATGAATATATCGACAAGGCATACGGCAAAAATTATATCCCCGGCACTCCGAAAATTTACAAGTCAAAATCCAACGCACAGGACGCTCACGAGGCTATCAGACCCTCAACTCCGTCCATTACTCCCGACAGAGTAAAGTCAAGCCTTACTACCGAGCAGTATAAGCTTTACAAGCTTATCTGGGAGCGCTTTATTGCAAGCCAGATGGCAAATGCTCTCCTTGACACTGTTTCTGTGGATATAGACGCTAACGGCTGCAATTTTCGCGCTACAGGCTTCTCGGTAAAATTTGACGGCTTCACCGTCCTGTATGAGGAGTCCAAAAACGAGGAGGAGGGCAAGGTGCTCCCCAATATCGAAGTGGGGGATAAGCTTAAATTAAAAAATATTGAGGGCAACCAGCATTTCACTCAGCCTCCCGCAAGATATACGGAAGCAACTCTCATAAAGGCGTTGGAGGAAAACGGCATCGGACGTCCCTCCACATATGCGCCTACCATTTCGACCATAACAAACCGCTTCTATGTTGAGAGGGACGGCAAGCAGCTTCGTCCCACAGGACTTGGCGAGGTCACCACCGAGCTTATGAAGCAGCATTTCAAGCATATCGTGGACTCAAAATTTACCGCTACAATGGAAAGCGATCTTGACAAGATAGAGGTGGGCGAAAAGGACTGGGTAGAGACTCTGAACGATTTCTACGGCGACTTTGCGGACACTCTTTCCAAGGCAGAAAAGGCTATGGACGGCAAGCGTGTCAAAGTCCCCGACGAGGAGACCACCGAGGTCTGCGAGGTCTGCGGAAAGCCTATGGTAATAAAGATAGGACGTTTCGGAAAATTTCTTGCCTGCAGCGGTTTCCCCGACTGTACCAACACCAAGCGTATCGTAAAGGACACAGGAGGAGTGTGTCCGAAATGTCATAAAAAAGTATTGCAGAAGAAGTCCAAAAAAGGCAAGAAATATTTCGGCTGCGAGGACAATCCCAATTGCGATTTCATGACATGGGACACTCCCGTTTCGGATAAATGTCCCAAGTGTAATGACGGCACCACTCTGTTCAAAAAGGGCGGAAAGATGTTCTGTCTTAAGGACGGCTGCGGGTACGAGGTGGCTATCAAAAAAGAGAAGTAACTTTTCACCGAATGAGGTATAAATGAAGGATAAAAAAATCACCGTAATAGGCGCGGGACTTGCGGGCTGTGAAGCTGCATGGCAGCTTGCAAATACAGGATTTCACGTCGACCTGTACGAAATGAAGCCGAAAAAATTTACCCCCGCACATAAATACAAGGGCTTTGCGGAGCTTGTGTGTTCAAACTCACTGAAAGCGTCACGGGTAAATTCTGCGGCAGGACTTCTTAAAGAGGAAATGCGCAGACTTGGCTCTCTGACTGTCTCCTGCGCAGAAGCGACAGCCGTTCCTGCCGGGGGAGCCCTTGCAGTGGACAGAGAACTTTTTTCAGACATGGTGACGGAGAAAATTTCTTCCCGTCCCGAAATAAATATCCTCTGCGAGGAAGTGACAGAAATTCCCGAGGGCAATGTTATCATTGCAACGGGACCTCTTACATCGGACGGTCTTGCGGAAAGCATAGAAAAGCTTTGCGGGGGATACCTCAGCTTTTACGACGCTGCCGCTCCTATCGTTACCTTCGATTCCCTTGACAAAGAAAAGATCTTCTTTGCCGCAAGATACGGCAGGGGAGACGACGATTATATAAATTGTCCCTTTACAAAGGACGAGTACACCGCTTTCTGGAATGAATTAAAAAATGCGGAGTCCGCTCCCGTTCACGATTTTGACAAGCCAAAGGGACGGGACGACTTTACCGTCTACGAGGGCTGTATGCCTATAGAAGTTCTCGCAAAACGAGGAGAGGAAACAATGCGCTACGGGGCAATGAAGCCTGTGGGGCTCAGCGATCCCGTCACGGGAAAGCGTCCATATGCGGTGGTGCAGCTTCGGAAGGAAAACAGCGGCGGGACTCTTTACAATATCGTGGGGTTCCAGACAAATCTGAAATTCGGGGAGCAGAAAAGGGTCTTTTCAATGATACCCGGTCTTGCATATGCTGAGTTTGTACGGTATGGGGTCATGCACAGAAATTCCTTTATAAACTCTCCCAAAATACTGGACGGGGATTTTTCAGTCCGGGGACGCAGAAATTTATTTTTTGCGGGACAGATAACCGGAGTTGAGGGATACATGGAGTCCGCCGCAAGCGGTATCATGGCAGGTCTTAATATGGCAAGGCGTCTTGATGAAAAGGAGACTGTTATACTTCCACGGGAAACAATGATAGGCGCTCTGGCGAGATATATTTCAGATGAGTCCGTCACAGACTTCCAGCCTATGGGGGCGAATATGGGAATACTGCCCGACATCGGTGTCCGAATAAAGGACAAGCAGGAGCGGTATCAAAAAATCGCGGACAGAGCGTTAGCGTATTTTGAGGAATACATAGATAAGGTGAAGTAGTTATGCTGAATATAAGAGCCGCCGTCATGGATGATTTTGATAATGTTAAAGAGTTTTATTACACGGTAATTGACGGACTTAAATACGCAAAATATTCTCCCGACTGGAAAAAGGACATATACCCCACCAAAGAATATCTGGCAGAGTCCATCAAAAAAAATGAATTATACGTTGGCGAAGCGGACGGGAAAATCGTATCCTGCATGGTGGTGAACCATGAATACAACGAGGGCTTCGGAAAGATAAAATGGTCAGTTGATGCCGATGACAGTGAGCTTTATGTGGTACATATACTTGGTGTGCTGTCTGCGTATTCGGGCAGAGGTTTCGCAACACAGATGGTGCAGAAGGTCATTGAAACGGCTCGGGAGAACGGCATAAAAACCATACGTCTGGACGTTCTGGACGGAAATCTTCCGGCGGAAAAAACATATGTGAAATCAGGATTCAAATATGTTGACACTATTGATATGTTTTATGAAAATGAGGGCTTTTTGAGGTCAAGAATGTTTGAGTATATTGTTTAAACACGGGATGTACATGAGGGGTGTATAATATGGGATCAAATGATGCAGCGGCTAATGTTCAGAAAACACATGACAAGGTTTTATTTGAAGCCAGCTGTAAGGTGAATTTCAAAAGACATTTTCTTTTTCAGCTATATATTTTTAAAAAGAAACTATTAATATTATTGGTGAGCGTATTAATTCTGAATATAATTGCTTGTATTTCAAAGCCTTCTGTTTTTATATTTGTACTTACTTTGGTGTATTGTGCAAGTCCATTTTTAATTGCAGCGTACAGTGCGCTGAACGAAGTTCTTTCCTGTGAGGATGTTCCCGACAAATATGCCTTTTATCAGGACAGGCTCGAAAACAAGGACTTTAAGGGAAATAATACCGTATATTATAATGAGATCAGTATTGCGTATGAAACGGAAAATTATTTTTACATACACGCAGGAAAAAGATCATGGTGCATTATTGACAAGGATAAAATTACCGGCGGAAATCCTGACGATATGAGAACTTTTTTGAAAGAACAACTGGGTTCAAGGTTTAGCATAAATAAAAAGAAAGGGAGATAAAATTTATGAAAATAATCGTTGACGCATTCGGCGGGGACAACGCTCCCCTTGAAGTTATAAAGGGCGCAGCGGAGGCTGTGGCAAAGCTTGATGTGGAGGTGGTCCTGTCAGGCAATGAAAAAATTATAAAGGACACCGCAGAGAAAAATGGAATATCTCTCGATAAAATATCAATAATACATACCGAGTCCGTTATTGATATCCACGATGAGCCTACAATGGTAATAAAGGAAAAAGATGACTGCTCAATGGCGGTAGGGCTGAAAGCTCTTTCGGAGGGAAAAGGGGACGCCTTTGTTTCCGCAGGAAGCACGGGAGCTCTTGTTGTGGGAGCCACCTTTATTGCAAAGCGCATCAAGGGCGTAAAGCGGGCGGCTCTGGCTCCCATAATGCCCACGGCAAAGGGATACATGATCCTTGTTGACGGAGGGGCAAACGTGGACTGCCGTCCCGAGATGCTTGTCCAGTTCGGAGTTATGGGAAGCTGCTACATGAACAAGGTCATGGGTGTTTCCTCTCCCGTGGTAGGACTTGTAAATGTAGGCGCCGAGGACACCAAGGGCAGAGAGCTGGAAATAGAAGCGTACAAGCAGTTCCATAAGGCTCCAGTCAGATTTTACGGAAATTTAGAGGCAAGAGACGTCCCATTCGGAGAGTGCGATGTGGTAGTCTCCGACGGCTTTACGGGAAACGTTCTCCTTAAGCTTTACGAGGGCATGGGCTCTTATTTCAGCCACACTCTGAAAGATATGCTGACCTCCAATATAGGCGGAAAGCTGGCAGCTCTTATGATAATGCCCAAGATAAAGGCGTTCCGCAAAAAGATGGACTACAAGGAAGTGGGCGGAGCCGTCCTTCTGGGCATTTCCAAGCCGGTAATAAAGGCTCACGGTTCATCGGACGCAACGGCATTTTACAATGCTATAAGACAGGCAAAAAATTGCGTAGAGGGCAAAGTAATTGATGAAATCACTTCTTCCCTTGCGGCAGTAGAGAAAAAATAATTGTTGTATAAAAAATAAAAGAGAAAGGAGCGCAGAAAAATGGACACTTTGGAATTTGAAAAAAAGATCGGATACACCTTCAAGAAAAAAGAGCTTCTGCAGGAAGCCCTTTCCCATTCATCATATTCAAACGAGGCAAAACGTGGTCTTAACTCAAACGAGCGTCTTGAATTTTTAGGGGACAGCGTGCTTTCAATAGTGGTCTCCGAGCACCTTTTCAAGCATTTCAGACATCTTCCCGAGGGGGAGCTTACAAAAATAAGAGCATCCCTTGTCTGCGAAAAGGCTCTGTTTGAATTTTCAAAGAAAATAGATCTGGGCAAATATATCCTCCTTGGCAAGGGGGAGGAAAACAGCGGCGGCAGGGAACGTCCCTCCATCGTTTCAGACGCATTTGAAGCGGTCATTGCAGCGGTCTATCTGGACGGCGGAATGAAGGCGGCGAAAGAATATGTCCTGTCCTTTATCCCCAAAGACCTTGACGCGGACAGCTCCAAGGCTCTCCACGATTACAAGACCGCTCTGCAGGAAATAATACAGCGGAACCCGGAGGAGCGTGTGGAGTACGTCCTCGCCGACCAGACGGGTCCCGACCATGACAGAAAGTTCGTTGTACAGGTCATGCTCAACAGCAATATAATCGGCACAGGAGAGGGTCACAGCAAGAAGCAGGCGGAGCAGGCTGCGGCTAAGGAAGCCCTCCGGCTCATGGGTTATAAAGAATAATGAGTCACAGCAATATATCGGTGTTTATCCCCCATATGGGATGTCCCCACACCTGTTCATTCTGCAATCAGCGGACTATAAGCCATACCTCCGCTGCCCCGTCTCCCGAACAGGTGGGGGAGATGCTTAAAAATGCCTGTGACGGACTTCCCCAGGGGGACGCTGAGATAGCCTTTTTCGGGGGAAGCTTCACTGCAATAGACAGGGACTATATGACGGGACTTCTTGAAGCAGCCTCCCCATTTGTAAAGGACGGCAGGGTCGGGGGTATAAGGATATCCACCCGTCCCGACTGTATCGACGGTGACGTGCTTCACGTCCTGAAAAAATACGGGGTGACAGCCATCGAGCTTGGAGCACAGTCCATGGACGATGAGGTGCTTGAAGCAAACGAGCGGGGACATACCTCAGAGGACGTGAGAAAGGCTTCCCGTTTTATCAGGGAATACGGTTTTGAGCTTGGTCTGCAGATGATGACGGGACTGTATATGTCCTCCCCTGAAAAGGACATCGGGACGGCAAGGGAGCTTATCGCTCTTAAGCCGGACACCGTCAGGATATACCCGGTGGTGATACTTAAAAATACAAGACTGGGGGAGCTTTTTGAAATGGGCGAGTACAAGCCCTACCCATTTGAGATCGCTGCGGAAATTTGCGCGGATATGCTTGAAATGTTCGAGCAGGAGGGCATACGGGTCATCAAGCTGGGACTCCACGCCTCCGAAACTGTGGAAGCGGATATGCTTGGGGGTTACTATCACCCTGCGTTCCGTGAGATCTGCGAGGGGCTGCTTTTTCGCAGGGAGATCGAAAAGAAAATGACAGAGGGAAACAGCTTCACGGACGTGAAAAAATTCACGGTTTGTGTCGCTCCCGATGCGGTAAGCAGGGCGGCAGGTCATAAAAGGAGCAACAAGGAGTATTTTCGCTCCAAGGGAATAGAAATAAAAATAAAGCCGGACGAAAAGCTTTCCGGCAGAGGAATAATTGTTAAAAAGGACGAATGAAATGTATTTGGAATCACTTGAAATGCAGGGATTCAAATCCTTCCCTGATAAAATAAAGCTGGACTTCCACAAGGGTCTCACTGCTGTTGTGGGTCCCAACGGAAGCGGCAAATCCAATATAGGCGACGCGGTGCGGTGGGTGCTTGGAGAGCAGTCCACGAAAAATCTCCGCGGCTCTAAAATGGAGGACGTTATTTTTTCCGGTACCACCCAGCGAAAAGCAGTGGGGTATGCGCAGGTAACTCTCAATATTGTAAATAACCGCGGAATTTTGCAGATACCCTCCGACAGGGTGTCTGTTACAAGAAAGCTCTACAGAAGCGGCGAGAGCGAGTATCTTATAAACGGCTCTCAGGTGAGACTGAAAGATATCTACGAGCTTTTTATGGATACGGGTCTCGGACGGGACGGCTACTCCATAATCGGACAGGGACGTGTGGCTGAGATCGTTTCCGCTAAGTCGGGAGAGCGTCGGGAAATTTTTGAGGAGGCTGCGGGGATATCAAAATTCCGCTATAAAAAAGCAGAGGCGGAAAGACGTCTTGCGGCGGCTCATGAAAATATCCTCCGTCTGCGGGACATCCTCGGTGAGCTGGAAAGCCAGGTTGGACCTCTCCGAATAAAGTCGGAAAAAGCGACTGAGTATATCAAGCTTTCCGAAAAGAAAAAGGAGCTGGACATCACCGTCTGGGTAAAGCAGCTTGACGGCCTGAAAGCAGATATGTCCGAGCTGTCCGATAAAATACTCATTAATACAAATGAATATGACGCTGTGGAGGCGGATATCTCACGTCTTGAAAAAGAAGTTGAGGAGCTTCAGCAGAGTATGCAGGCTTCCGATATCCGCATCGAGGAGTTAAGAGCAAAAATTCTTGAAGCGGAGCGGTCAAACACTCAGCTTCATTCGGATATCGCCGTTTTTGAAAATGACATCGCCCACTGCAATGACACCATTGCAGACATCGAGCAGCAGCAGAAAAACGCTGAAAATTCCGGGGACGAGAACCGCCGCATAATCGAGGAAAAATTAGCGCTCATAAAAAAGGCAGACGAGGACATCGCAGAGACCGAGAAAAAGCATCAGGCGGCTCAGGAGGAGTTAAATACCCTCATTACCGAGCAGGACAGCTTTGACAGCAAATACAGCGACATCAGCGGAAAGCTCAATCAGCTTTACATAAAGCGTTCGGAACTTAACATCATAATTTCCTCTGCGGACTCGGGCAAGGCTGACCTTAAGGAGCAGCTCCGCCAGAGCAGCGAGCAGGAGGAGCAGTTAAGAGAATATACAGAGGAGCTTACAAAGGAAAAGCGTGACAACCAGGATGGCATCTGTATGCTTGAAGAAAAGACCGGGGAGGCAGAAAACCGCATAAACGGTCTTTCCAAGCTCTATAACGGACGTGCGGAAAAGCTGTCTCTTGCCAAAAAAGAATTTGAGGACATCGGATTTTCCATCCGTGACAAGGAGCAGCGCATACGTCTGCTGACAGACCTTGAAAACAGCATGGAGGGCTTTGCACACTCGGTAAAGCAGATACTTAAATCTGCAAAGTCGGGACAGCTTCGCGGCGTCAAGGGCTCTGTTGCACAGCTGATAAATGTTGAGGGCAAATACAGTCTTGCAATTGAAACAGCTCTGGGCGGGGCTCTGCAGAATATCGTCGTTGACAACGAGGAGACCGCAAAAAGAGGTATCCGTCTTTTGCAGGAGACAAAGGCAGGACGTGCCACATTTCTTCCTGTGACATCCGTCAAGGGAAAGCGTCTGGAGGAAAAGGGACTGGACGACTGCGCAGGATTTGTTGCTCTGGCTGTTGACATCGTGGGATTTGACAACGGACTGGAGGGGGTAATGGGTTCCCTGCTGGGACGCATCGTCATTGCAGAGGACATCGACGCGGCAACGGTCATTGCTAAGAAGTACGGATATAAATTCAAGATAGTCACTCTGGACGGTCAGGTCATCAATGCCGGGGGTTCTTTCACGGGAGGATCCACGGCAAAATCAAGCGGCGTCCTCACCAGAAAGAACGACATAGAAAAGCTGAATACCGAAAAGGCAAAGCTTGAACAGAGACTGTCTGAAGTAAAGCAGAACGTGGAAAAGCTTCAGGCAGAGACTGATAAAATGGGCTTCGACATCGAGGGCGCCAAGGACGATCTGCGCATCATAAACGAGGACAAGATCCGTTTTGAAGCTGAAATAAAGCGTATTGACGCTCTGCTTGAACAGACCGCCGGACAGCTTGACACCGCCGTCCAAAATTCAAAGCGGTACAGCGAAAAAATTGAGGAGACCGACAAGAACGCCTCGGAAGCAGCAGTGATGCTGGGAGACTGCGAAAAGGAGATCTCAGAGCTTGAACAGCGTGCCGCTGACAGCGAGGAAAAGCGGTCTGCCATCAGGGAGAAGCGGGAAAAGCTTTCCACGTCCATGTCCGACATGAAGCTGTACCAGCTTGAACGAAGCAAGGACAAGGACGCTCTCGAATCTGAAATAAAGCAGTTGGAGGAGCAGTTCTCCGCACTTGGCGACAACACTGCCCGCCTTGCGCTGGCATTGGAGGAGCAGAAAAATATCATTGCCGAAAAGGAAAGGCTCATTGAGGAGCGGAAGGCGTCTCTTGCAGGGGCTGCGGACGAAGTGGCAAAAATAAATGAAAAGATCCTTGAGGAGCAGTCCGCTCACAGGGAGATGGAGCAGAAGTCCAACGAGGGTCATAAAAAGATCCGGGAGCTCAGCGACGAAAAGGAGCGGTACTCTAAAGAAATGACCCGTCTGGAGGAAAGAAAGGAGTCCGTCCAGACCAAATACGACGGCATCGTTTCCGAGATGCAGGAGCTGTATGAGCTGTACCCCTCCGAGGCTGCAGAAATAGCGAAACCGGTCTCCGATCTTCTCGCCGTTCAGCGTGAGTTAAACGATGTAAAGCAGAAGATACGGAATCTGGGACCTGTAGATCCTAATTCTATTGATGAATACAAGGAGGTTTCGGGGCGTTACAATTTCATGAAGGAGCAGCTTGACGATGTGGAGACCTCCAAGCGTGAGCTGGAGGATCTTATAGATGAGCTTACGGACAATATGCGCCGTCAGTTCAGCGAAAGCTTCAACATGATAAACGAGAACTTCAAGCAGATATTTGTGGAGCTTTTCGGCGGAGGAAAGGCAGAGCTTACCCTCACCGACCCTGATGACGTGCTTGAATCGGGCATAGAGATCAACGTTGCCCCTCCCGGAAAGGTAATAAAAAATCTTTCCCTGCTTTCGGGCGGCGAGCAGGCGTTTGTTGCTATCGCAATATACTTTGCTATCCTGAAAATAAAGCCCGCTCCCTTCTGTATCCTTGACGAGATCGAAGCGGCTCTGGACGATGTGAACGTAAGCAAATACGCTCAGTATCTGAGACATTTTACGGACACAACCCAGTTTATTCTGGTGACTCACCGTCGGGGCACAATGGACGAGGCAGACGTTATGTACGGCGTGACAATGCAGGACAAGGGTATCTCAAAGGTGCTCCGTCTTGACCAGCCGCCTCCGGACATTGACACTGCAAACTGATAAAATAATGGCAGCCACATTAAGCGGCTGCCATTTGTTTTGTATATCAGATATCAAAATATGCATAGTACACTTTTTCGTCGTAATCTCCAGGGGCGCGCCAGTCATGAACTTTCTTGCTGATACGGTATTTTCCGGCAGGAAGCTCACCGTAGAGCCATTCCCATTCGTGTGAAAATTCAACAGAACTGTCATTTGAAATTATCCATGCCTCGTCCGTCCAGGCAGTGATATATTCCTGTGGAAGCAGTTCTGCTTCTGTCCACTGATCGTTTTCATACCGTTCCAATGTGAAAGGAGAGCCTGAATTAAGTTCTCCTGTGGGATTTCCTCCGGATTGAGTAAACACTACTGTACAGCCTGTGGAGGTCACGTCCTTTACGGTAATGGTGAGCCCCCATTTATCGGGCAGGACAACACCGTTTTTGTCAAATTCATATTCCTCACCTTCTATTGTCACTATTCCTGTGGCGCGTTTGCCGTCAGACTGCACGAAATATTTTCGTGTGCCGTTTACTCTGAGCCAGCAGTCCTTTTTCATAACGCCGTTTTTGTAGTAATAGTGAGCGTCCCCCTTTTTTGCCCAGCCGGTGTACAGACCTTTTTCCTCTCCGCTGTCAGAAATGCGGTATTTAAGACCGTCCTTTGCGGCGAGCTTGTCTGCATAGACATTTGCCGGCATACAGGACATTGTCATCACCGCTGCTGCAATGGCAAGAATTTTTTTTGCTTTCATAAAGATCATCCTTTCAGAATTGTAGTTTGACTTTTTATACTAAATTTCAAAATATGCGCAGAACATCCTTATATCGTTATCTCCGGCTTTGTGATAATCCATGACCTCCTTGACGATACGATATTGTCCCTTTCTGAGTTCACCGTAAAGACTCTGCCAGTTTTCTTTATATTCTGCGGAGCCGTTTTCTTCAATTGGCAGTTCCACACGAGACCATGCTACATCATATTCCTGCGGAAGCATTCTTACCTGTGTCCACTGACCGTTTTCAAAACGCTGCAATGAATAATAGAAACCTGTAGAAAGTCTTTCTGCCGTTCCTCCCGACTGGGTAAACACCAGAGTGCATCCTGTTTTTGTCACGTCCTTTGCGGTAAGTGTCAGACCCCATTCCTCTTCATTTATCTTGTCACGGGCTTTCTGATTTGCTTCTGCAATTTCGGCATACTGGGGAGTGTCCCGGATGTATCTTCTTGCAAATGCCAGAAAGTACGCATAGTCTCTTACCTCTGTGCTGTTTTCATAGGAGTAATACCAGTACATTTCATAGCCGCCGTGTATCTCATAGGTCTTGCCGTTTGCGGTAAATTTTGTGGTGTACTCGTTGGCATCTGTGACATCTCCGGCAACGGATTCGTCCTCGCCGAAACTGTCCGCATTTATCTCATAAAGATAACGCCAATAGAGACCGTCTTTTATTTCTGACAGGTTACAGTTCATTATAACATCATAGAATATCTGCTTGTCTTTTTTGGAAAGCTTTATTTTTCTGCTGTGGTCGTCGTTATACATATCCGGGACTTTTATCAGTCCTTCAAAGGTGTTTATCTCACATCCGGACATGGATTCAGCCACATAGTCTGACATCATAAAATCAAAATCATCGGGGTACTTTGCGGACTTTGACAGCTTGCCGTTCCATGCTCCGTCCTCGTCAAGATAATAATATCCAAGGGACGTTTTTGCTTTTCCCTCAGCCATGATGCCGTCGTTGTCAGGATCGAAATAATACCATTTATCCTTGATTTTTCGCCAGCCTGTCCACCGGATACCGTTGTCGTAAAATTTGGTCTTTCCGCCTATTTTTACCTTTCCTGTGTAGCCGTAGGTGCCGCTTTTATCGGTCTTGGTCAGGATATTGTCGGAAAGATCAAAGCCGTTTTTTTCCTTCTGCTCTATCCTGACCGGATAGGTGGTAAAGGGGTCTGTTTCGGCAGAAACGGGAGTTGATATGAGTCCCGACATAATAACTGCCGCTGAAATGGCAAGAAATTTTTTCGTTTTCATAAAGATCATCCTTTCAAAGCTTTTGTCCTCTATATATAATACAAGCTGTCAATTGACATATTCTTTTAGCAAATTTTTTAATATAGTTTTCTCTCCTATTTTACAAGGGGATTTGTATTATTTTCATTCATCGTCCCAAAACCAAGGGGGTTCTAATTCATGTACATTGCTGATTGATATATCGCCGGAAAAGCCTTTCTCAATAAGCTTTTCGTACAGGTTATTGATATATTTATCTTCATCTTCATCATTATCATAGAAATCAACTTCGATTGACACCCCGCCCGGCTTTTGTGATATATTAATAATATTAAATATATTTAATTCATCAGCGTTTTCTTTAATATAGCGTTTTATTTCCATCACGTCATTGTATGTCATATCTGTTTTTACGAATTCAAGATCACAATAGTCACCCAAGAGATCGCTGTATACAGCAAAATTCTTATCACTTGTAAGGTATACAGAAGCTGATCCATCTATTGATATGTTGATCCCGCCGTAGTCGTCGGCATAAATATCATAACCGTCAGGAGCAGTACCATTCTTTGCATGATCCTCAATACGGTTACGTGCAGCAGCGACGATCATATATGGTGTAGTATCTGATGAAGCTTTTCCGATATATTTTCCGTTATCATTGAACTCATAAACGGTATCACCGATCTGATATAATCCCCTTGCACGTCCGCCGTATCTTGTAAGATAATAATAGCTGCCGTTGATTTTACGCCAACCGAGACAGCGTTTGCCCTCCTTGTAATACCTGTGCAGACCGTTTACAGTCGTCCAGCCTGTGTACAAGCCTTTATCCTCTCCGCTGTCAGAAATGCGGTATTTAAGACCATCCTTTGTGGTGAGCTTGTCGGCATGGATATTTACCGGCATACAGGACATCGTCAGCACCGCCGCTGCAATGGCAAGAAATTTTTTCGCTTTCATAAAGATCATCCTTTCAAAGATTTTACTGTCTATATAAAATACAATTCAGGAGGACAAAATTTTTCAAATCAAAGTATTTATCCGGAAATTTCAGCATTTTAAACAATCAAGCAGCAAAGCTGTTGTACACTAATATTTGTTATTGCTAACACAAAAGCCCCCTTGATAGGGGGCTAAAGAACACTAAATCTTTTGTATTTTCTAACGGTGGGGGTAGACTCTGCCCGCGGTGGCTTCACCGTTCGATGATCTGCTCCCTGTCCTGACCTACGCCAAGCATTCCCACGGGACACTCGCAAAGCTCTTCAAGACGGGTAATATATTTTTGGCAGACCTCCGGAAGCTCCTCAAATCTGCGGCAGGAGGAAATGTTCTCGGTAAATCCGGGGAACTCCTCGTAGACAGGCTTGCAGCCTTCAAGCTCCTCTAAAACAGGAGGGAAGTCCTTTATTACAGTGCCGTCCGGCTTTTTGTATGCAACGCAGACCTTCAGAGTGTCAAGTCCTTTCAGGATGTCCAGCTTGTTTATCATAAGTGAAGACAGTCCGTTTACTCTTACAGCGTGGCGGACTATAACTGCGTCGAACCAGCCGGTACGTCTGGGACGTCCGGTAGTGGCTCCAAACTCGCCGCCCTTATCTTGGATGAATTTTCCGATATCGTCGTTAAGCTCTGTGGGGAATGGACCCTTGCCCACTCTTGTTGTGTATGCCTTTGCAACACCGTAGATGTTGTCTATCACCTTGGGTCCCACGCCGGAGCCTATGCACACTCCCGCAGAAACAGGGTGGGAGCTTGTAACATAAGGATAGGTGCCGTAATCAATGTCCAGCAGGGTAGCCTGTGCGCCCTCGAAAAGAATCTCCTTGCCTGCCTTTACTGCTTCGTAGGTGAGGACGGAGACGTCCCCGATGTATGCTGCCAGCCTTTTTCCGTAGCCCACATATTCCTCAATTACAGCGTCAAGGTCGACAGGCTTGCCGCCGAACACCTTGGTGATGATGGCGTTTTTCAGTTCTCCTGCGCTGCGTGCTTTTTCGCGGAACACCTCCGGGTGAACAAGGTCGTAGAAGCGGATGCCGCTGCGCTCGTATTTGTCCATGTAAGCAGGACCGATACCCCGATGGGTGGTGCCTATGTCCTTGCTGCCCCTGAACTCTTCGGAGAGCCCGTCAAGAGTGATATGCCAGGGCATAGTGACGTGGGCTCTGGGGTCTATTTTCAGATTGTCGAAGGTGACCCCTCTTTCGGAAAGGGAGTCCATCTCGGACAGCAGATCCTTGGGGTCGATGACAACTCCTGCGCCGATAAGACAGAGGGTGCCTTTATGGAGTATTCCCGACGGGATAAGGTGGAGCTTGTAGGTCTCGCCGTCTGCAACGACGGTGTGTCCTGCGTTGTTTCCTCCCTGAGAACGGACTACGATATCCGCTCTGGAAGCCAGCAGGTCAATAGCCTTGCCCTTGCCTTCGTCTCCCCATTGGGTGCCGATAACTATATTTGCAGCCATAGTTCAAATCATACCTTTCAAAGTATTCTTAATGACAAGGTTTATTATACCACATATACTGGGTTTTGTCAACAAGGCTGAGCCTTGACCGCCCTGTACAATTTTTATTCACAAAATATTTACCGTCTGTATGTATCAAAAATTGAGTAAATGAATTATAATACATATGAACAATCGTTCAAATGACATGAGAAAGGATGGTCACTATGGAAAAGGAAAATCCCTCTGTGATCTGCGAGGAAAACTGCGTGCATCCAGAGGTTGTGAGAACAGTGGCTGAAAAGCTTCCGGACGAGGAGCTGCTTTACGATGTGGCGGAGCTTTTCAAGGTCTTCGGGGACTCCACAAGAGTGCGGATACTCTGCGCATTGTTTGAAAGCGAGATGTGCGTCTGCGACATCGCGGAGGTCCTTGACATGACACAGTCTGCTATCTCGCATCAGCTAAGGGTACTTAAACAGGCAAGACTGGTAAAATACCGTCGGGAGGGGAAGACGGTCTATTACTCCCTTGCCGACGACCACATACAGACTATCTTCAATCAGGCGTTTGAGCATATTATGGAGTGAAAAATTTTTTAAAGGGGATATATGATATGGGTTTCTGGGACAGATGGGCAAAATTTTACGACGCTGCCGAATCACTGAACAACGTAGCTTATACGGCAATGCTGAACGGGGTGCGGACGGTAGTTCCCGAGGGGGCAAAGGTACTGGACTGTGCTGCAGGTACAGGAGAGCTTTCCATTGCAGCGTCCGAAAAAGCGGAGTCGGTGTTATGTACTGATATGTCGCTTTCCATGCTTGAAGTGGCAGAGAAAAAATGCAGCAAACGGGGGATAAAAAATATTTCCTTTGAGGAAAGAAACATACTGGAGCTTCCCGACCCTGATGATACTTACGATATCGCAATGGCAGGAAACGTCCTGCATCTTATTGACGACCCGCAGACGGCTGTAAAGGAGCTTGCAAGGGTGGTCAGAAACGGCGGAAAGCTGATACTTCCCACATTTATGATGGGGGAGAACAACAAAATGTCCGTTCTTCTGAAGATATACAGGCTTTTTGGATTCAGGTCGTCAAGTCAGTACACCATAGACGAGTACAGGGAAATGCTGGAGTCCTGCGAAGTTGGACGGGTAAAGGTCACTGCTTTGAAAGGGATAATGCCTGTAGCCTTTGGCGTGGTCAAAGTCAGCAAATAATTTTACTTTGAGAGGGATATTATTATGGAAATGGTCTTATATATGAAGGGGCTTGACTGTCCCAACTGTGCGGAAAAAATACGGGCTGCTTCTGCGAAGATACCGTTCGTCAAGGAAGCAAACATGAATTTCATGGCAAAGAAGCTTTCACTTGTGGTTGCAAGCGAAAGCGGGGATGCTGTCCTTAAAGAGGTACAGCGTATAACTGCCTCTCTTGAACCGGACGTTGAGGTGTCCCTGCTGGAAAATGCGGCGTTTGAACACTCCCATGAGGATGAGGACGAGGGGGATGTAAAATCAGAGATAATAAAGATCGCCGCAGCGGCAGTGATCTTCGCAGCGGGACTGTTTTTCCATGACAAGGACATCAGTCTGTGGATATTCCTTGCAGCTTACTTTATCGCAGGTCTGGACGTTCTTATCACGGCAGGAAAAAATATAATAAAGCTCCGTCCCTTTGACGAGTGCTTCCTTATGACTATCGCAACACTGGGAGCGTTTTTCATAAAGGAATACCCCGAGGGTGCAGCGGTAATGATACTCTATCAGACAGGGGAGCTGTTCCAGAGCCTTGCGGTAAGACGCTCCAGAAAAAGCATTTCCGAGCTTATGGATATCCGCCCTGACAGCGCAAGCGTAAAGCGGGACGGCGAAGTGATAGACGTCCCTGCGGAGACAGTCCAAAAGGGAGAGATCATCGTTGTCAAAGCCGGAGAAAAAATACCTCTTGACGGCGTTGTAATTTCAGGAACAACTACAATAGACACCTCCGCACTGACGGGAGAAAGCGTCCCCAGAGACGCATCCAAGGGCAGCGAGGTCATAGGCGGCTGTGTGAACCTGTCCGGCGTTATCGAAGTAGAGACCACGAAAGAATTCGGGGAGTCCACCGCTTCAAAGATACTGGAGCTGGTGGAGAACGCCTCTGCGAAAAAGGCACGCTCCGAGCAGTTCATCACCCGATTTGCAAGATGGTACACTCCATGCGTTGTTATTGCGGCGGTGCTGCTTGCGGTTGTCCCCACAATAGTAAAGGGATACGATCAGCAGAATGTTTATAACGCTCTGTCGTTTTTAGTAGTGTCCTGTCCTTGTGCGCTGGTAATTTCAGTCCCCCTCAGCTTTTTCGGAGGGATAGGCGGAGCTTCCGCAAGGGGTATGCTTATAAAGGGCGGCGTCACAATGGAGCAGCTTGCAGAGTGTAAGACTGTTGTTTTTGACAAGACGGGAACTCTCACTGACGGCACCTTCGATATCACAAAAATTATTCCTGCAGACCGTTCCGAGGATGAGCTTCTTGCTCTTGCAGCAATGGCGGAGCAGGGGTCAAACCACCCGGCGGCAGCAGCGGTGATGAGGAGATTCAATGGCACTGCCGAATCCGCTGAGATCACCGAGATCGCAGGCAGGGGAGTAAAGGCGGAGAATGGTGGACGCACAGTCCTTGCAGGAAACCGGAAGCTTATGGAGGAGTCGGGGGTCAATGGCGTCCCTGAAGCTGAGTCCGCGGGAACACTGATATATATTGCCGAAAACGGAGTATATGCAGGAGTCATTGAGATCTCCGACAGGATAAAGGAGGACGCTGTCAAGGCTATTGAAAGTCTCAAAGGTGCAGGCATAAAAACAGTGATGCTTACAGGAGACAGACGGGAGGCTGCGGACATTACGGCAAAGAAGCTGGGTCTGGACGAATGGCGCTCAGAGCTTCTCCCTGACGGCAAGGTAGCGGCAATGGAGGAGATCATGGAAAAGAGCACGGGCAAAACTATCTTTGTGGGGGACGGCATCAACGATGCTCCCGTACTTATGAGAGCGGACGCAGGCGTGGCAATGGGCGGCATCGGCTCGGATGCTGCTATCGAGGCAGCGGACGCTGTCCTCATGACCGACGAACCTTCAAAGCTCATTGACATGATAAAGGTCTCTCAAAAGACCAAGGGCATTGTAATACAGAATATCGTTTTCTCATTGGGAGTAAAGGCGGTAGTTCTTGTACTGGCGGCATTGAGCATCACGACAATGTGGGCAGCAGTTTTCGCAGACGTGGGAGTTTGCCTTATTGCAGTGTTCAATGCTTTAAGAGCCGGCAAGGCAAAATAAATTATCATTTGCAAGGCTGAGCCTTGACCGCCCGATGTTTTGCGCAGCAAAACTCGGAGGCAAAT
>JAFLUI010000044.1 GCA_022508825.1 Oscillospiraceae bacterium
GAACGTTTTTGACGGATGCACCGTAATACCGTTGAAAACAGTCCACTGGACTGTTTTCAAGATATTATACTTGCGATTTGGCAGGGGACGCCCTCTCTTGCAGGGCGTCCCCTCTTCAAAAACAGTCCACTGGACTGTTTTTGAATTCACCCCTTGCGGAGCGCTTTTTAAGGGGAGTTTCGCCCTCTGCGGAGGGCGACCAAAGGCTCTGCCTTTGGAATCCGCGAGCTGGGCTCAGCTCGACCAGCTATGCGATTTGCGCTTGCGCAAATCGATCACATCGAAAGTCCGCCCGAAATCTCGATGGTCTGTCCGGTGACGTAGGAGGCGTCCTCGGAGCAGAGGAAGGAAACCACCCCTGCGATCTCGTCTACAGTGCCGTACCGCTTCATTGCAATAGCCTCCAGCATTTTCGCCTTCTGCTCCTCCGTGAGCTTGTCTGTCATGGGGGTGCTGATAAATCCGGGGGCTACCGCATTTACGTTTATGTTCCGGGAGCCAAGCTCCTTTGCCGCGGTCTTGGTCATACCAATGATGGCTGCCTTTGATGCGGAATAGTTTATCTGTCCCGGATTTCCGTACAGTCCCGCCACAGACGCAAGGTTCACTATTTTGCCCTGCTTCTGGCGTATCATGACGTTTCCCGCCAGCTTCATCATATTAAAGACGCTCTTCTGGTTTACCGCAATGACCATATCGTACTGCTCCTCGGGCATCCTTGCCATAAGACCGTCCCTTGTTATCCCGGCGTTGTTTATCAGCACGTCAATAGTCCCGAACCGCTCCTTGACAGCCTTCACCATTTCCTCGCACTGACCGTAATCCGAGACGTCGGCGCAGAAGACCTCCGCCTCCGCTCCAAGAGCGCGGATGTCCTCCGCGATACTGTTATTTTCAAACATACCCTCATTAAGGTCGTTGAGAGCGATATTATAACCGTCCTTTGCAAGACGGAGAGCTATCGCCGCTCCGATACCTCTTGATGAGCCTGTGATTATTGCTGTTTTTGCCATAATTTTATTTATGTCCCTGTCAGGGACTCTCCTTTCAGATTATACTATAAGTAATCTTTTCCTATATCAAAACAAATTAATACCCCGTGTATAATAAGCTGTCAGCGATCCTCCTTTGCATGATAATATCCCTGCAGCATCAATACTCGATGATGACTGCCCCCATTGTAAGACCTGCTCCGAAGCCCACAAGGCAAAGCTTGTCGCCCCGCTTTATCTTTCCTGCGGCAACAGCCTCATGCATTGCAATGGGAATGGACGCACTGGAGGTATTTCCGTGCTCCTCTATATTGACGATGAATTTATCCATTGAGACCCCAAGATTTTTTGCAGCGGTCTCGATGATTCTTATATTAGCCTGATGCGGTATGAACCAGTCTATCTCGCCGATGTCAAGACCTATCTTATCCGCAGCCTTCTGCGCTGCTGTCGGCAGAGCCTTGGTGGCGAACTTGTAGACCTCTTTGCCGTCCTGTATAAGAAAAACAGTGCCTGCAGCGAAGTCCCCGCTGTCTATTTCGTCGGTCTGGCTTGTCCGGAAAGGATGGAACACCTTATGGGACTTTGCATAGAGAGAATGGGCTCCCCGTCCGTCCGCACCGATGTAGCTGGTGAACAGCTTTTCCGAGCGTCCTATGACCGCGGCGGCGGCGCCGTCCCCGAAAAGGATACAGCTGGAGCGGTCGGTGAAATCGGTTATCCTTGACAGCATCTCATTGGACACCACAAGGACATATTTCAGGTCAGGGTCCGTCTGCAGATATCTTTTTGCCGCGTCCACTGCGTAGACAAATCCCGAGCAGGCGGCATTCAGATCGTAGGCGGCAGCATTCCATGCGCCTATCTCATTCTGTATGACGCAGGCAACGGACGGCGTATAAAAATCGCTGGTAATGGTAGCGTCAATGATGACCCCTATATCAAGGACGTCTATACCTGCATTTTTTATTGCTTCCTTAGCGGCTTCCGCCCCCATTTTCCATGTAGACTCCCCGTCTGCAAGATGTCTTGCTTTTATCCCCGTGCGGGTGGATATCCACTCGTCACTGGTCTCCACTACCTTTGAAAGATCGTCATTAACGACTCTCATTGCAGGCGTATATGAACCTGTACCCAGAATATCGATTCCAAACATGAATGTGCCCCCTTATGGCTCACCGAAAAAAACATTCGGTAATCTCTTGTAATTTTACAATATATATGGTATAGTATTATTAGTAGCAATAAAACAAAAAGCATATACTACTATTGTAATATTTTTCTGACCACTTGTCAACGCTTTTGGAAGAAAAAATGCCTTAGGAGGTCAAATAATATGTCAAAGACAGTATTTTTATTTTCGGGACAGGGCTCCCAGTATGTGGGTATGGGTAAGGAGCTTTGCGAAAAGTACCCTCAGATCAATGTCTATGAACGCGCAAGCGAGATTCTCGGTTTCGACTTAGCTGAAAAGATCAATAACTCCACAGAGGAGGAGCTTGCGCAGACCGTCATATCCCAGCCTGCTATAATGGCGACCTCTCTCACTGCCTTTGAGGCTATGAAAATAAACGGAGTCTCTTTTTCCGCAGCTGCGGGACACTCTCTCGGAGAATATGCTGCCATGGTCGCGTCCGGGATACTCTCCTTTGAGGACGGATTCAAGGTCATAAAGGCAAGAGCCTCCGCAATGCAGAAGGCGGCAGAAAAAAGCAGCGGAGCAATGTACGCCATACTCGGAAAGACTGCCGAGGAGATCGAGCAGGTCTGCGCTGAAATTGACGGCTATGTTGTCCCCGTAAACTATAACTCCTCCGCTCAGACCGTTATCGCAGGTGAGACTGCGGCTGCAGAGGCGGCAGCGGCGAAATTCGCGGAGATGGGCGCAAAGGCTGTTAAGCTGGGAGTAAGCGCAGCGTTCCATTCAAAGCTTATGCAGCCTGCGGCGGACGAGTTCGCGCCCGCAATTGCAGACATCACATTCAACAAGCCGGGCGTGGCTTTCTATTCCAATCTTATCGGCGGCGAGCAGACAGATTTTGACAATATGCCCGAGAAGCTTGCAAAGCATATCGTGTCCCCCGTTAAATTTACCTCCGAGCTTGCGGCGCTGCAGGCGGCAGGGTATGAAAATTTTGTGGAGCTGGGTCCGAACAAGGTACTGACCGGACTGGTGAAAAAGACCCTCAAGGGCGTTAATGCCGTAAATGTTGAGAATGTAAAAACTCTTGAAAAGGCACTGGAAACCATCAACGGTTAGGAGAGAACGTCCATGGATAATAAGCTTGTATCCCCGAAGCTGGATATAGTTTTCAAGAAGCTGTTTTCGGAAAATATAGACATACTCACAGAGTTTCTGTCCGATATACTGGATATCCCAATAGAAAAAATAAAAGACATCACAGTGCTGAACCCGGATATTCTCCCGGAAAGTGTAGGAGAAAAAAGCTATCGTCTTGATCTGCTGGTCAATGTAGACGGAAAGTTCATCAATATTGAAATGCAGGTAAGGTCGGAAAAGCATTTCGGAGACAGGATACTGGTCTACTGGTCGAAAATGTACTCTAACCAGCTTGACAGTGGTGAGTCCTACGGTAAGCTATGCCCGTGTATAGTAATAACCATTACAGATTTTGATCTTTTTGACCATGAAGACTATCATTCGGAGTTTGGCGTCTGGGACGTGGAACACAATAACAAGCTTTCTGACAAGATGGCAATACACTTCTTTGAATTAAAAAAAGTCCCCAAAGATATTGATAAAGCGGGGCGTAAGGAGCTGTGGCTTCAATTCATAAAAGCCGAGGATAAGGAGGCGTTTGATATGTTGGAAAACACAAATGTAACAGGCATCAAAAAAGGCATACAGGCTGTATACAAAATGAGTTCCGATGAACGCACAAGGGAGCTTATCCGCATGAGAGAGAATGCTCTGCACCTGGAAGCAACTCTTCTGGAGGAAGCAATAGAAACGGGCATGGAAAAAGGCAGAGAAGAGATAATCCAAAAAATGCGTGCCAAAGGGATGACTGATGAACAAATCAATGATATTTTATTTAGTTGATATTTTCGTACGGCAAGGAGGCGTTTGATATGTTGGAAAACACAAATGTAACAGGTATCAAAAAAGGCATACAGGCAGTATATAAAATGAGCTCCGATGAACGCACAAGAGAGCTTATCCGCATGAGAGAGAACGCTTTGCACTTGGAAGCAACTCTTCTGGAAGAAGCGATAGAAAAGGGCGAAGCAAAAAAAGAAGCGGAAATAGCCGCAAGAATGAGAGCCGCAGGAATGTCTGAAAGTGAGATCATTAAATTTACTAAAGGAGTTTAATATGCGTAAACGAACTTTAGCAATACTTATATTCTCCCTGCTTTTATGTGGATGCAATTTCGGGCAGGGCAATAACAATGTCACGGAAACCACGGCGGAGACTTCGGAGACCACCGCAGATACCACCGTCTCCGAAACCGAGGCGGAGGTCACGGAGACCACCTCTGACACTGCTGTTGTCACCGAAGCGGTGATCGAGATCGACGATGCCGCTCTGGAGGAGCAGAGAGAGTCTCTTGAAGGGCTCATACGCATAACTGCTTCACAGGGAGAGGTCGACATCTACGATATAGAGGACAGCGTTCTGGTACCTCTTGACGAGGACGGCAGGGCGGGTCTTGCTGCTAAGTGCGGGGGAAAATACTGGTTCACCGACGGCTTGTACGCGAATGAGCTTCGCTCCTCGGCATACGGAATGAAGCTTGACAGGGAGCAGCTTTGCGGACGCATTATAGTAAAAATAACTACGGAAAACGGCAGGTATTCCTATCGCTATGCTGTCTCGGACGGGGACGTCCGCGAAATGGCAGTGTCGGGAAAGGTGGGGGATATCACCTCCCTGGGGAACGGCACATATACTGCTGTCTGTCACGATTACGACAAGAGCCCAGACAGTGCAGAGCATACATGGAAAAGCTACTGGTTCTATTCCGAGGACGGGGAGCTTAAAGAGTATACAGGTGAAAAGATCACCAAGGCTGATCTTATGAAATATACCGGCGGAAAGGCTGTCCTTGACGGTATCGAAGCAAAGGGCGGCGAGGTCACGGACATTCTTTACCGCAAAAACGACATTGTTAATGTGAACTACACTATCATTGAAAATGATGTCCTCTGCAATAAATTCTTCACCTATGATGTAAGCGGGGGAGAATGCAGTGAGGTCAGCAGTTCCTATGAGGGAGTCAGCAATAATTACGGGGTGTACCTCTCCTCTGTTCTTGCTCCCTACAGCGAGGAGCAGCTTGCTCTCCATGAGCTTATCGAAAATTCCGCAGAGGGTGAGGATGGGTATGAGATTTTAAATCCCATTTTCGGAGACCTTGACGGGGACGGCAAAAATGAGGTCATTGCCGTCTATGGAGAGCGGATAGAAAACAGTCTGGTCTCGGGCGGAGCGGGCGGCGAGCTCTGGTTCGCTTCCGGAAATATCGCATACAGGCTGGAGCCTTCTTTCAGCTGGCTTTCGCCCCGCAAGATCGTTTCTGCGGGACAGACTCTTGTAAGCATCGACTATGTATATAACGGCGGGACAGGAGGAGTTGGCAGCGCAGGTGTCAGCTTCCTGATAAAAAGCAGCACCGCGGACGCAATAGAGGGTCCACATCCCTCAGGACTTGCGCCTGACGGCAGATACGGCGACCTTACAGGCTATGTGATCTCTAAGGACTACGGCTATGAGGAAGCCTTTGACGGACAGCAGAACTGGTTCGGCAGGACATGGAAGCCATACTGGTTCTATTTCCTTGATGATAAGATAAGCGGGTATTACGGAAAAGAGATCACCACTGAGGATTTTCTGAAATATGACGGCGCAGAGAATATCCTTAAGAGCATCACCGATAAGGATATGGAGGTCCGCAGCATCTTAAAGCGGGGCAACGGTATCATAAACATCAATTACAGCGCAAAGAAAGAGCTTATAGGCGAGGAGGGCTACGGCGAAAGCTTTGACAATATCACCGTCAGGTACAGAAACGGAAGGGTCTATACCATGATCCTCGGCGGCGGACAGGGCGGCATATACACTCCTGCGTATGATGAGAATGACAAGACCGGACAGTCCGAATTTGAAAAATTCTCTGAAATGATCTACGACACTGCAGAGGGAAAAAGCATCTCTGTCATATTGGAAAGATTTTTCGGGGACACCAACGAGGACGGCAAAAGCGAGCTTTATGCTTACTATGGCACTCCCGACGATTACTCTCTCTGGTATGCGGACGAAAACGGTGCAGTGCAGTCCGACAAGGATTATGAGCTCCTGACCCTTGACGGGGATATAGTTCTGAAAAAGCCCCGCTCCGAGGAAAAGAAGGAATTTACCGACTACTATATAATGAGAGACGGAAAGACAAGACGGGTAAATGCTTACGGCGCAAAACGCATGACACCGGTGGACGGCAATGATTTCATCGGTTACATCACTGCGGATGACGCTCTTTCAAGCGGTGGACATGAGACCGAAAAGGAATACTGGTTCTACTATAGGAACGGTGCTTTCAATCAGTACGGAGCAAGGTACATCACAGAGGAGGAGCTTCTTGAATATAAGGGCACAAGAGCCTTCCTTGACGAGCTTTCCTCAATGGGCGGGGATCTGAAAGAGATCATTCTCCGTGAGAACGGCATAATAAACATCAATTATGACGCTCATACACAGGAAGCTGTCCAGCACTATTATTTTACACTTAAGCTTGATGACAAGGACAGAGCAGAGGACATCACTCCCCGGAATGAGGACGGCACTCTCAACAACAAGGGCTATTATTTGCTCACACTTAAATAAAGGAAGGTCATTATAATGGAAAAATACGCAGTTTTAGGATACCCTCTCAAGCACACAATGTCCCCTCCCATTCATAAGCGTCTGTTTGAATTAGAGGGCAAGTCTGCCGGATACGAAATTTGCGAATGTCCCCCCGAGGAGCTGACAAACAGACTGGACTATCTTAATTCTCTGGGAGGGTACAATATAACTATCCCGTTCAAGGTGGACATCATACAGCACATTGACGAAATGGACGTATCCGCAAGCAGATACAACTCCGTCAACTGCGTTGTGAACAGGGACGGAAAAAAGACCGGCTACAACACCGACTGCTATGGATTTCTCCGTTCTCTTGAAGCAGGGGGAGCGTCCCTTGACGGCAAGGTGCTGCAGATAGGCTGCGGAGGCGTGGGCAGGATGATGGCTATTGAAGCGGCTCTCCACGGAGCTGATCTTACGATAGTAGCCCTCCCCGAATTTATAAAGGGTGCGGAGGACACCGCTGCGGAGGCTGTGAAGCTGAATCCGGGGGCAAAAATAAAGGTCATCACTCACGACCGGATAGAGGGGGACTTTGACCTGCTTGTAAATGCAAGTCCTGTGGGAATGTTCCCGAAGACAGACGAATGTCCCGTCACCGAGCAGGTGATAAAAAGCTGTAAGTCTGTGTTTGAGGTCATCTACAATCCAAACGTTACAAAGCTGATGTCCATTGCTGAGAAAAACGGCATAAAGGCAATAGGCGGCATGGCTATGCTGGTATGGCAGGCTGTGGTGGCTCATGAGATATGGAGCGGGGCAAAATATAAGGATGAGGACATAGATCAGTTAATCAAGGACATGGAAGCGGCACTGGCGCAAGGCTGAGTCCTGAACTGTGAATCCCTGCGGGCGGTATAAAATGCGGCATAGAAAACTGCTTGCATTGGAAAGGAATGATTGCCGGAATGAAATTAAGTCAGAAGCTTCTTATCATTGCCAAGGGAATAGGTCTGTGGTGGGGAATATATCTTATTCTCGGCTGCTGTGTGGGCTTCGCTCTGAAAATGGCTATGGATCTTTTCATGCTGCTTTCCGGCGTCTTTGAACTAAAGAGATATCTTCCTCCTATGGTGGGCTGCACTCTGGTGCTTGCGGTCATCACATATTTTGTCACCGAGGCTGTAAAGCTGATACCGAAAAGTATGCTCCGCCGCAGGCTGCAGAAAAAGCTGGGTGAGGAAGGTTTTTCAGACGGCTTTACTGCAGAGCTGCTTTCCCATGCCACGGGGGACAATAAAAATCATATGCTTATCGAAGCGGCATCCGCATACTGCGTCAGGGGAGAGATACTTGCGGCAGAGGAAGCTCTGCACAGGACCGATCTTGTCAGCATACTTGATATCGCACAGTCTACAGGAAAGCTCAGGACGGCAGCGTATTACTACTGCACGGAAATGACACTCTGCATCCTGAAAAGCGATAAGGACGGTGCGGCTCATGTTTATGACGAGGGATCCTATTATCTGGAGGCTTTTCCCGAGGACGACAGGGTACTTACTGTCCTTGCCATTTATCAGACTACGGCAGGTCTTTATGAAAAGGCTCTGGAAACTTTAGAGAAAATAACATGGAGCAGTCTTCCCAAAAAGCTGAGAAGATACGGGGAGGCTGTACGCTCTGCAATAGAGGCAGTAAACCTTGCAGATCTTGGCAGGAATGACGAGGCTATAGAAAAAGCCAAGGCGGCTATACTGGGAAAATGCTCAAAGTATGTGACCGAATTGTCAAGAAGCATCATAGACAGGGCTGAAAATGCTCAGAAGGAAGAAGAAAAGGAAGACGCATTTTAAAATGAAAAAAATTCTTGTTGGAATGAGCGGCGGAGTGGACAGCTCCGCTGCCGCTCTGCTTTTAAAGCAGCAGGGATATGATGTGGCAGGCTGCACATTGAAGCTTTTCGATGGCTATGATAATGAGGACATAGCTACCCGCACCTGCTGCTCCCTGTCCGATGTGGAGGACGCAAGGATGGTCTGCTACAGGATCGGCATCGAGCACCACGTTTTTAATTTCAAGGACGCTTTCCGGGAATATGTCACTGACAGATTTGCAGACAGCTATATTAACGGAAAAACTCCAAATCCCTGCATTTTGTGCAACAGACATATCAAATTTGACAAGATGCTCAGGCGGGCAGCAGAGCTGGGCTTTGACGGCATTGCTACGGGTCACTATGCAAAGATCGACCGTGACGAAAAATCCGGACGGTATCTTCTTGTGCGTCCTGCTGACAGAAAAAAAGACCAGACCTATGTTTTGTACAGCATGACACAGCATCAGCTTGAACACACTCTTTTTCCTCTGTATGGACTGGACAAGACTCAGATACGCTCTGTTGCTGAGGAAAACGGTCTTGTAAATGCCCGCAAGCCGGACAGTCAGGACATCTGCTTTATTCCGGACGGAGACTATGCAAAATTCATCTCGGAATACACGGGACGGGATTTTCCCGAGGGGGATTTTCTGGACACAGAGGGCAATGTCATCGGAAAGCACGGAGGGATACACAGGTACACCATCGGGCAGAGAAAGGGTCTGGGAGTTACATTCGGGAAACCGGTGTTCGTCTGTGACAAGGACGCAGAAAAAAATACCGTCACTCTCGGGGACAGTGACAGTCTTATGAAAACAGTGGTAGAGGCAGAGGACGTGAATCTGATTTCCGTGTCTGACATTACCGCTCCCATGAGGGTCACTGCAAAGACAAGGTACAATATGCAGGACGCTCCCGGAATTTTAGAGAGGGCAGGGGACAGCAGGATAAGGGTCACATTTGATACTCCCCAGAGGGCTCCTGCAAAGGGTCAGGCGCTGGTGGTCTATGATGGAGATGTGGTCGTAGGCGGGGGGACTATCATATAGCGGGGAGCCCCCGCGGGCATTCCGTTGGTTACTATTGTCGCTAAAGTAACTGAGCGGCACGGAAATTTATTATTTCTATACCGTTATTAATTATAATATATATTTAAATAAGTAACTACGAAAGGACTTGATACCATGAAAGAAATTTCTGTAAACGGACTGGACTTCAACCCCTGGGATAAGATCGGAAAGGAGTGGTTCCTGCTTACAAGCGGAGACGAAAAGGGCTTTAACACCATGACAGCTTCATGGGGATTTTCCGGAGTTATGTGGGGGAAAAATACTTTCATAACGGTGGTGCGTCCCACCAGATACACCTATGAGTTTATGGAGAAAAATGAGCTTTTCACAGCCAGCTTTTTTGATGGAAAATACCGTCAGGCGTTAAGCTTCTGCGGTTCACATTCCGGCAGGGACTGCGACAAGATGAAGGAGACGGGACTCACTCCCGAATTTATCGACGGGACTACCGCATTCAAGGAGGCAAAGCTTGTCCTTGTGTGCAGGAAGATCTACGCTCAGGACATGGATGTTTCCCTGCTTGCAGATGACGTAAAGCCTGCAAACGGCAGCGACCCCATCCACAAGCAGTATATAGGAGAAATTATCAAAGCATACGAGGCATAGTCTGTAAAATAAACGCATAAAAATAACTTGACAAGCCGTCTTGGCTTGTCAAGTATTATGCTCAGGAAGGTAATGTTATGGGATTTCTGGAACTTTTTCTTATAGGAGTGGGGCTTTCCGCTGACGCATTTTCCGTGTCGGTCTGCAAGGGACTTAATATGCGGAAGCTCAACATCGGACACGCCTACATAATAGCCCTGTTCTTCGGAGGCTTTCAGGCTGCAATGCCCCTCATTGGTTATTTACTGGGTACAAGCTTCTCCCAGTATATCGAAGCTTTCGACCACTGGATAGCCTTTGCGCTCCTTGCATTTATCGGCGGCAAGATGGTCATTGAGGCGATCAAAGAAAAGGACGGGGACGAGGAAGAAAAGACAGACGTCCTTAAAATGGGAGAACTGACCGTCCTTGCAGTTGCTACCAGCATAGACGCTCTTGCGGTAGGCATCACTTTTGCGTTTCTGAAAGTGAATATATTTTTCTCCATACTTATTATAGGAGTTACCACCTTTGCTCTTTCCCTTGGGGGAGTCATTCTTGGCAACCGCTTTGGGGCAAAATACAAAAACAAGGCGGAGATCGCAGGAGGGGTCATTCTCATTCTTATCGGACTGAAAATTCTCCTTGAGCATTTAGGGGTAATTAATTTTTAAGATGGAATTTTTCGATTAGAGCTTCCTGCAGAACGGCAGAGAAATTCACATGAGCACGTTCTGCAATAGTGTTGAGCCAGCTCGGGATGGTCAAGGTCTTTTTTACTGCTTTAGTGCTGTATTTTTCTTCATATTCAGCAGGGTCAAATGCCACTACAGAAACAAACTGATTTTTTTTGACGGGTATTGTTTCCGGTGATGATGGAGCAGGAATATCGACATTATGCTCTGCAAGGGTCTCAAGCATAAGTCCTATTGCATCGGAAATATTCTCGGCTGCTTCTCCGATAGCTTCACCCTGTGAAACGCATCCTTCAATATCAGGGACCCAGACAGAATATCCCGTATCTTCTTTCTGAAACACTGCAGGATAATATATTTTAACACTCATACTATCTCCTCCTTGGCTTGGTATGATTTGCAGATCATTTTAATCCGGCATCTTTAAGTATCTGCTGTTCTGTGCCTTTTTTCAGATCCTTTGCGTGCATTGGAACAGTAACAGCTTTTTTAGTTTTCTCATTCCAGAAAATTTTATGTGAGCCTTTTTGCCTGTCAAAAACAAAACCGTTTTTCAACAGCAGGCGTTCCATTTCTTTTGGTGTCATCGGCATTTTGTTATCCCTCCTGATGATAATATTATAACACATATTATACGTGTTGTCAATGACTTTAAAAAATTAAGCGTACTGAAGATCAAATCAGTACGCTTTCTTCATTTTTATTTCCCGAATTTCACATCATAAACTTTATCCGCATCGGTAAGAAAATATACCGTATCTCCGTTGTCCGAAACGGGGACGAACTGTCCCTCGCAGGAGACGGTCATGCCTGCGCCTACAAGACGGCAGGGATTCCCGCACCTTGAATACACTGTCATTTCTGTGACCTTTCCGGACTGCCATTTAAAGTCCAGCTCAAAGCCGCCTCTTGCTGCCATTCCCTGCACAGAGCCGCTTTCCCATTCATCCGGCGCGGCAGGAAGGACGTGTATTTCCTCGCTGTGGCTCTGGAGTATGGCTTCCGCTATGCCTGCGCCGCCGCCGAAGTTTCCGTCTATCTGGAAGGGCGGGTGCATATCAAGCATATTTATATTGGTAGAGTGGGAAAGCAGGGCGGCGATATTTTCGCTGACACGCTCCCTGTCGTGAAGCCTTGCCCACATATTGATTATCCATGCTCTCGACCAGCCTGTGTGTCCTCCCCCGTGTTCAAGACGGCGCTTTATTGTCGCTTCCGCTGCCGATGCCAGCTCGGGAGTGTGACGCTTTGTTATCATATCCGAGGGGTACAAGGCAAAAAGCTGGGAAATGTGACGGTGTCCCGGCTCCGCTTCGTCGTAGTCCTCTGCCCACTCCATTATCTGACCGTACTTGCCGATCTCCGGCTTGGGGAGCTTGCTGCGGAGCTTCCTTATTGTTCTGATGAACTCCTCGTTGTCTGCAGGCTTTACCGCCGCGTCAAGAGCTTCGGAGCTTTCTATCACTGCTGTGAAAAGAGTATAGAGTATCTGGCTGTCCATTGAGGATCCCTGACAAAGAGTGCCCTTTTCACCATCCTTTGTGATGTAGGTATTTTCGGGAGAAACAGAGGGGCTTGTTACCATCCTGCCCTTATCGTCCTCAATGAGAAAGTCGATGAAAAATTCCGCCGCCTCCCGCATGGTGTCGTACTTCTCGGCAAGGAAAAGCTTGTCCCCGGTGAAAAGATAATGCTCGTAGATATGCGTGCAGAGCCATGCCATTCCCATGGGCCAGAGAGTGGCAGGGAGCCATCTGTCCTGAGGAGCGGTGTCCCCCCAGATGTCGGTGTTATGGTGGCAGACCGTTCCTCTGCAGCGGTACATCTCACGGGCGGTGACACGTCCGTTTTCACGCATACGCTCTATGTGGTCAAAAAGAGGGGTGTGACATTCGCTGAGGTTCTGTATCTCCGCTCCCCAGTAGTTCATTTCGGTATTTATATTGATAGTGTATTTGCATCCCCATGCAGGCCACATATCCTTGTTCCATATGCCCTGAAGATTCATGGGGAGAGTTCCTTCGCGGCTTCCCGATATCATAAGATATCTGGAAAAATTAAAATACATCTGGATGAGCTTGTTGTCCCTGCCCCCCTCCCGTACCTTTTCAAGACGCTTGTTTACGGGAAGCTCGGCGTTTCCGTCACTGTTGTCGGACAGCTCCAGACTGCACCTGTTATACAGCTTTTTATAGTCGGCGGTGTGCCATGCGGTGAGATTGTCCGCGCCCTTTCTTATAGCCGCCTTTGCCTGACTTACTGCAAGGTTCTCATGATTTCCTGTGCGGAAAGCGGTCTGACAGGATACGACTAAAATTGCAGAGTCTGCGCCCTCCACCCGTATGCGGTTTGAGTCGGTGTATGCTTTTCCTCCCGCTGACGAGCAGGACAGAGCAGTGGTGTATGGGATGCCATCCGACATTGTAAAAATGACTGTGGTGTCGTCGTAGGCTTCGTTTTTGTCGTAGTCGTCGTCCTTGCCGTCTATGTAAGCGCAGAAGCCGATGGAGCCTTTTTTGTCCGCGGTGAAAATTATCGCCATTACATTATCGGGGGCGGAGACAAAAATTTTACGGCTGAAATTTACTCCCCCGCTTGTCCATGTTGCTTCGCAAATTGCTCTGCTTATATCAAGAGTACGCTTGTAGTTTGTGTATTCTTCTGCGTCAGCCTGCCAGATGTGCAGGTCTCCCAATGGATGATAGTGACGCTGGTTCTCGTTCCTGCCGTAGAAGGCTTCCTCGCAGAGTCTTTCCGCTTCACCCGGCTTGCCGTCACGAATAAGCGAGCGTATCTTTTCAAGATTAGGGTAAGCTGCCGGGTTGTTTCTTTTCCGGAAACCTCCCGACCAGATGGAGTCCTCGTTGAGCTGGATAAGCTCGTCCGTGGGCTTGCCGAAGATCATTCCGCCGAGACGTCCGTTTCCCACGGGGAGCGCTTCGTCCCAGTTTGCGGCGGGGGCGTCGTACCATAAAATATCAGATAAACGGTCCATATAGATCATCCTTTTTATAGATATAATTTACATAATTATATCACAGGGTTTAGGAAAATGCAAGGGGAGACCGCTGTTTTCAAAAGTGCAGAGATCAGAAAATATGATCTTTTATTTGCATATGCAGATCTGAGCCGAACATCCTTCAAATGCGCCGTCTTCAATTTTACATTCATGACTGTGAATAAAAACCGTGTGCAGACTTTCACATACATAAAACGCCGACTCTTCAATTTTGCAGACCGTATCCGGTAATGTGATGGTTTCTATATTATCTTTTGAAAAGCAGTAACAGCCGATAGTTTTGACTCCATCCGGCACGGTCACTTTTTCGCTCTCTCCGAAATATTCATACAGCACATCACGGACTATCACAAATCCATTGTCATCAGCAAGGCAGGGACAATCATGGAAAGCCTCCTCGCATATTTCCTCGACCGTATCGGGGATAATAACTTCACTAAGGCAGCAGCATCCGCAAAATGCGCTCTCACCGATTTTTTTGATGGTGTCGGGTATGGTCACGGATACGATGCCCTCATTTTCAAAAAACGCCTTATAGGCTATCTCTGTAAAGGTTACTGTTCCGAAACCATCGGGTATAATGACTTTTGTATCCTCCCCGGTGTAGCCTGTAATTGCTGCCGTACTGTTTGAAAGAACGGTATAATTCCATGTGCCTGTTGAAAAATCATTTTCCATTATATTTTCCTCCTTATTTGTTTTCTTAAGTATAACAAAAGAGATGGGACAATTTACGCCCATCTCTCTTATAAAAGAAAAAATTAAGGATGTTCAATGCGGTCAATGTCTATACTCCATAATTCTCTGCTGCCGATTTAATGTCCTCTCTGACCTGCATGACAAGACTGTCCGGCGAAAGCACTTTCGCATGAAGCGCATACTGGAGCGCCCACAGCCGCATTGCGTTCAGGTTGACCTTTACCCGGACGCTGACCTCGTCCTCCGTCTCGTCATAGAATTCAACATCCCTGCCGAACCAGTCTATAACATCGTTTATGATATTCTTTTTTATCCGCATTCTAACCGGAGCACTCTCCCCTGTGAACATATAAATGTGCTCCGCCATATGCTTGGGAAGATCAAGACCGTTTTCCAGTCCCCTGACATTTTTCATAGACTTGCTTGGAGTATCCAGAAGCTTTATCTCTTTTATACGGTCAAGACGGTAATTTGCCGTATTATCATATTTGTCATTATTGCAGATAAGGTAATAACGACCGTTTGCCGTTACCATCTGATAGGGATTTATTATCTGACGCTTGGGCTTGCCGTTCTCGTAGGCTGCAGGGTGCAGCTTTTTGTCGGTACCGTATTTCCCATAAATGAGAGAGACCTGCCTGCCATTGTATATTGCCTCGTCAAGGATCTCTATGGTGTAAAAAAGCTGTTTATTCGGCAGGGCATTGTCGGGCATTGTGCGGATATGCTTTACATGAGAACGGAAGTAGGTGTTTGACAGCCCCTCCAGTTTTTCGACAAGCTTCCTGCACTGACTGTATGGGATATGCTTTGAAAACAGCAGACTGTCTATCAGCAGACGCAGCTCGCTGTCGGTGAAATCCCGTACAAGGTAAAAATCCGAAAGGATGCTGTTTTCCTCCATTTCGCCTGTGCGGGAATTTGGAACCATGCGTATGGATTCGCTGTACTCAATGTCATAGCCGAAGTCGATCAGGTTCATAAGGTTGCGCTTGATGCTTTTTCGGTCAACGTCCATCTGATATTCATTATGGAGGATATCAAGAATATCCTTCTGACTGAGGCGATGATCCTCGTCGGTATATTTGCGGAGTATATCAAGAATATTCATGATAAGCAGCTTTTTAGGGGAATTTGCATACATCGTTTTTCACCTTCTTGAAAATAGTATAGCATATTTGTCCGAAGCGGTCAATATTATGGAAATCTGTCTTTCTATGATTTAAGTATAGCGGAAGGCGTGGGACATTTTTGTGCCATTGCCTTGATCTGTATTTATAAAAAATCCTCAACAACTCCCATTTTTATGTCCTCCATTTTTAACTAAATATACAAACTTTTCACAAAACCGACTTTTAGTCGGTTTTCTTCTTGACAAGACATTTTTTATGTGCTATACTCAGAACATGAAAACCGACTGACGGTCGGTTATTGAAGCAGGGCAGCCGTTTTGGGCGGCGCTGTCTTAGCAGGGAGGGATCGGAATGAAAGGCGAAAAGGGCGAGAAGCGGAAGCAGGAGCTGGTCTCAATAGCATACCGTATGTTCATCCAAAAGGGCTATAAGGAAACAAGCATTGACGAGATCATCGCAGAAGCCCATATTGCAAAGGGCACATACTATTATCATTTCCCCAGCAAGGATGCTCTTCTTGAAGAGGTCATAGGTATGATGATAAATGAGGAGGTACAGAAGGCAAAGGAAGTCCTGTCCGCTCCCATACCTGTCCCGCAGAAGATGGTGGGCATCATCGCAGCGCTCCGTCCGGGACAGGAAGAAAGCAGCATCTCCGACACCCTGAACCGTAAGGAAAATATCATCATGCACGAAAAAGTCTCGGAATGTATCGTTGAGGCTGCCGTGCCCCTTCTGACAGAGGCGGTGTCCGAGGGTATCGCTCAGGGCATTTTCTCCTGCGACCATATCAAAGAGCGGGTCAGGATGATATTGATACTAAGTCAGAATGTGTTTGACAGTGACAGCTTTACAGAGGGGGATATTGAAGTCTTTATCGACATGACAGAAAAAACTCTGGGCGCCGAACCCGGCACGCTTGGTTTTATTCGTCAATTAATACAAGGCTGAGCCTTGAGCAGGGAAGCCCCTGCAGGCATATCGCCGCATATTTTGACGGGACGGGTAAAATGGAGCGCGGTAATATAGCTGCAAAAGAAATTATATATATTGCTGGAGGGTCTATTATGGAAAAAGAGGTCATTATTTCTGCAAGACATCTGAAAAAGGTGTTCGGCTCGGGTGAAAGCGAGCAGGTCATCTATTCGGATTTCGACATCGACGTTTACAAGGGGGATTTTACCGTTATCATGGGTGCGTCAGGCGCAGGAAAGTCTACGCTGATGTATTCGCTGTCCGGAATGGACACTCCCAATGCGGGAGAGATAATGTTCTGCGGAAGCGAGATCACAAAAATGAACAGCGACGAGCTTGCAGTGTTCAGAAGAAAAAACTGCGGCTTCGTTTTTCAGCAGATATATCTCATCGACAAGATGAACCTGCTTGACAACGTCATCACTGCAGGAAGTCTTACAAGCAAAAATAAGGCGGACATCCTGGAGAGAGCAAACAAGCTTTTCGATATGGTGAACATCCCTCCCGCAACAAGAAAGAAGCTCCCCTCCCTTATCTCGGGCGGTGAGGCTCAGAGAGCGGGCATCGTAAGAGCGGCAATAAATCAGCCCTCCGCCATCTTCGCAGACGAGCCAACAGGTGCGCTGAACTCCAACAACTCGGACGCGGTGCTGGACGTTTTCTCAATGCTCAACAGTACGGGTCAGAGCATCATCATGGTTACTCACGACAAGAAGTCCGCCCTCCGGGGAAACAGAGTGGTGTACATCAAGGACGGTACCATTTTCGGCGACTGCGACCTTGGTACATACACTGCAAACAATGCAGAGCGCACAAAGAAGCTGGAGGATTTTCTGAAGGAGATGGGGTGGTAATATGGGAAATCTTATTCTCCACAATCTCAGAAAAGCAAAGGGACAGTTTATTTCCTTCGGTATCGTAATGCTTATCACTGCCGTTATCCTGAACACCTCCCTTGTGCTTCTTTTCCAGACAGGCAAGGCATACGACTCCCTTTTTGAGGAGCTGAACACTGCCGATCTCAGCGTGACAGTGCCGTCTGCACTCACATATGATGGGCTTGCCGATGCTGTTTTAAGTATGAAAGGGATCTCGGATGTAAAATCAAACGAGGCTCTTTTTGCCTCTGTGGCTGTGCAGGAATTTCAGGGCTCCGAATTTACAATGAATACATATTTCTACCGTCTCGACGATGAACGGAGCCTGACAAAGCATACCGTCACCGATAAGACAGACACATCCGATGAAATGAAAGCATATATCCCCCTGTATCTTTCCGAGCTGGGAGGCTATAAGCCGGGAGGAAGCGTCCGCTTCATCATTGACGGCAGGGAGTACAAATTCACCGTCTGCGGAGTGGTAAACGAAATGCAGTACGGAAACTACGGAACCGGATTTGTAGGCTGGTACCTTTCCGATGAAGCATACGACACTCTGGCGGAGGACGAGAATTTTACCTCCGTAACCGAGTATCTTATAAAAGCAGATGACGGCTTTGCACCGGGGACAGTGAAGAAAAATGTAAGCAGTCTGCTTAAAGACAAAAACATCCCCGCCATAACATTTCTTGACAGGGAGACTACAAAGGGAAGCAGAACAATGGTGTCCAATACCATAGTGCTTTTCCTTGCGGTGTTTGCACTGTTAGTGCTTATCGTCAGCATTTTCCTGGCACGTTTCAGGATAAAGAACACCATCGACGAAGAGATCAACGAAATGGGTGTGCTTAAAGGCATAGGCTACACAAGCAGAATGCTGACATACAGTCAGGTAATACCCTATCTTATCGTGTGCGGAGCGGGTCTTGTTCTGGGTGTGGCGCTGTCCTATCTGCTTATCCCCGTTGTTGCATATGTGCTTGCGGTGCAGTCCGGATTTTCCTATGACCCGGTGTTCGACATTTCCGCAGCGTGTCTGTCCATAATAGTAATTCTCGCGGCAGTATTTCTGTTTACCGTGTTTGCAGCGAAAAAAATAAAGCGTCTGGAGCCTATCAATGCTATCAGAGGTATAGACCCTTTGAAGCCCGCCGCAAAAAATCATTTCCCTCTGGACACCTCCGCAGGCTCTGTGGGCTTCAATCTTATACTCAAGCAGTCCAGCGTTTCCATGGGACGGAACATCCTGCTGTTTGCTGTAACATTTGTGATGATGATACTTCTCACATTTACGGGGGTACTGCTTTTCAATGTAAATGTACGTCCCATGAATTTCCTCACCACTCTTTCAGAGGAGCTTCCCGACATAAGAGTCCAGTCCGATAAGGAACATTTTGACGAGCTGAAAGACATCCTTGACAGGGAAAATGTCCGTCATGTTGATTACGGCATCTCAATGACGGAGTATTCGGACGGAAGCATACCCGTCATTGTCTGCGAGGATTTTTCACTCCTTGACAACAACATCATTTACGATGGACGTCACCCCTCTGCAGCAGACGAGATCGCAGTGGGCAGCGAGTTTGCCGCCGACTATGGGGCAGGAGATACATTCAGGCTTTCTCTGAATGGAGTTGACTATGAGTATAAAGTTACAGGATATATCCAGAGTGTAAATAATAACGGTCTTATTGCCGAGATCACAGACAAGGGATTTGAGCACCTTTCGGATGCACCCCTGTACACGGTCAATCTTTATATGGACGGCGCGGATATCGACTCATTTGTCCGCAGACTGGAAAATGAATTTGACGAGTACACAGTCAGC
Source organism: Oscillospiraceae bacterium (assembly GCA_022508825.1). Classification (GTDB taxonomy): domain Bacteria; phylum Bacillota; class Clostridia; order Oscillospirales; family Ruminococcaceae; genus RGIG8773. The sequence goes on from JAFLUI010000044.1 coordinate 19,557, forward strand.
GTCAGCAACGCCGCAAAGGAGACGGAAAGTATGCAGATGATGTATTCGTCCTTGATAACCGTTGTTGCTGCTGCGCTGTTCATCATCACCGTCCTGATAGTGCTGCTGATACTTTATGTGATAATGAACTCCATGCTCACCGACCTGAAAACGGATTTCGGCATCTACAAGGCAATGGGCTTCACAAGCGGTCAGCTTATCATCCAGACTGTAGGAAGCATCACTCCTGTGGTACTGCTTGGAGCGCTGCTCTCCGCGCTGCTTGGCATTGCATATCTGCCTGCAATGTTTGACGGCATATTCGGCGTTATCGGTGCTATGAAAAATAATTTTGACATCCCCCTGTTTATGCTTATCATCATGGCGGTGATACTGACGCTTGTGAATATCATCATCGGCGTTCTGCTCTGCCGTCCTATCAGAAAAATCACGGCGTATTCGCTCATTAAAGAATGATATGATAAAAAAATGCTCCCGGAATCATTTCGGGAGCATTTTTGTACTATTCGGATAATTCAAGAAAACGCTTGCAGGTCATATCGATACCCAATGCACCAAGGGGAGCGGTTATTATAATGGCGAGAACTGCCACGGAAAGCACGATCTTTCCGCAGGGAAGTCCGGCTGACAAGGGTACAGAGCCTATGGCAGCCTGGACAGTCGCTTTTGGCAGATAAGCTATCACGCAGAATAAACGCTCTTTGAAATTAAGCTCTGTCCCAAGCATACATAGACACACTCCCACAGCACGGAACAGGAGTGCAATAAAGATCATTCCAACAGCGGCTATCCCTGCTGTCAGTGTATAGCGGATATCCACCGCCGCTCCCACCAGGACAAACAGCCATATTTCCGCCGCTGTCCAGAGGCTTCCGAAAGTACCCGACAGCTTTGACGAGGTATCTGTGCCGCATCTTATTTTTATCACACAAGCCATGCTTACAACAGCAAGCAGTCCCGATAAAGCAATGCGCTCCTTAAGCCATGTTTCGGCGGTCATCAGCAGAAACGAAACGGAAAGAAGGATAATGACCTTCATGGTTATCGGGATATCATGTCCGTGTTTTGATATAACTGCAAATACAAGATAAAGCAGCAGCCCTGATGCTGTGCCGAGAAGAACGCCAAGAATGATGGAAACAGGGATATTTGCAAGATCGGTTATATGAGTCTGTCCGCCCTGTGCCATTGTCAGAAAGGTGGAAAAAAGCACGATAACAAAAACATCGTCGCAGGAAGCTCCCGCAAGGATCATCTGAGGTATGCTTTTCGCCGTTCCCCGCTTTTCCTCTATCAGCTTTACCATTCTCGGGACAACAACAGCCGGGGAGACTGCACTGAGGACTGCTCCCATAACGGCAGCTTCGGTTCTTGTCACCCCCAGCAGATACGGTGCAAAAATGAAGTATGCAAGCAGCTCGGCGCAGGCAGGCACAAATGACATCATCACCGCAGGTCTGCCGACTTTTTTCAGGTCTGCAAGGTTCAGTGAAAGTCCTGCTTTTATCA
>JAFLUI010000045.1 GCA_022508825.1 Oscillospiraceae bacterium
CTGAAGAAAGGTTCTTCCCCAGACCCCTTTCCAAAGACTTTAGTCGATTTTTAAAGAGGTAGGGCAAGCCCTACCTCTTTAAAAATAAATGAAAGTTTTAGTGAGAGGGTTCGGGGGAGGACCCTTTTTAGCAGGCTATCGGAAAAGAAGTGTTTTTAGAAAGGTTGCGTACATCTTTGCAGCCTTTCTTTTTGCCGTAAGCAACGCCATAGTACTTATGACATTCCGCAGGCTTCATGTCATAAGTACAGGCGGCAGCGGTTTTCATATTTGATTTTTTCCATAGATTTTTGACTTAGCACACAAGTTACATTATGATTAATCATTAAATTTTTCCTTGCCAGCTATAAATGCATATATTGTCTCTTCATAACTTTTATATTTTCCTGATTTAATAAGGCAAGTAATTTCTTCCGTATGATAATCACATTCACCGTCTGCCATTTCCATGAGAAAAGCTACCCATGGATTCCAAACGGATTTCATTTCCACTGCTTTTTCATCCATTTTATTTATACAATTATATAATTTACATGCATAATCAAAAAATTCTTTTTCTTTCACTCCTTTTACATACGGGCAGGTATATTTGGGATAATCCTTCATCTGGCTGTAATTATGAGTCAAGCTGTACTCATAAGTTATACATTTAATATATGTTTCTATGTCTTTGTTGACATAACATGTATATTCATCACATTCTTTGTCAAGATGAATTACAGCTCCCGTTTGTGTGTCTATACATAATTCTACATTATCATATACAGAATTAGCAATTCTAATATATGATTTTTCCCTGTACAGTGTTTTCTCTAATGTATATAAATACTTATAGCAACGATGCGATTCCTGAAATATGGGTATTCCTACTGTGCATAAAAACTCATGAGATTTTCTGTCAAGCATATTCATATACTGGCTTTTATTATCAAATGTATAAAGGTTCTCACTCCAGTATTCTTTAATATTTTTAATATCCATAGTATAATTCTCCTTTGGAACTATCATAAATACCAAAATATATATCATAACAACAGCTTTCCTATTTATTGGATGTCTGCTTTCAACATAACCCACGGTATTGGTCTTATCAATTGATTTTATGAAACCTTCTTTTGCGATAGCTTATCTTCAAAAGGGTCTCCCCCGATAACGGCACAGAGACAATATACGCTAAATAATAATTCTATACAAATAAGCTCCGCCTCTTTTGCCGACACGTTCGACAGCCCCCACTGACAGCAAAACGTTCAGAACAAAGGAGGCGTATTTCGCACCAACGCCGCTTAAAAAGCCAAACTCCTTAGAGGTAAACTCCTCTGGAAGTCCCGCAGGGATAAAATATCCCCAGTCCGATCTGTCGGCAATGAGTATCTCGTCCGCAAGCTCTCTGGGGATACGGTCATAACGTACATATCCCCGCCGTCTTCCCCGTCTGAGACCGTCCTTTTCGGGAGGGGCACGGTACTCGTCAACATCAAGCAGTACAATGCAAAAACGGAAATTCTCGTCTGTCAGGAACTCTTTTATTTTATAAAGCTCAGGAATTGCATCGTAGATGGTTCCTTTTACAGGGGACTTTCTTTTTTTGCCCTGCTCCCCTGTTTCCGGGTCAATGGAGATCACCCATTTCTGTCTTGGTATGGGGTAGACCACCGTGACCCTGCTGACAGCAAGAAACGTCTCCAGTTTTTTGCGGAGACGGTCAAAGCCGCCTGTCTGTATCTCAATAATGCCGTCCTCGCCAACTATGTCAGCCACGAAGTCCCCTATTTTAAGCTCGTGACCGTCTGAGTAGGGCTCGAAGTAATTTTTCAGCACCGCATGGACGGTCTTTTCGCCGTATGTACCTATCCCCGCACGGACGTGCTCACCTGTCAGAACGGTGTTCAGAGCGTCGTAAAATCTTTCCTTGTCCATATTGATTCTCCTTTATGGACATTATACCATACAGAGCTGCAAAATGCAAACAGATTCAAAATAAATACAATTTTTCTATTGAAATAATTATATAATTATGATATAATAATCATAGAATAATAAATGGAGGGATAACTATGATCATTAAAAGTTCAACATCCTTACGGAATGACTATGGTACTGTTTCAAAGCTTGCTCACGAGACAGATGAACCTATATATATCACTAAAAACGGTGAGGGTGATATTATCATAATGAGCATCGAAGCCTATGAAAAGCGTGAACAGCTTCTGAAACTCCAGTCAAAATTAAAGATAGCCGAACAAAGCAAGATATCAGGCGCTCCGAGTATATCCTTATATGAAGCCCGAACAAGACTTCAGGAGAAATACTATCCCTCACTTTTCTGATTTTCAGCAAAATATTTATGTATACACATTAACAAAGAACCGCATTGACATTTCTGCCAATGCGGTTCTTTTCTATTGCAGAGGGTCAGTCAGAGTCCTTGCTGTCGTCGCTCTTGTTCTGCTTATTGCTGCCCTGCTGCTTGTTCTTGTTCTGGTTCTTATTCTGGTTATTCTGATTCTGATTGCTCATTTTTTACAACTCCTTTTTTCCGTATATTCTATATACGGAAACTAATTATAATGTTATCGGATGCCCCGATAAAGGCATTATACACAAACACTTGAAATTCAAGAAAATATGGTGTATAATGATATTAATTATTTGCAAAGGAATGATAATTATGCACAGCAGTGGAATTTTGCTTCATATTTCCAGTTTACCGGGAAAATATGGTATCGGCACCCTTGGAGAACAGGCAAAAAAATTTGTGGACTTCCTGGTAAAAAGCGGACAGGAATACTGGCAGATACTTCCCATCGGTCCCACAGGCTACGGAGATTCTCCATACCAGAGCTATTCCGCATATGCAGGAAATCCCCTGCTCATCGACCTTGATATGCTCATAGGTGACGGTCTTATAAGCAGGGACGACCCCGACCTGCACGTCATTGAGAAAAAGAAGAGCTTCGCCGATTACGCCCAACTCTACAGCTTCAAGTACATCCTTCTGAAAAAAGCTTACGGAGCATTCACCGTAATGTCAGTGTCCTCTCAGATCAAGGAATTTGAGGACTTCTGCACTGAAAACAGCTTCTGGCTGGACGACTACGCCCTTTTCACCGCTCTTAAAAGTCACTTCAAGGACGTTATGTGGACAGAGTGGGACGACGATATCCGTCTGAGAAAGCCCGATGCATTAAAAAAATACAGCGAGCTGCTGGCAAAGGAAACAGACTGTGTAAAATTCATCCAGTATATATTTTTCAAGCAGTATTTTGCACTGAAAAAATACGCAGGCAGCAAAGGAATAAAGATTTACGGGGATATGCCCATCTACGTGTCTATGGACAGCTCCGATATCTGGGCAAGCCCCCAGCTTTTCATGCTGGACGAGGACAGACGTCCCACTCAGGTTGCAGGATGTCCCCCCGATGTTTTCTCTCCCACAGGACAGCTTTGGGGAAATCCCCTTTACGACTGGGACTACATGGAAAAGACAGGGTACAAGTGGTGGATATCCAGAGTAAAATACTCCGCCAGACTCTTTGACCTGACCCGTATAGACCATTTCAGAGGCTTTGAAAGCTTCTATGCCATTCCCTACGGCAACGAGACAGCGGAAATAGGCAAATGGCTCCCGGGACCCTCCATGAAGCTCTTTAAGACAATAAAGGCAAAGCTCGGAAATATCCGTCTTGTAGCGGAGGACCTTGGCTTCCTTACCGAGGATGTGCGGAAAATGCTCAAAGAGTCAGGATATCCGGGCATGAACGTCCTTGAATTTGCCTTCGGAGGGGACAACAGCAGTTACCTCCCCCACAATTATGTACGGAACAGCGTCACCTACATCGGAACACACGACAATGATACCGCTGTGGGATGGTACAAGGCATCAGACAAGTCCACCCGCAAAAACGCAAAAAAATATATGGCTCTCACCAAAAAGGAGGGAGCCAACTGGGGAATGATACGTACAGCCTACTCCAGTGTGTCCGACCTTGTTGTGATACAGATGCAGGACTTCCTGGGTCTTGGCTCTGAGGCGAGAATGAATATCCCCTCCACCATCGGCGGCGGAAACTGGGCATGGAGGATGTCCGGCAATGAGCTTTCGGACAAGCTTGCAAAGAAGATACTTAAATACACCAAGCGGTATTTCCGCGCCCCCGAAAGAAAGTCTGTAAAGATAAAGACTGTACAGCCCGCAGCCAAGCCTTCCCTGAAAGATACTGTCATCAAGACTGAAAAATCGGAAAGCGATAAAGAAGAAGTCTGAAAAACAAGACAGACTGCCCTTTTAACAGAGCAGTCTGTCTTATTTTAATGCCGGTCTGTCTTTTCTTCATTATCCCTTGCCCATACGCAGACACTATTGATCGCCTCATTAAAAAGATCGTTTGCGCTTTCGTAACAGAAAAAAGCATTGAAGCACAGGCTCTGCCATTCGCCATTACGAAGATGCACCGCACCAAGCTGCGCATATTTATACTCACTGCACTGCGCCCTTACCTCGGCAAAATAAGTTGTCTTATTGTCAAACTTGTCTTTAAGTATGTCCGACAAATTCATCTCGTAATAATAGCTGCCGTCTGTTACAAAATCAGAAGCGTGACGCTCCTCACCATCATTTTTTGCATATATTAATCCGGGAGACTCCACCGAGAACAATTCCTCTGCATTTTTGTCAAATATTCTGATGGAATCAACCCGCACTTCCGAATTGCTCTGCATAGTCCATACTTCAAACTTAACATACCCGTCATCGCAGGATATTATTGGATAGTACATGACCCGTGCATTTTTATCCGGAACAGGAAGCTTATTCCGCACATAAATACTATACGTCCCCTCTTTCATGTCTATAGACAGCTCGATATGCACCTCTCCCATCCGACCATATTCTGTATGTTTACGATCACAAAATATATCTGACTCAAAGCATTTTCGTCCCTTTTCTGAGGTAAGCTTTCCTTCTATCAGTGCGGAACACCATTTGCCAAGATCCTCAGCCGTTGTGATTATGCCTTTTCCACCGTCACAATCATAATTTGTCTTAACAGGGGTATCCACACAATATCCTATAATATCCACGTTTCCGTAAAAAGACGTATCATTCATTTTAAGGGGCTTAAAAATATATTCCTCAAATATTTTGTCAATGGTTTTTCCGCTTACCTTTTCAAGTATTATTCCAAGAATTTCAGAATTGATCTCTCTGTAGTCGAACTCTTCCCCCGGAGTAAATTTCAGCGGCTCATAATTGATTATCTCCAGTATTTCATCATAGCTTTTCTTTTTCAGAAATAACGGTCTTATTTTTTTACAAATGGTCAGATTGCCCGCTTCGTAGTTTAATTTTTCCTTATGCAGGGAAAATTCTTTTTCTATAGCCTCGTTCCATCTATCTTCCCAAAGCTTTTCCGAAATTCCCGATGACATAGTCATAAGATGATGTATTTTTACCTTGTCTCCATAAATAAATTCTTCCATGTATCTGTTCAAAAAGTCATCTGTATCCAGAAGACCCATATCTTCAAAAATCAGCGCACAGAATATCGTAAATAATCTTGTTATCCCTCCTGCCGGAAATCTGCTGTCAAGACGAAACGGCTTATCATTTTCATAATCTGCCTTTCCCCATGCGCAGAAGTAATCATTATCGCAGACGAAGCAGCTATGATTGTAATCCCCCGTTATCTTATCAAACCAGTTATCTACTTTCACAGGCTTTGAAAGTCTGTCGTCTATTTCGGAAATAAGCCTTTCGATATGCCGTTTCTGCTCTGCCAGAGCCAGACGGCGTTCCATAAGCTTTACATTAATATGCTTTTTTTCTCCCATGACCTCAGAGATGTCCTTTAACGGCATATCAATTTCACGGCAGTAAAGAATTTTTTTAAGGGTCTCCACGGAGCTTTCATCATAGAATCTGTAACCGTTATCATCCACCCCGGCAGGCTTTAACAGACCTATATCATCATAATACCGGATAGTCCTTACGCTGACGCCTGCCATTCCCGCGATCTCACCTACACGCATTTTCATATATACCCCACCCTTTCAGAAGCGTTTTTTCAAGTATATACTATTACGTTACGTCGTTGTCAAGACTTTTTTAAAATTTATCATAAAAAATCTCAGCAAGGGCAGCAAACTCTTCAAGGGAAAGCTGCTCGGGACGGGCATTTTCCGATATCCCCGCCGTCTTTATGATCTCAGTGACCTCCGACTTTGGCATATTCATTGAGGAGGACAGACTGTTCGCCAGATTTTTTCTCCTCTGTGAAAACGCCCCCCTTATCACGCTGAAAAAGAGCTTTTCGTCCCTGACAGTGACGGGAGGCTCCTTTTTTATGTCCAGACGTATAACACAGGAGTCCACATTAGGGGCAGGCATAAAGCTTCCCCGGGAGACATTAAAAAGCAGCTTCGGCTCGGAATAGTACCGCACCGCAGCGGTGACAGCTCCTGCATCACGGGTTCCAAGCTCAGCGCAGAGACGCTTTCCCGCCTCCTTCTGCACCATGACCGTGACGGATTCTATGGGCAGACGGCTTTCAAGCAGCAGCATTATCACAGGAGACGTTATATAGTAGGGCAGATTTGCACAGACAGCCACCTTGAGTCCCTGAAAATTCTCCCTGATAATAGACGCAAGGTCTGCCTTCATAACGTCCTCATTGATGATGGCAACATTGTCATGCTCTGCAAGGGTCTCGTTCAGGACAGGGATGAGCCTGCTGTCTATCTCCACAGCCACGACCTTGTCCGCCCTCTTTGCAAGCTCATGGGTAAGGACTCCCACTCCCGTTCCTATCTCCAGTATGCCAAAGCCGGGGACAGCATTTCCCATCTCGGCGATCTTCGGACACACCGACGGATTGATAAGAAAATTCTGCCCCAGATTCTTGCTGAAAGAAAATCCGTGGCGTTCAAAAATATCCCTTATTACATTTATGTTCGTGAGGTTTTCCATTTGATATCCTTTCGGTCTGCAGTAAATTCTGAATAAATTATATCACAAAAAGGCAAAAGGTGTCAAGAAAAGACCGCCCAAAGAAGCGAAGCTCCGGACGGTCTTTTCAAGAGATTTTCAACATATATTATTGCCGCATAAGACAACATGATGTCTTATGTAGCATCGTTATGCAGACCAAAGCTGATGGACAGTGCGCTGTTTACCTTTGTCATAGCAGTAGGGTCAAGCTCTCCCATCCGTTCCTTCAGACGTTTTTTGTCAATTGTGCGGATCTGTTCCAGCAGTACGATACTGTCCTTCTGAAGACCGCATTTGTCAGCGTTTACTTCAATGTGAGTGGGCAGCTTGGATTTGTCCCGCTGACTTGTTATAGCCGCAGCGATGACCGTAGGGCTATGCTTGTTTCCCACATCATTCTGGACTATAAGCACGGGACGTATGCCTCCCTGCTCAGAACCGACAACAGGACTCAGGTCTGCGTAGTAGATCTCTCCCCTTTTAACTGACATTCCATACACTCCTAATTTTTACCGAGTTGCGGAACAATGTTCCGCTGTATGGTATTATTGTTGACGGTTTTTTTCAAATTAATCATTTGCAGGAAAATTTCCTTAGTTCATTATATGCTTGGAGGCTGAGCCTTGACCCTTCAACTTTCCTCCTGCTGGGATTCTTCCTCCTCGGGTATGGGTACAAACTGATTGCTTCCCGCGTCATATTGGTATCCGACTCCCTCCAGAGCAGCGGAAATATCCGCAGGAACAGCCTCCATGTCATCACAAAGAGCATCAAGATTCCCATACTGATCTCTCAGCTTCATATTGACCACACTCAGAAGCATATACGGATCCTTTGGCAATGCCATTTCTTTCACCTCCGGTCTTTCAATATATATTATGACCTCATTATCCTGATTTTCCTCCGATTCTGTAAGCTGTCCCGAAAATTCGGCTATCAGCGAGGACAGATCCCAGAAAAAACGGTACTCCCGTGTATTTACAGGCAGCTTGTCAAAATTTGTCATGATGGTGAGTCCGTAGTCGTTCTCACACAGGACTACCGCCATGTCATGCAGATACCCCTCGTACCAGCCGTATTTTCTCACCACCTCCGAGCCTTCACCGCCCAGTATCAGGGCGTTGCGGCTGTGGGTCATGTGATATTCAAGGTTTTCCGAGTATTTGTTTCCCTCTGTAATAAAATCATAGACCGACCGTGTAAGTATCAAAGAGCTTTCACAGCATATCTGCGGCTGATTGAAGGCTCTGCTGTCCTCGTCATGGGTGATCCCAAGGGACTCCATAAACTCGGTGTAGCCGTCCTCGGGATAAAGAGCACGGAGCATGGCAAAGGCGGCGTTGTCGCTTTCCTCCAGAGCGTACCCTATAAGCTCCTCCACCGTAAATTCAGTGCCAAACTCCATGTCCTTCAGGACGCCTGTCCCCTCACGAAAAAAATTCTGAGTGTAGACAAGCTTCTGTCCAAGATCCGCCTTTCCATCCAGCGCAAGGCGGTAAATATACATCATATATGGCGCCTTCATTACAGAGGCGGAAAAATAATGCTTGTCCGGATTTATCATAAAAGTAAATCCCGTCCCGAAATCTGTGTAGGCAAGGGATACATCATACATATTATAGTGGGGATATTTTTGCGTCAGCTCGTCAAGCTTTATGTAGAACTCCTCCGGCATATCGTAAGCGGCGGCTGCCGTCTTTTCTGTGACGGTCTCCGTCTGAATAGTCTCTGTTTCGGATACAGACGTGACCGTCTCTGTTTCGGATGCTTCGGACACAGGCATGACCGTTTCAGGCTCCTTCGGCACTGTGTCCGCGGTCACAGCCGCATACATGGCGGAGCTGCCCGGATCATCTCCCATCTCCGAGCAGCTGCAAAGCATAAGGGACACCAGCACCGATACAGCCATAATTTTTATCAGTCTGCACATTTTATATCCCTCTTTTCGTATATAACAAAATCATTATTAATAGAGTAATATATATTTTTGTCGTAGATATTACATTTTGGTAACAATAGGGTTACATTATGGTGACAATTATGCCAAAGCTCTTGAAAAAATAACTTTCTATGCTATAATTAAACGAAAAGGAGTGTACATATGAAAAACTATATTTTTTTACCTATCATAACCGCTTTATCAATAATGACTTTTACCGCCTGCGGAGATTCGTCTGACCTGAACGCAGAAACCTCCGCTGCCGATACAACAGCAGCAGAGGCAGCCACAGTTTCAATTTCTGAAACTACATCCGTCACACCGGAAACCACCGCGGCGGAAATGATCTCCGAAACCACATCGGAGACCGTCCCGGAAACCACTGCCCCCGCCGAAACGGAAAAAACTGAGGAGTCTGAGTCTGCCCGTCCCGAGCCTGTGCTTCCGTCTGGCACCATCAGTATCGACATCAGAAGCTTTTATGATGAGGATGCACAATACAGCACCGATGTCTACATCCCCGATGAAAACAACATCTGCGTCCTGTATGAATTTGAGTCCACCGGAAACAGCAACAGTCATGCCGAAATGAGAATTTTTGATTCATACAGCGGAGAAGAAAAAGCCCATATCACCCTGCCTGAAAGCAGCGTTGACAATTATTATGTAAGATACGGCAAGGCGTATGGAGATGACGTCCTGTGCATGATATACGGCTGCAATTACGACAAATATTCATATGAATATGATATAGATATCGAAACTACAGTATTTAAAGATTACACATTCAAGACCAACGACTACCATTGGATGTTATACTCATTAGGCAGAGGAATGGCAGCTGTAGGAGATCACAGGATCAGAACATCATCCTTCGGCAATATTTATGACGAGGACAGCGATGAAATTATCTTAAACGGTATTTTTGACGGCTATGAAAGCAAAAGAAACAAAAGATATTCCTTCGAATTTGCCATAGATGAAAACCGTTTCCTATACAGCGTCTGGGGCTATGAATGGATATGGTGTATCGGAATATACGACTATACCACCGGCAAAGCACAGGACATACCGGATACATACGACGCTGTACCTATAGGCGTATATAAGGGTAAAATATACTTTTATTACTGTGCCCATGACGGAATGACCGACAACAAGCTCTATACAGCAGATATAAACACTCTGGAAATCACGGAGCTTTATGAATTTGATGAATATTACGAATATATCAGTGATCTCATATTTTTGCAGGATACAGGATACTTTCTGACACAAAGTTATTCCAATGACACCACAAGGACATTACGTCTGAATGACCTTAACAGCGGCGATGTAGTCAAGGAGTACAAATTTGAAAATATTTACGGCTACACATACAGCCCGAAGCTCATAGGAAACCGTGCAGTACTTATAGAAGCTTCAAATGGCATCCTTTATATCCTCAATTTATGACAATACTCTATCTTGGGTCTTTCTTTAATATCCTGAACATATTGCTCAGCAGCAGATAGTTCTGCGGGAACGGACGCATAACGTTCCAGTAGCCGCAGCCCCTGAGATCTTTTTCTATCACAAGATCGTATTTGGGCTTCAGACTGCGAACATCCTCAAACCATACGACGTGAGCCACTCCCTTGGAGTCTGTATAGTAAAAATAGGGAGTCTTTGCATAATCATCAAAAAGTATCTCGCTTCCCGTTTCGATAGCGAGACGGACAGCAGCGGTGTTTCCCAGAGTCGTCGCTCTGCTGACCCCCTGTATATACGGCAAAGCCCAGTTGTAGCCATAGTTAGGTATCCCAAGGAAAATTTTATCAGCCGGGATCTCCGTCAGACCGTATTCAAGGACCTTACGAACATTCGGCAAAGGTGCAACTGCCATTGGAGGTCCATACGTATAGGGACATTCAGGATATATGTTATCCCTATACACAAAAAATCTCCTTTACTTAACACGCAAAGGAGATCTCTGTTTCATAAATTATTCAGCGTAAACGCTGACCTTCTTGCGGTCACGACCAACACGCTCAAACTTAACCTTGCCGTTTCTCATAGCAAAGAGCGTATCATCGGAACCTCTGCCAACACCCTCACCGGGATGGATGTGTGTACCTCTCTGGCGAACGATAATGTTGCCTGCCAGAACGTACTGACCGTCAGCTCTTTTCACACCAAGACGTTTGGATTCGGAATCACGACCGTTCTTGGTGGAGCCCATACCTTTTTTATGTGCCATTCAATTACACCTCCGCAACAAAAAGAATTGCTTACTGCCAACTCAGCCTTCCCAACGACCCAGCCGCCTTCTGCCAACCAAGCCGCCTTCCTGCCGACTCCGCACCCTTTACACCTTGATAGCGTCAATACGAACCTTAGTATAAGGCTGTCTGTGACCCTGCTTCCTGTGGGAAGAGCCCTTCTTGGGCTTGTAGGTGAACACAGTTATCTTCTTAGCCTTGCCGTTCTTAATGACCTTAGCCTCAACTGCTGCTCCCTTTACATACGGAGCACCAACATCAAGACCGCTGTCCTTGCCAACTGCAATGACCTTGTCGAAAGTAACGGTATCATCTGCGTTAACGTCAAGCTTCTCAATAAAGATCTCGTCGCCCTCGTTTACCTGATACTGCTTTCCTCCGGTTTCGATAATAGCGTACATATCCGGCACCTGCCTTTTCTATAAAACTCGCTGTAAATAGGCGTCGCAAGGCGAACTTGATAAGCCCCTGAGAGCTTGCCCAAAACACGCGGCTCAATTATTATACCACAGGTATTATAAAATGTCAAGAGTTTTTTCAAAATTTTTCAGAATCAGGCATTATTCATCATCAATATTAGTATTTACGCTGGTGAGGCTCTCCCATGTGCTGTTTACACTCTCTACGCACTCAAAGTACTTCTGAGCGATAATTGACTGCTGCACACCAAGCTCCTCAGCGCAGACTGCCATGGTTTTCCAGTCAGCCTTCTCATAGGAGATTATCAGCTTGAAAAGTGTACCTGCTTTACCCTCCTGCTTAAGAAGAGCATCCTTTACCTCATCACCGATGGGAAGCTGATCAAGGACCTCTTCAAGAGGCATCTGCATAAGCTTGCCAAGTGTAGAGAACATACCCATAAGGTAAGCTTCGGATTTGGAGATAGGCATATCATTCAGACCGTCAATAAGCTCACTTGCAAAGGTAGCGCGAAGGAAAGATATCTTTACCAGCTCATCAGGCATAGTTCCGTCGTCCTGCTTGAAGCTGAGCAGATAGATCCACTGCTTGAGCTGTCCCAGACCGAGAATTACCAGAGCCTGCTTTACCGACTTCGCCCTGTTGCGGAGCGCAAAGTACGCAGAGTTTACAAGTCTCAGAAGTGAGAATGTCAGGGAAACGTCACGGGAAACGATGCTTTCGATCTCGTCCAGATCGGGCTCGTCCTTAGTAACGGCAACCATAAGCAGGAAGAAGTTGCTCTGCAGATAGTTGACCTTCTTGAAGGATGCGGGCATTTTTTCCGAAACGAATGAGCCCTGATAATATGTACATCCAAGAGCCTTTGCCTGATCGTAAGCCTCCTGAGTCTCAATATTATATGCAATGATCTTCTTGTTAAAGCTCTTGCCGATATTTATGATATTTGCCGTAGAATCGTCAACATTGGCAAAATTCACCTTTATGTAGTCAACGATATCCAACACTCCGAAAAATCTTGGATTGAACTCAAAATCCTTTATAGCGATCTTGTAGCCGTCCTGCTTATACTGAGCAATAAGATTCTGAGAATAGGGATTTGTGATAAGAGAATCCTCTATCTGGATGACCAGAGTGTTTGTGGCAAACATTTTAGGGATGCTCTTTTCCAGAAGATTGGATGTAAATGTCAGAAACGCAGTTTTTCCGCCGAGAAACTTACCGCTGTCCATAGACGACAGGAAATTCTCGATAGTATTTGCAGCGGTCACGTCATCCGTAGCCCCGCCTCCGAAGCTGCTGTCAGTATAAAGAATCTCATAACCGAAGGTTTTTTCGTTTTCATTTACTATCGCTTGGCGAACAATATAAGAATCCATACAGACTCCTCCTTAACTTACCCAGGAATAGGTACGATACCCACCATTAATTATACAACATTAATCGTTTTTTTTCAATAGATTAATAAAAAATTATCATATCATCTCTGAAAAATTCATAATAAATTTGTCGGCAGCGGCTCTGATAGTTATAATATCCTCCTCTGAATACTTGTCGTATACTCCCACAGCGTACATTCCAGCGTTTTTGGCGCTTACGATGCCTTTCAGCACGTCCTCGAAAACAACGCATTCCGAGGGAGGCACCCCCAGCTTTGAAGCCGCCGTAAGGTAGATGTCGGGATAGTCCTTGCTTTTCCCCACATCCCCCACCGTACAGAACACATCAAAGTATTTGTAAACATGATTGTTTCTCAGTACAGGCTCGTACAGAGCCTTTGGCGAAGCTGTTGCAAGAGCGGTCCTTACTCCCTTGCTTTTCAGATATGTAAGATACTCCTTTGCATAGTCCTTAAGGTAGATGTTGTACCTGTACTCCTGAACGGCAAGCTGGTTGAACTCCTTTATAAGCTCCTCTGTGGACTCCTTCACCCCCAGCTTATGCATCTCCTCTGCGGCTTCCTCGTAGGTCATGGCCGCAAGCTTTGCGGCGAAGTCGCTTTTGCAGCGTATCCCTCTTTTTGCCAGAATTTTGATGTCTATCTTTTCCCACACCGAGTTTGAATCTATCAGAGTCCCGTCCAGATCAAAGATCGCAGCCGAAAAATCCATAGTACACCTCCCTGTTAAATTATCTAAGCGCATTCACCGAGGACTTGAAATCACGGTGATCCGCAAGATCTATCCTGTGCTCATAGCTCATATACTCAAAGGACATATTGTAATACTCATAATCAAAGAAATCCGACTTTTTGAATCCATCCTCTGCCGTGTAGGAATTATTTGACAGCCATGTGGTATCCACATACATCCACTCACCGTCGGCAATTACGGCAGTCCACTCGTGATTCATGGGAGCGTCAAGAAGATATTCCGGCGTATCATATATTATAAGAGTACCTCCCCGCAGATTTACACAGTACATCCCCTGCATATTGCATAACGCAGAAAACAGGTTTGAATACCCTGCGCAGGTGGTAGTCCTTGTTTTCAATGTGGTCTCAAGGCTTATGGTATCCGAATTTACCTCGGATTCGGCAGCAACATGGTTATAGTAGATATTCTCTGCCACCCAGTAGGCGATCTTTTTAACTTTATCGCGCTCTGTTTCGCAGCCTTCGCAGACAGAGTCAGAAATAGCCCTTACCTGCTCTAAAACCTCCTCATGGACGCTCAGGCTGTCACTTGTTGAAACATACACCGAGCAGACCTCATCACCGTAATCCATGATATGCTCCATCTTTTCCCTGTTATTCTCTATGACAGGAGCGTATATCTCGTCAAGAGCCTCGTCGTGTCTGGTGACAGTATTATAAACATCACAGGCATCGATCAGAAATTCTTTATCGGGCAGCGCATACATGACAAGCATAAAAGCCATTGCAACAATATTGACGGAAAAAAGCTTGTTTTTCCACAGATATGTTTTTTTCATACACACTGCCCTCGCATTACTTAAGTTCTATGACCGTTACCCCGTCTTCCCCCTCGCCGTAACGTCCCGGACGGAAGCTTTTTACCGACGGATGGGACTTAAGATGGCGCTGTATGCCCTGTCTCAGCACTCCCGTGCCCTTGCCGTGGATGACTGTTATCAGTCCGACGCCTGACAGCACCGCATTGTCGATGAACATATCCACCTCAAAAATGCCCTCGTCCACAGCATGACCCCTTATATCAAGCTCCATGGAAGCAGAGCGCTCCATTTTTCCCCTCACGCCCTTTGTAGAGACCTTCTTTCCCTGATAGGTCACCTTTTCAGGCTCCACAAGACGCAGCTTGCTGACGCTTATCTTGGTTTTCATGACCCCCGACTGAACAAACACCATGCCGGAGGAGTCAGGGTCTCCCGCAAGGATACCCTTTTTGTTTATCCCTACTATCACAACGTTGTCCCCGCGTTTGAAGGGACGGGGCGGAACATACTCCTTATGCTCAGCCGCAGTTATAGGATTTGCAGTATCGAACATTTTATTAAGAGCAGACTTGTTTTTTGATCTGGCATTTATAGCCAGCTGAGAGAAATTTTCCTTGTCCTTCTGTTTTTTGATGTCGTTCAGCTCGTCGATAAGAGCGTCCGCCTGCATACGGCAGCTTTCAACGATGCGCATTGCCTGTGTCCTTGCCTTGGATATCTCCTCGTCCTTACGCTTGTTAAGGTCATCAAGCTCCTTTTCAAGAACGGCGGTCTTTTCCTCCTGCTCCCGTTTCAGAGCATTTACCTCCTGCTCCCTGCTTTCAAGACGGACACGAGCGTCCTCAAGCTGGGCGATGACCTCCTCGAACCGCTGATTTTCCGTGGAAACCAGACTGTTCGCCCGTGAAATTACACTGTCAGGCATACCAAGCTTTGATGAGATGGAGAACGCATTGGACTTTCCGGGAGAGCCGATAATAAGTCTGTAGGTAGGCTGCATAGTAGAGGTGTCGAACTCACAGGAGGCGTTTTCAATGCCCTCCCCCTCTATGGCAAACAGCTTAAGCTCCTGATAATGAGTGGTGACAAGAAGCCTGCTGCCCTTAGCTTTAAGCTCCTCAATGATGGCAACTGCCAGAGCCGCGCCCTCTACAGGGTCGGTGCCGGAGCCAAGCTCGTCAAAGAGTATCAGGGAGCTTGAATCAGCGATGCTCAGAATCTCCACCACATTTCCGATGTGAGAGGAGAAGGTGGACAGACTGTTTTCAATGCTCTGACTGTCTCCGATGTCCACCAGTATATTTTCAAATACGGACACCCTGCTGCCGTCTCCTGCGGGGATAAGCAGTCCGCACATGGTCATTGCCGTAAGAAGTCCCGTTGTTTTAAGCAGGACGGTCTTTCCGCCTGTGTTGGGACCCGTTACTATAAGAGCCTGATAGTCATAGCCAAGCTTTATATCAACGGGGACAACTTTATTTTTATCAATAAGAGGGTGACGGGCTTTTTTCAGGTCTATCCTGCCGTCGTCGGAAATCTCCGGGACGCTTGCCCTCATTTTCGCCGCAAGATTGGACTTTGCAAAGTACAGATTAAGCTCTGCGCAGGTAAGATAGTCCTCCGCCATAGCGTCGGCGCAGGCTGCACAATCCGCACTAAGCTCGGCTATAATGCGCTCTATCTCCTCCTGCTCCTCACCCTGCAGGACACGTATCTCGTTGTTTGCCTCCACCACGGAAATAGGCTCCACGAAATAGGTGGCGCCGCTTGAAGATGTGGCATGGACAAGTCCCTGAATGTTTCCCTTGTGCTCTGCCTTGACGGGGAGAACGTACCTGCCGTCACGCATGGTGACGATGTTCTCCTGCAGGGACTTCTGGATCTCGGCGCTTTTTACAAGCTTGTCCAGACTTTCTCTTATGCGCACCCCTGCCTGAGCGATCTTTCTGCGTATATTTGCAAGGGCAGAGCTTGCCATGTCGGAGATCTCGTCCTCGGATATGATGGCGTCCTTTATCTTGTCCTCCAGATATTTATTCGGAGACAGTGAGGTAAAAAGATAGCCTATAGAGGTCTCCTCATCACCGCAGGAAATGTGCCAGTCGGAAAGCATCCTTATCTGATAAAGCATCTGAGCGATGTCAAGAAGCTCCCGCAGAGTAAGACTTGACCCCGATTTTGCCCTGTTAAGTGACCCTCTCACGTCCTTGAAGCTGCAGAATGCGGGAGTGCCGTATTTCACCGACAGATCAAAGGCATCGGAGGTCTTTTTTACCTCACGTCTCACCTGCTCCACATCTGTTGACGGCTCCAATGCAAGCGCCATTTCTCTTGTACACTGATTTGAGGTCTCCTCCGCCAGCATCTCAAGTATTTTATGTAGCTCTAAAGCTGTATAGTATTTATTCATAATATCATCCTTATAGGTCTGTTTTACATATATCCGTATAAAAATCAAGAGTCTTGAAGCCTCTTGACAGTCTTGTGAGAAGATACTTCTCCGTGATCTCATTAAGAAGCCGCAGAGAGTCCTCCCCCAGCTTGAAATTGAATATCCTTTTCATCTCCGCCAGGCAGATAAACTGCAGCGACTGAAACACCGAGGGGGTGAGCTTTATATGATACTCGTTTTCCTCAAAGCCCCTTTCGGAAAAATGCTCCCCGCAGAGAAGGCAGGCTCTGTCCGTCATAAAAAACAGCTCCACATCCTCATACCGGTAGCAGTCCCGACAGCCGATAAGCTGAGGAAGCATACCTATTTCGGACATCAGACGCATCTCAAACACGCTTTTCAGAAACTCGCAGCTCCGCAGGTCTTTAGACAGCAGATGGAGCGAATTGAGCAGCAGACTCATGATGTCCTTTGCAGACTGCCCCGTGGTAGCACAGTATTTTGCCACCTCCGCGAAATATTCCGCCAGAGCCAGCTTTTTCATGTCAAAACGGAGCTCGTAAAATACCCGTACAGGCTCGCTGCTGTTAAGATAGTAATTTTCCCCTCGTTTGCTGTAACAGAACTTTGCATAGGAGAAAAGCTGAGTGGAGGCGTTGTTTCTGCCTGTAAGCTTACGAGCGCCCTTTACGCATATCTCCACGGCTCCGTACTCAGCGGTGAGAACGTCGATAAATTTGTCATTTTCACCGTAATTGCGTTCCGCTATTACCAGACCCTCCACTGTTATCAGCATCTGTATGTTCCCCTTTTATGTTGGAAAAATATTTTGTGGGTATCCCCTTGTAATCAAGGTAGTCCGTCACCCGTCCGCTAAGCTCGAATTTGTTCCATTTATTTTCATCGTAGTTATCTATCATAGTAAACCTCCGTAAATAGGGCGTGCCGGTCATGTAAAGTCATTGTCTTTACATGGTTATGCCCCGCAAAAAAGTGTTTACTATAATTATTTCCCTGTCATAGTCACATATAAGTGGAATTATTTGATAGACGTTACTTTTACCGACACACTGCGCAGCGGAAAGGGTAAAGGCTCAGCCTTTTCAGTCCAGACCGAAATTGCGGATAAGACCCTCACGGTTCCGCCAGTCCTCCTTGACCTTTACCCAGCACTGGAGATTGACCTTTATCTCAAAGAACCGCTCAAGATCCTCTCTTGCAAGCTGACCTATCCTTTTCAGCATAGCTCCGCCCTTGCCGATGACCATGCCCTTGTGGGAGTCCCTCTCACAGTAGATGACAGCGGATATGTCGAGAATATCCTCACCGCTTTTGTCCACCCGCTCGCTCATATCCTCGATAGTGACGGCAATTCCATGGGGGATCTCGTCGCTCATAAGATCAAGTATCTTTTCCCTGATGATCTCCGCCGCAAGTACCTTTTCAGGCTGGTCTGTAAAGGAGTCGTCGGGAAAATAATGGGGACCCTCCTTGACGTACTTTTCGACTTCACCCCGTACAATATCCACCCCGTCATTTTTTATGACGCTTATGGGGACTATGGAATCAAAATCGTAAAGGGAGCTGTATTCAGCGATCTTCACCGCCACCTGCTCCTTGTCCTTTATAAGGTCTATCTTGTTGAGGACAAGAATGACGCTCCTGCCCCTGCCGAAGCTTTTTATAATGTCCGTCTCGGTGTCGCTTATCTTTCTGGTCACGTCTGCCACCATGAGTATAAGATCAACATCGGAAGCAGAGTCCTTTACAGCCTTGTTCATATGCTCCCCAAGCTTTGTCCGAGCCTTGTGAACTCCGGGAGTGTCCATAAAAACATACTGAGTCTCCCCCTCGGTGACTATACCCGTTATCCTTGTGCGGGTAGTCTGGGGCTTGCCGCTTACAGCAGCTATCTTTTCACCTGTAAGGGCGTTGAGCAGAGAGGACTTCCCCGCATTTGCCCGTCCTACAATAGCAATAAAACATATCTCAGAAGCCATATTATTTCCTTTCCTTTTTGGGATACACGATAAACAGCGCCGACAGGATCACCGATAGTATAAGTCCCGCCAGAGCCGGGATATTTTCACCATAGTATGCGAGAATGCTTCTTATCACATCCAAATCCAGAAACATGATAAGTCCCACAATGACCGCAAATACTGCCGTCACAAGGACAGCCCCTGCAGCAGCATCCTTTGCAAGCTTAGCAAGACTGCTTTTCTCAGGCGAGCAGATGTCCACTGCCGCCTCCACCGCCGTGTTGATAAGCTCCGCCGAAATTACAGAAGAAAACGTCAGCATAAGCAGGACATAATCAGTCCCGGACAGCTCATAGAAAAACGAAAACCCCGTAACATACAAAGCCACAATAATGTGTATCCTTAAATTCCTCTGACTTTTCACTGCGGAGCCAATGCCCTGTCCCGCATACAAAAACGCCTTAAAAAAGCCACTCATAGTATTTCCGAGTATTCCTTATGACGGGTAAGTCCAAGGTACTCTAAAATTAGCTCTTCCTTTTCCCGCATTTTAGCCGCCTCCAGACGGGAGGTCTCATGGTCGTAGCCCAGAAGATGGAGCATGGAATGTACTGTCAGGAAGCCTACCTCTCTTTCGAGGGAGTGGTCATACATACGAGCCTGCTTGATGGCGGTCTCTATTGATATGACCACATCTCCCAGCAGCAGAGCCCCCGTCTCATTGTTCACATCGTAGACCCCGTTTTCTCCCAGAGGAAAGGACAGCACGTCCGTAGACTTGTCCTTATCACGGTAAAGCCTGTTCAGGTTCCGTATCTCCCTGTTGTCAACAAAGGAGACGCTTACCTCTGCAGGCTTGTCGAATTTCTCTGTAACAAGCACTGCCTGACAGCATTTCCGCACAATAAGCCGCAGTCCCGCAGGAAGCTTTATTTTCTTCTGATTATTCCTTATCATAACCTTAAGTCTTGGCATTTTATTGACCCTTTCTTTCACTGTACGCCTTTTCATAAGCCTTTATGATATCCTGTACCAGCTTGTGGCGTACTACATCCTTTTCGGTAAATCTTGTTATACATATATCATCCACGTTTTTCAGTATGTGCATTGCGTCTATAAGACCCGATTTTTTGCTGTCGGGAAGGTCTATCTGGGTGATATCTCCCGTAATGACCATCTTGCTGTTGAAGCCCAGACGGGTCAGGAACATCTTTATCTGCTCTCTTGTGGTGTTCTGAGCCTCGTCAAGGATTATAAAGGAGTCGTCCAGAGTCCGTCCGCGCATATAGGCAAGAGGAGCCACCTCGATACTGCCCCGCTCCATATGTCTTGCAAAGGCGTCCGCCCCGAACATATCGAAAAGAGCGTCGTAAAGGGGACGGAGGTATGGATCCACCTTATTCTGCAGGTCTCCCGGCAGAAATCCCAGCTTTTCGCCCGCTTCCACCGCAGGACGGGTGAGGATTATCTTTGTGGCTTCATGTGCCTTGAAAGCCTTTACCGCCATAGCCACCGCAAGATAGGTCTTGCCTGTTCCCGCAGGCCCCACTCCCATGACGATGGTGTTTTTGGAAATGGCGTCCACATATTTTTTCTGACCCAGAGTCTTTGCCTTGACCACCTTTCCGCTTGAAGTGACGCAGATACCGCCGTCTGCCAGCTGAGCCACCTGTTCCTGAACGCCCTCGTCAACCATTGAGCTGACATACCGGATATTCTGCTCATTGATGGTCTCCCCTTTTTTTATCAGTCCCAGCAGCGCTTCTATAGCAGAGCGTGCCTTTGCCACCTCTGCTTCGCCGCCGCTTATGCGTATATCGCTGCCCCTGTTCAGCACTGCAACGTTATACTGCCTTTGGAGCAGGTTTATATTTTCATCATAGTTTCCGAAAAGAGCGATAGTCTGCTCAATATTTTCCACATTTATTACCGTTTCCGCCATTGTACACCTCTTACGACGCAAAATATATGTTTACAGATTATTATAACATATTTTTCGGAAAAATAAAAGAGGGGAACAGCAATTTTTCATAAGATAAAGTAAATTATCATTTAGCAACGCAAACTGGGGTGCCTTTTTCGCCGCGTAAGCGGCG
>JAFLUI010000046.1 GCA_022508825.1 Oscillospiraceae bacterium
GATACGGTCCCTATGAAAGCTACATCGACAAGCATCAGGCAAGCTATATGGGGAACTTCTCTTCTAAAATAGCCGATATGCATGAGGACTATATCCGTCCGCAGGAGAACGGGTCTCATTTCGGATGCAGGCATATGACCGTCACGGACGGGAAAACAAAGATCAGGTTTACATCGCCAGAGGGCTTCTCCTTTAATGCCTCCGAATACACCGAAGAGGAGCTTGCGGAAAAGCGTCACAACTTTGAGCTTAAAAAGTGCGGGAGCAGCGTCATCTGCGTGGACGGAAAAATGGCAGGGGTGGGTTCAAACGCCTGCGGTCCTGCTCTGGCGGAAAAATACCGTGTGCCGCTGCCGAAGGTACAGGCGCAGCTTCACATAGAAATATCAGAATAAACAGGAGGGTATATAAAATGAGCAAAAAAATCATATCCATTATAATGGCTGCTGCCATGTCCATGACATTTGCAGCGTGTACAAATTCAAAAGCAGAGGGGGCGATGCCTATGACAGCACAGCAGACGGCAAAAAATATGGGTATCGGTCTTAATCTTGGAAACACAATGGAGGCATACGATGCCGCAGACTGCGAAAAGATCACATTTGAATGGATACCCGTTGTGGGAAGCAATACGCCAAGGGATTATGAGACCTGCTGGGGAGCGGTAGAGACCACTCAGGAGGCAATTGACGGAATAAAGGCGGAGGGCTTTGACACTGTCCGCATACCTGTCTTCTGGGGCAATATGATGAAAAATGACGGCACCTACACTATTGATCCCGACTATATCGCAAGAGTGGCTGAGATCGTGGGGTACTGTCAGAATGCGGATCTGTATGCGGTGATAAATATCCACCATTTCGATGAATTTATTATCCGCAGAAATTCTACCGAGGAGTGCAAAAAAATATTTACAAACCTGTGGACACAGATAGCCGAGTATTTCAAGGACTATCCCTACACGGTGGTTTTTGAAGGGTATAACGAGTATCTTGGCGGAAGTCAGTTCAATGAAAAGGGCGAGCTTAAAGACCCTCCCAAAAAGGATGCCTACGAAATGACCAACACTCTCAATCAGGCGTTTGTTGATGCGGTAAGAGCCACAGGCGGCAAAAATGCAGAGCGTGTCCTTATCGTTTCGGGATACTGGACAAACATCGACAACACCACCTCGCCCGAATTTGTCATGCCAACAGATACAGTGTCTGACAGGCTCATGGTATCGGTACACTATGTTGACAACGTGATGTACTGGATAAACAAGATTGGCGGAGAGGACTGGATAAATTACACGGACGCTCAGATAGAGCTGCTTAACAAGGCGTTTACCGAAAAAAATATCCCCGTTTTCATGGGGGAGACCTCTGCGGGATATCCTGCATCGAATTTTGACAGCAATGCAATTTATACCGACTCTTCCGAGTGTGTGAAGATAATTCTGGATAAGCTTACCGACAACGGCTTTGTGCCTGTCATCTGGGATGTGAATGACGGCTTCTATTCAAGGACAGAATACAGGATCAAGTCCGACTCCGACCGTGCGGTGATCGCAGAGATATCGAAAAAGATTAAGAAAGCTAAATAAAGACTGGGTTTTACCCTTTCCGCTGCGCAGTTCTGGGAGGACCTCTTAGTTTGCGGTTCGGCAGCTCAGAAAGTTCTATGTCGCTATTACCCTATAATAAAGCCCCGTACCAAAATACGGGGCTTAGTATTATTATTGATTTCTGAACTTGATCTCAGGCATAACGCCGGGAGCAACATTGGTTCCCTTGTTGGACTGTCTGCTGAAGAAAATGTCCGGATCGATAGGGTCTGCAAGACGCTTTGGCTCGGGCTTCTTTTTCTTTTCCTCCTCTTCGTCGTCAAACCGTACAAGGAATGGATTGTGATATTCTTCCTTCTGCTTGTTCTGACGGGCGATCATCTTTTCCTTGGCAGCCTTGTTGCTTTCGATAGAGGCGTTTATCTCTTCCTGAAGCTTCATGATGTCGAGGTCGGTCTTGTTCTTGTTCGGAGAGTCCATAGGTTCAGGCTCGGGAGCGGCAAACTCTGCTTCAATGTCATAGTCGGCGCTGTCTGTGAAGGCAAAGGCTGCAAGACCGTCATCATCGTCCTGAACGGGAATGTATTCCTCCTGCTCTTCCTGAACAGTCTCTGTGTTCTCACCGTTTTTCTCTACAAGAGTCTCTATGTCATGACGCATCTTTTCGATATCACTGCGCATCTGCTCGATGGTCTCACTCTGCTGAGGTGCGGTGTATGCTGTTTCTTCTGCCTGATTCTCCTCTTCTATTACTTTATCCAGTTCTAAGTTCTTTGCGGCTGCAAGTCTGGCGGCTTCCTTCTCTGCCTTTACCTTAGCCTTGGCAAGATCCTCAACAGCGGTAAGAGCACGCTTGCTGCCTACGCTTGCGCTGTCATCAAGGAAGCTGTAGCCCTCATCCAGATCCACATCCATATCAAAGTCGCCTATTGATGGCTGTTCAGTCTCCGGAGCAAATGCTGCCGATGAATCTTCCATATCCATGGAAAGATCGTTTATGTCAACATCCGCACGAGATCCTGCAAATGCTTCGTAAGCTGATTTTGCAGCTGCTCTTGGAGACGGTGTGGGCTCAGCTTTTGGTGCAGGAGCCTTAGGTGCAGGCGCTGCAGGTGCTTCAGGTGCTGCTGCGGGAGCAGGTGTCGGTGCCGCGGGAGCGGGTGCTGCCGGTGCCGGTGCTGCAGGAGTTTCCGCTGCGGGAGCAGCTTCTGCGGCAGGTTCAGCGTTTCTGCGGCGTTTTGCGAACATCTCCATATAGCTGTTCTTTTTAGGTGCGGGAGCAGGTTCAGGCGCAGGCTCGGGAGCCGGCTGAACAGCTTCCGGCGCAGGTGCCGGTTTGGGAGCAGGTGCAGGCTCGGGCGCAGATGCAGCAGGTGCAGGTGCGGGCTCGGGAGCGGCAGTGCTGACCTCCATATCGGCTACCGGATCGGGAGCAAAAAAGTCCAGATCACTCGCCGGTGCGGGCTTCGGTGCCGGAGCAGGCGCTGGAGCAGCAGCAGGCTTCGGTGCAGCCTTGGGAGTATTTAATTTCTTGAATGCTTCTTCAACGGAATTGCTCAGGTCGTCTGCACCAATAACTGTTTTAGGAGCAGGAGCGGGAGCGGGCTTGGGTGCTTTTTCGGCAGGCTTTGCCTCCGCTGCCATATCGGGGAGAGAATCACGGGATAACTGATCCTCAATATTCATGGACTGTATCGCCTCTACAACAGAAGAGACCACCACTTCGCCCTTTGAGTTGAATCTTACAACGGGAGCTGAAGCGTCGGATGCTTCCTGTTCGGGAGCGGGCTCCGGCTTAGGCGCTGCCTTGGGAGCAGGCTTCGGAGCTTTGAGGTTTTTGAATGCTGCCTCCACAGAATCGGAAAGCGGATCCCCGGAAGACTTCGCAGGTTCGGCTTTTGCAGCCTTGGGCTTTGCGGCTTCCGTCTTGGGCTTTGCAGCCTCTGTCTTTGGTTTTGCAGCTTTCGATTTTGATTCAGCCGCATTAGCCTTTAAGCTGGGATCGAAGAATTCCTCAATGCCTTTTTTGATGCTCGCCAGATTGTCCTTGGACGTCTGGTCGGAGTATCCCTTTATGATAGCCAGGGCGTTGATATCGTCCGATGAACGTCCCGCCTTCTTTTCAATATTGCGCTGGGCAACAAGAAGGGACGCTTTGTCACCTACGTTGATCTGCTTCTTGTCGATACCGCTGTTTACTATGTAAAGGGGAACTGACCCCTTGAACTGGTCGGGGTAATTTTCTTCTATGATCCTTTGCTTGGCTTCCTTGGAATCGTTTGTGTACCAGCCTACTGCCATTATCATGGTCTTATTGGCAGGTACGGACACAATATTTTTCTTGATGGTATCCATGATAGCAAGCTTGTCGTTATAGATACCGCAGGCAAATATAACAAGCTTGTATTCAAGTACTTTTGTGAAGTTAAAGCTGCTGATAAGAAAAAGGTCAGCATCAAGGTCTTCATGGAGCCAGTCGGCATACTGTTTTGTATGTCCGCATTTTGATAAATATACAACAGCGATTTTTTTCATCATTAATTGACGGCAGCGACAGTACGCAGACCGTATCCTCCTTTACAAAATGTCCCCACAAGTTATACAATTTTTCAACTATACATTATAATTATATATATTATTGCGGTATTATTTGTGAACTAACTGTTAATATGGGGTAAATTTTATACAAATCACAAATTGTGCAAATCTTCATTTGTGCAATATTGCTATAAAAAACAGTATTTTTTTTACAATAAGGCTGAGCTTTGACTGTCAGTCTCCGCATTTTCATACAGTCTTTCCCTCAGAGCCACATACAGCACCGACATGATGGGTACTCCCAGCAGTATGCCTGCGGCACCTCCCAGACCCGCTCCCAATAGTATGGCAAGCAGCACAAGCAGGGGAGGTATACCAAGACTTTTCCCCACAACACGGGGATAGATAAGATTGTTTTCCAGAAGCTGGAGCACTATAATAAAGACAATGAACCACACAGCCTTTACCGGCTTTATCAGGAACAGCAGAAATGCCGCAGGGACAGTCCCTATTATCGCACCCACTACGGGAATCAGGGCGGTGATGCCTATTATCGTGCTGATGAGCAGGGGGTAGTCAAAACGAAAGACGGTCATGCCGATAAAGCAAAGAAATCCCAGTATCACAGCTTCGGTGATCTGTCCGCTTACAAAGTGGGCAAAGGTGGTGAAGACCAGTCTGTATATTTTGCAGAGCTTCGGATAGTGCTCCCCTGTAAGACGCTCCGCAATAAGGGATACTGCCTGACGGATATTTTTCTTGTCAAGCAGGATATATATTGAAATGACAAATCCGATAAGGATGTCCGCCGCTCCGCTGATAATGTCAGAGGTCCTTGCGTATGTGGCGGTCAGCATCCGGGGCATCTGCTCGCCCAGACCTGCCGCTGCTTTTTTTATTGCGGTGAAGATGCCGTAGCTGTCCCGCTTTTCAAGGGCGGTGCAGTATCTCATAAAATTGTCGTAGTAGTAGTCGGCGTTGTCGAAAAACAGCTTCACGCTTTCTATGAGCTGGGGGACGATAATGCAGACTATCCCTGCGATAAGCGCAATAAGCAGCAGATATGCACTTATCACCGAAAGGATATTCAGCGTCCGTTCGCCTGCGCGCTTTGATCTTTTCGACAGAAATTTTTTTATGGAGCATACAGGCATATTCATCACAAAGGCAAACGCCAGACCGAAGAACACAGGCATGAGAAGTCCTGCTGTCCTTGAGATGATCCCCATAAAAAACTCCGGCTTGACGGCGACGGCTATGACAGCGGCTGCCAGAAATGCTGTAAATAAAATGGTCTTTACCGTTTTTTTATCCATATTGCCGCCTCCTTTTCAAAATATAGTATATGTATGCGGAAAGAGGTGTTATGCGAGGTATATTTTGTTACGATAGGCAGGATACGGAAATCCGGATCTGATTTTACCAATTGTTTGCCCGGTAATTTATGCATAATGCTGATTTTATTTAAAATATCCGCTTTTTTATTGACCCTATCATGGGTGATAATGGTATAATATACTTGATATAATTACATTTTACCACAAAAACCAACATAATTTTACGAATGGAGGAAAATTTATGAACAAAGCACGCCGCATATATCTGTATATATGTCTGACACTTACAATTATAGCGGGACTGGCGATCATGGCGCTTAATTCCATTTCGGCGACTGCGGAGGATAACACGTTTGATATTACTACTGATGGCGATATCACTATTACCCAAGCAGGCAACTACATAATAACAGGTCAGACTACTTCTAATAAAATCACCGTTGAGGGCACAGATATCAATATTACTATCCGTGGTCTTAATATTGACCTCAGCAGTGCAGGCGGATGTCCTATTGCGATCAATGGCTCAAGATCATCATGTACTCTTACGCTTGACGGAACAAATATCTTAAAAGGCGGAGCTGCCGGAAGCTCTAATGGCTATGGAGGTGCACCCGGAATTAAAGTAGAAGGCAATAACTCTCTTACTATTACGGGAGAAGGAAGCTTAGACGTAACAGGCGGTGATGGTCTAAACGAAAACCGCAACGATACTTACGGTGGTGCAGGCATAGGCGGAGGAACTAATCGCGCTGGCGGAAAAATCACCATAAACGGCGGTATTGTAACAGCAACAGGCGGCACCTACAGTGCAGGCATAGGCGGCGGTTACGGAAAAAACGGCGGAACTATCATCATAGAAGGCGGTACTGTAACAGCACAAGGCGGCTCCTACAGTGCAGGCATAGGCGGCAGCAGAGATGGTAGCGGCGGAACTATCACTATAAAAGACAGTGCCAACGTAACAGCAACAGGCGGCACCGGCGGTGCAGGCATTGGCGGAGGTTATAAAGACACCACAGGTGGCTCCGGCGGAAATATCACTATAAAAGACAATGCCAACGTAACAGCAACAGGCGGCAACAGCGGTGCAGGCATTGGCGGCGGCAAAGATGGTACCTGCGGAACTATCATCATAGAAGGCGGCAAAGTAACAGCAAATGGCGGCACCGACGGTGCAGGCATAGGCAGCGGCAAAAATGGCGGTAGAGATGGTGCCAGAGGAAATATTACCATAAGAGGCGGTACTGTAATTGCAAAAGGCGGCAGCTATGGTGCAGGCATTGGCGGATCTTATCAAGAATACGCTGTTCGCGGAGACGGCGGAAATATCATCATAAGCGGCAATGCTGTAATAAAAGAAGCAACAGGCGGCACCAACGGTGCAGGCATAGGCGGCGGCTACAAGGGCGCAGGCGGAAAGATCACCATAAGCGACAATGCTGTAATAGAAAATGCACAGGGCGGCAGCGGTGCAGCAGGCATTGGCGGCGGTAGAAATATTTCTCTCACTGCTAACAACAGCGGAACTATCATCATAAGCGGCGGCAAAGTAAAAGCAACCGGCGGTTCATACACTGATGGTTCAGGCGCAGGCATTGGCGGCGGAAATTACGGTAAGATGGACTCTATCACCATAACTGGCGGTAATATAACAGCAACTAAGGGCAGCGAAAACCATGAAACCAATAAGACTCCGGCAGAACATATCGGCAATGGTGCTAATGTTGCTAATGTCGGGGCTGATGATAACGCACCCGAAGACGGAATAAATGATGGCGTAACAATAGAGGGCGGTATTGTCAACGATACAAATTACGGCGGTAACGAGCCGCCCGTAACAGACCCTGTCGACCCACCCGTAACAGACCCCACCGAGCCGGAGAATCCCGGAGAAACAGATCAGCCGGACGATGATACGGATTCGGGAAATATTACCGTAGATTCCGAAAGCGATGCAAACGCTCCTGCGGTAAGCATAGACTCAGACACCAAAAGCATACTTGAAGCGGAGGTATATAATCAACTCACTCAGGCTGAACAGGACGCGATAGACAACGGCTCCAGCAGTCTGGACATTATACTTCGTGTGGAGGACGCAGGGGACACCGTTCCTGTCAGCGACAAACAGGCAACAGAGACTATCATAACGGAAGCAAATTACTCTCTGGGACAGTACCTCAATATTGATATTCTGAAATTCATAGACGGACAGGCAGCCGGAAGGATCACCAGGCTCAGAAATCCGATCAGCATAACAATAGAAGTACCGGAGAACATGAGAAATGCAGGCAGAGCATTTATGATCGTTCGTATCCACGACGGCGAAGCGGATATTCTGTGGGACATTGACAGCGATCCGGACACTATCACAATAATGAGCGACAGATTTTCAACCTATGCAATAGCATATCAGGACGGACAGCAGGGCGGCGGTGACAATACAGGCACCGACGAGACAGAGCCGACCGAAACACTTCCTGCTGAAACAGACCCAGCCGAAACAGAACCGACAGTCACAGAACCT
Source organism: Oscillospiraceae bacterium (assembly GCA_022508825.1). GTDB lineage: Bacteria > Bacillota > Clostridia > Oscillospirales > Ruminococcaceae > RGIG8773. The sequence continues at coordinate 7,949 of JAFLUI010000046.1, forward strand.
CCCGCAGAGGAAACAACACCGGCAGACGGATACTACCCGGATTTTTACCCCTCCTGGGGCGGAGCAGGTATAGCTCCCGGCATTGCACCTTCAGGTGCATCTGTCCCCGAGACAGTCACTGTCAAGGTCAAAAACGTACTTACCGGAGAGAGTAAAATGGTCAGAGCGGTAATAGACGGCGAGAATGTCACAGCCGATCTCGGAAAAGAAAATAACGGGCTCTATGCAAACATCTGCACAAAGAGCGGAGAACATATTACTGCTGTACTCATTGAAAAAGGCAAAGCAAGGTTTACACTTTCAGAGGATGTTAAATTCAGCATCCTGATCGACAGTGAAGCTTACGAAGCTTACAAAGACGATGTTGCCGCCGATGCAGGTCTGTACTCGGATAAGGACATCGTTGAGGAGACCGTTCCCGTTATCGGTGTAATAGTTCCCATAGCGGTTTCGCTGACCGTTATGCTCAAACGCAAGAGGTCTGTTAAATAAAAATGTATCACAGGATATCTGTCACGGCAGGAAGGCTTGATCGCCGACCTGCCGTTTTGCTGTCATTGGTTAAAATGCACAAAATTCCTGCCAATTATTTTTAAGTGAATTTACATAAAATTATGGACATCCTATAGTGGATATTGTATAATATAAACAATGCGGTATGTCCGCGCTTTAAATTTCCCGGAGGGGATGTCCCATGATCGACAATGACAGACTTGAAGAACAGACGATGGATTCAAACCGGAACCGCATGAAAGATCTGAACAGGCTGTTCTCCATTGCATTTTATATCTGTACACCCTATCCTGCGATTCTTCTGGTCATTGACTTTATTGCAGTAGGAGTTGCTCTGGTAACTCTCGGACTTTTTGCTGTCAGTCCATTGGGGCTGATAATGAAGTTTCTGGCGCATATCGCAATGCTCGGAGCCTTTCTCTGGTCATATCTTAAGGACAGGAAGGGTACCATCGCTGCAATTGCGGTCTCTGCGCTCTGGTTCATGTTCAATCTGGTGAACGGAAGCATAGATATCATCGCAGTTGTTCTGTCCTTTGCATGGATCGGGATGCAGATACTGTGCCTGACAAAATATAAGGAGCTGGAGCATCTTAAAAATCAGCCCGGGTACCCTGATTTCAATGCGATATTCCTTCACAGGACGGATAACCGCCGGGTAACGGATGCGCAGATAAAGGAGAGCTTTAAAGAAAACAAGACCGTGAAAAGCCGCCCTGCCAGCGAGACCTATGCCATTCCGGAAAATACGGTGATGAACGACGACGGCTCCGGCTTTATGGAGATACTGAGTGTTGACACAGACACACTGGCTGACAAAAATGATGACGGTCATGAAAATCATTATATGGAGGACATCTCTGCCGATATTTCGGACGAGGACTGATATTATGTCCTTATTCGGACAGCATAAGATACTGTGCGGTAATAATATTATTATTTAAGCTTCAAAAAAATTTTTATATAAAAGGAGTTAGATCAACATGAACAGATTTATCCTCAACGAAACATCCTATCACGGCTCGGGAGCAATTGCAGCCATCAAGGACGAGGCAAAGGGCAGGGCTTTCAAAAAGGCTCTCCTCTGCTCCGACCCCGACCTTATCAAGTTCGGCGTTACTAAAAAGGTAACGGACATCCTTGACGGTGACGGTCTTGCATACGAGATATTCTCCGATATCAAGCCCAACCCCACCATCGAGAATGTACAGGCAGGCGTGGAGGCTTTCAAAAAAGCAGGCGCTGACTACATCATCGCTGTCGGCGGCGGTTCCTCAATGGACACTGCAAAGGCAATCGGTATCATCATCAACAATCCCGAGTTTGCCGATGTAAGAAGTCTTGAGGGCGTTGCTCCCACAAAGAAGGCTTGCGTTCCCATTTTAGCAGTCCCCACAACAGCAGGAACAGCTGCAGAGGTAACTATCAATTACGTTATCACCGATGTGGAGAAGAACAGAAAGATGGTCTGCGTTGACCCTCACGACATCCCCGTTGTTGCTTTCGTTGACCCCGACATGATGGAGTCAATGCCCAAGAGCCTTACTGCTGCAACAGGCATGGACGCTCTCACACACGCTATTGAGGGCTACATCACAAAGGGTGCATGGGAGCTTTCCGATATGTTCCATCTTAAGGCTATTGAGATCATCGCAAGAAGTCTCCGGGGCGCTGTTGACAACACAAAGGAGGGCAGACTGGACATGGCTCTGGGTCAGTATGTTGCAGGTATGGGCTTCTCCAATGTTGGTCTTGGAATAGTTCACTCAATGGCTCACCCTCTGGGCGCTCTTTATGACACTCCCCACGGTGTTGCAAATGCTATCATACTTCCCACAGTAATGGAGTACAACGCTCCCGCTACTGGTGAAAAGTACCGTGAGATCGCAAGAGCAATGGGCGTCAAGGGCGTTGACAATATGTCTCAGGACGAGTACAGAAAGGCAGCTATCGAGGCTGTAAAGCAGCTCTCCAAGGATGTTGGCATCCCCGCCGATCTTAAGGATATCGTAAAGACCGAGGACATTCCTTTCCTTGCGCAGTCTGCATTTGACGATGCCTGCCGTCCCGGAAATCCCAGAGATACTTCCGTAGAGGAGATCACCGAGCTTTACAAGTCCCTTATGTAATATTTTTTCTTAGTGTTTAAAGCAGGGGCTCCGATATGGCTTTATTCCCGTCGGAGTCCCTGCTTGATTTTTTGAATGGAGATCCTAATGAATATTGGAATTGATATAAAAGAAATAAAGTGGCTGTTTTTTGATATAGGCACCACTCTTATTGACGAGACCGAGGCATACAGCCACCGTATAAGAGATGCTATTGAAGGTACAGACATAACCTTTGAGGAATTTAACGAAAAAAGAATCGAATTTGCAAAGCAGAATTTAAAGGGAGACCTTGAAGCAATAAAATTTTTCGGACTTAATAAAACGGTCTGGCACAAGGAGGACGAAAAGCCCTATCCCGATGCGGAGCGTGTCCTGAAATACTTTGTTAAAAAGAAATATAAGATAGGGATAATTGCAAACCAGTCGGCAGGCACAAAGGAGCGGCTTGAAAACTGGGGTCTGCTGCAATATATAGATGTTGTCATGGCTTCTGCGGAGGAGGGCGTGGCAAAGCCGGACAAGGAGATCTTTCTCCGTGCGTTGAAGCGGGTGGGATGTGCTGCTGAAAACGCTGTTATGATAGGCGACAGGCTGGACAACGACATTTTCCCTGCTAAAAAGGTCGGCATGAAAACCATCTGGGTAAAGCAGGGGATGGCGGCATACGGGTCTCCGAAAAAGGAAGCGGAAACTCCGGATCATACTATTGATAAAATTTCTGAGCTGATGAGAATTTTCTGACCGTGTTTGTATTTAAGGAGTGATACATAAGTGCTGGAAATTTATATATGTGCTGTTATTGCAATAGCAGCTTTAATTCTGACAATAGTGCTTTCTGTTATATTGATCGTTTCCAAAAAAGAAAAACGCCGGCAGATGAAAAAAATAAAGACTGCTGCGGTTGTATCCGCTTTGACTTTTTCTTTAATGGCAGCGGCGACGATTTATTTGTCGCTGAACATTATAATTGAGCCTATTTATGTAGATTATGAAATACCTGATCTGACAGGTCTGTCTTATGGAGAATGTAAAACGGCATATACCGGGTTGTTTGATTTGACTATTCGGGATATGCAATACTCTTCTGAATATCCGGAGGGAGCAATTATTTCACAAATTCCGGAAGGCGGCATAATTAAGAGACCGTTCGGTTCAAATTCAAATATAGAAATACTATGCTTTGTAAGCAAAGGCAAAGAATCGGATAATACCGAATGAAATAAAATTTAATAGGAAAGGAAGATCATTATGCTTAAAAACATACCGAAAATTCTCTCGCCGGAGCTTCTGAAAGCTCTTATGGAAATGGGTCATGGGGACGAAATAGTTATCGCTGACGGGAATTTCCCCTCGGAAGCTATCGGAAAAAGAGTTATCCGCTGCGACGGTCACGGTGTCCCGGAGCTTCTGGACGCCATCATGCAGCTTTTCCCCCTTGATACATACACCGAAAAGCCTGTGATGCTTATGGAGGTAGTCCCCGGCGATAATGTAGTCCCCACCATCTGGGACAAGTACAGGGAGATCATCAATAAGTACGAGCCTGAAAACTGCAAAATTGAAATGATAGAGCGTTTTGCTTTCTATGAGAGAGCGAAGACCGCCTTTGCCGTTGTTGCCACAGGCGAGGAAGCGACCTACGCAAATATTATTCTGAAAAAGGGTGTGGTGAAATGAGCAGTATAGTATGCTTTCACAATCCGGAGGAGATCAACGGATATTTAAGCAACTGGCATCTGTCGGATTTTGTATATGACGGAGTGAAATTTTCCTCGCTGGAGCAGTATATGATGTATAAAAAAGCTGAGGTATTTGACGATAATGATGCAGCGGAAAAGATCCTGAACACGGACGACCCTGTGAAGATAAAGTCACTGGGACGTTCTGTGAAAAATTATAATGACATCGTATGGAACGGCGTCCGTCAGGTCGTTGTATACGAGGGTCTGTATGCGAAATTCAGTCAGGATGAAAATCTGAAGGCGCTGCTTCTCGGCACGGGAGAGGATATCCTTGCGGAATGTGCAGTAAAGGATAATATATGGGGTATAGGTCTGTCAATGACTGATGAGAACCGCTTTGACATGAGCAAATGGAAGGGTCAGAATCTTCTGGGATTTTCCCTGATGGAGGTACGGAACAGGATAAAAAAAGAGGGGTGAGCTCATGAAAAAAAACACCGCGTCTGATAACAGATCGCCGAAACCGAAAATAGAATACGGCAGAAAAATTTTAAATCCGGGGACGCTTCTCGCGCCTCTGCCTGCGGTGATGGTGACCTGCGGGACACTCAAAAAAGCAAACGTCCTCACCATAGCATGGACGGGCATCGTCAACACCCACCCGCCTATGACCTACATTTCCGTGAGACCGTCAAGACACTCCTACGGGATAATAAAGGAGAGCGGGGAGTTTGTCATAAACCTCACCACATCAAAAATGGTCAGAGAGACCGACTTCTGCGGAGTCCGAAGCGGCAAGGATATGGACAAAATAAAAAAGTGCGGACTGCACCTTGAAGCGGCTTCAAAGGTGTCTGCACCTATAATTTCGGAAAGCCCCCTGTCTTTAGAGTGCCGGGTCACGGAAGTAAGACCTCTCGGCACACACGATATGTTCCTTGCGGAGATACTCGCCGTAAATGCAGATGGTCGCTACATAGACAGCAAGGGAAAGATAAATCTCCAGCAGGCGGGTCTTATGGCTTATTCCCACGGGGAGTATTTTTCTCTTGGCAGAAAGCTGGGGTCCTTCGGGTACTCTGTGGCAAGGAAAAAGAAGAAATAGAGGTGATCCTGATGTTATATATATAATTTTGAAACTCCGGACACTATATTAAGCAACGACGTTAAATTTGCCATGGACTCATATGCTCAGGTCGTAAGCGACAGTGAGGCCGGTGAACGCTGCAGAAAGTGGATATCACAGCTGGAGGGCGTGAGGTTTGCGGGCAATTCAATGATACATTCTAAATTTAATGATAATATTATATCGGTATCGCGTATTTCGACCAGCTGCAAGACGTTTATAAATATCCTCCTTAACCCTGAAACTCCTGTGTTTATAGGAGAAACAGGGCGTGACATTCTGAGTGAGATATTCAAATTGCCCGAAGGAGCTTTATACTCCCCGTATGAAAAAATTCTTTATGACAGACAGTTTGATAAATATTCCTACACCTGTGTAAATGCAGCGGGCGAAAAAACTGTTGTACAAGGCATGAATGGCATAGAAGAGTGGTATAATGGTCAATGAGTCCCGTGGGTATAACAGCGCATAAGTCAAAAGCAGAAGTCCTGCAAGATAAGCTATCGGAAAAGAAGTTTTTACAAAGTCTTAATCCATATCCTCCATTTCCTCAATTTTAAAGTAATTTACTTCTTCCTCATCAAAATCGAGACCATCAACGTCCCGACTAAATTCAATTTCCTCTTTTGTCCATCCTCCGGACTCGTCCCAGACCTTATAAGGTACAACCTCATCTGCTATTTGTGTCAAGACATAAATAAACATATCTATACATTCAAAAACACCATTGTTGTGCGAATTAAAGGTGACCCCGTAAGAAAACGATCCTGTTTCTTCGTCATAAGAAGTTGGAAGAAGCTCATCCCACTCATCATTATAAAAATGATTATTCCAGTTCTTTATGTTTAACATACGATATCCATAGGCTCTGACATACTTTCGCATAATTTCAGTTTTCATTTTGCTGTATTTTCGGTTGTAAAGATTCAGAAAGTCCTCTCTGAACTCTTCTTTAATTATCGCTTTTCCGGTATATCCGATATAGTTACTCATGTTATTCATCTCCTGATATTCAACTGCAAACAAATTAGTTATAGTTACTTTCCTGAATTCTTTATTCGCCTATCTCTGCGACCTTAAGCATATTGGTCTTTCCCTCGATTCCAAGAGGGAGCCCTGCGGTAAGAACAACAGTATCGCCGTTCGTCACAAGACCTGCATTTTTTGCAGCAATAATGGCGCTGTCAAAAAGCTCGTCGGTATTTTCCTTTTCTTCCATATATAAAGGAACGATTCCCCAGCTCATGTTCATCTGGCGAAGAACGACCTCATTCGGAGTACAGCTGATTATCATGCACTTGGGACGGAATTTGGAAAGATTCCTTGCTGTAAAGCCTGATTTTGTAACGGTAACTACCGCCTTTGCTCCTATGTCGTGAGCTGTTGTAACTGCGGCATGGGAAATGGCGTTGGTAATGTTTTTGTCGTTTGAAACGGAGCTATGCTTGAGCTGCTTTATGTAATCAATGTTATTCTCGGTAGTTTCGGCGATGAGAGCCATTGTGCGGACTGCTTCGACAGGGTGCTTTCCCGCAGCGGTCTCACCGGACAGCATAACGGCGGATGTTCCGTCATAAATAGCATTTGCAACATCGGTGATCTCCGCTCTTGTGGGACGGGAATTGGTTATCATGGATTCCAGCATCTGAGTGGCGGTTATGACCTGTCTTCCCGCAAGATAGACCTTTTTAATGATCTCCTTCTGAATGGCAGGGATCTGCTCAAAGGGGATCTCCACGCCCATGTCTCCTCTGGCGACCATGATGCCGTCTGCGGCTTCGATGATCTCGTCGATGTTGTTCACGCCGTCCATATTTTCGATTTTTGCCATTATTCTGGGAGTTGTCCAGCCAAGACTTCTGATGAATTTCCTGAGATAGTTTACATCTGCGGAGGAGCGTACAAAGGACGCCGCAATGAAGTCATAGCCCATCTTTGCGCCGAATTCCAGGTCGCTCATGTCACGCTCTGAAAGATAGGGCATGGAAAGCTCTGTTCCCGGGACGTTTATTCCCTTGTTGTTGGACAGGGTGCCTCCTACAATGACTCTGCAGACTATCTCGGTGGCGGTGATCTTTTCTGCTTTTAGCTCAACGGCTCCGTCGTTTATAAGTATAGTGGTGCCTGCGGAAACGTCTCCCGGAAGTCCCTTGAAGGAAATTGAAGCTCTTTCCGCTGTGCAGACTATGTCCTCGGTGGTGAGAGTGAAGATATCTCCGTCGTGGATCTCTACGGGCTGGTCGTTTTCAAACTTTCCAAGACGTATCTCCGGTCCCTTTGTATCCAGCATTGTGGCGATTGGAAGTCCCAGCTCCTCACGAAGTCTTACTACCTGCTCGAAGCGCTTTTTGTGCATCTCATAGTCGCCGTGGGAGAAATTGAATCTTGCAACGTTCATGCCCTCCAGCATCATCTGGCGGAGGACGTTGTCATCATCTGTAGCGGGTCCTATGGTACATACTATTTTTGTTTTTCTCATAAAAAATCATCCCTTTTTGAAATTATACCAATAATATTATTTTACACCATTCCTGTTCTGTTGTCAATGAGACACCGTGGATTTTTTGACGGCACCGCCTTGATTTTTTTATCGGTATGTGATATAATTGATATGATAATAATTTTAATTAAATACAGGGAGGAATTTTTATGTACCCTTTAAAGCTTGACCCTGCTTTCAAGGACTACCTCTGGGGCGGAACAAGGCTTCGGGACGATTTCGGAAAGAAATGTGACTTTGACAAGATCGCCGAAAGCTGGGAGCTGTCCTGTCATAAGGACGGAGCCTCCGTCATTGCAAACGGAGAGCAGGCAGGCAAGACCCTTGCTCAGTATATAGAGGAGGACAGGTCTGTCCTGGGAACGAACTGTGACCGCTTCGAGCAGTTTCCCATCCTTATAAAGCTGATAGATGCAAAGGACAATCTTTCCGTTCAGGTACACCCTGACAACGACTACGCTCAGAGGGTGGAGGGCGAATACGGCAAGACCGAAATGTGGTACATAGTGGACTGCGACCCGGGAGCAGAGCTTCTCTACGGCTTCAAAAAGGAGGTCAGCAAGGAGGAGTTTGCCGAAAGGATAAAAGACAACACCCTGCTTGAAATTACAGAGTCCGTTTCCGTGAAAAAGGGAGACGTATTCTTTATCAGGGCAGGAACTCTCCACGCTATCGGAAAGGGAATCCTTATTGCGGAGATACAGCAGAATTCAAACACCACATACAGGATCTACGATTACGGCAGAGTGGGCGCGGACGGCAAGCCGAGAGAGCTGCACATCGACAAGGCGGTGGAGGTAACAAAGCTTTGTCCCGCTGAGCCCTATCCCGTGACCGAACCCTTTACCGAGGACGGCGCAGTCAAGCGTCTGCTTTCAAAGTGCGAGTATTTTACGGTCTACTCCGTTGAGGCGGACAGGGAGGCTTCCTTTGACGCGGACAGAACCTCCTTCCACAGTATCCTTATTCTTGAAGGGGACACCGTCCTGAAGTGCGGGGAAACGTCACTTCAGCTTAAAAAGGGAGACAGTGTTTTTGTCCCTGCAGGCTGCGGAAAATATTCTCTCACCGGAGCGTTCAAGGGCGTATTTACAAGGATAGACTGATAATTAAATAAAAAACTGAAAGGCTGGGAAATCAAATGAAATATTATATCGGCATCGACCTTGGAGGAACAAACATCAAGGCGGGAGTAGTAAACGAAAATTTTGAGATAATCGGAAAGGCTAAGACCAAGACTCTTTGTCCCCGTCCCGCAAAGGAGATAGCGGACGATATGGCAAAGGTGGGCATCGAAGCCTGCAAGGACGCAGGCATATCTGTTGACGACGTGGAGTGGATCGGCATAGGCACTCCCGGTATCGCGGACAATATAAACGGTACCATTCCTTATTCAAATAATCTGGGCTTCAAGGACGTGCCTATCAGAAAGTATATCCAGGAGCATATAAACAAGCCTGTCTATGTTGCAAATGACGCTAACGCTGCCGCTTACGGAGAGTTCGTTGCAGGAGCTGCAAAGGGAGCCACCGATGCAGTATGCATCACGCTGGGCACAGGCGTTGGAGCAGGCGTCATTATTGACGGCAAGATCATCACCGGAAGAAATCTGGCAGGTACGGAGATAGGACACATGGTCATCGAGGTGGACGGTCCCCAGTGTACCTGCGGACGCAAGGGCTGCTTTGAGGTGTTCTCCTCTGCAACGGGTCTGGTGAACATGACAAAGGAAGCCATCGCTGCACATCCCGAGACTGTCATGGCAGAGTATGCCGAAAAGGACGGACACTCCTCTGCACGTCATGCCTTTGATGCAATGAGAGCAGGCGACCCTGTAGGCAAGGAGGTCGTTGACAAGTACATCAAATACCTTGCAGCGGGCATCACAAACGTTATAAACATCTTCCAGCCCGATATCCTTTGTATCGGAGGAGGCGTCTGCAATGAGGGCGACCCGCTTCTGCTTCCTCTTAAGGAGCTTGTATCGAAGGAGATCTACACAAGAATGCTGGACAAAAATACAACGGTCACCGTTGCAAAGCTCGGAAATGACGCAGGAATCATAGGAGCTGCATTCCTTGGAAATGCGTAATTACAGACCGGTACACATTTACAGAAAAGGGGCGGAAGGCAAATGAATATCGCAATTGCAGGCGGAGGCAGCATCGGTACTCAGTTTGCTGTACACTGCGCTGAAAAGAAGCATAATGTAATAATATATACGTCAAACCCAACGGCGTTTTCCACCAAGCTTTGCACTGTCAATGAGAACAGCAAGATCACCCATTTCGGAGAGATAAAATCAGCCACAAACGATGCTGCGGAAGCTTTTTCCCGTGCTGACTGGATATTTGTGACGGTGCCTCAGTACCGTCTGGCGGAGATGGCGTCCATAATATTTCCCTACGTAAAGCCGGGGCTTAAAATATGTCTTGTTCCCGGCGCAGGGGGAGGGGAGCACTTTTTCAGCAAATGCGCTGAAAGAGGCGCTGTCATATACGGCCTGCAAAGAGTCCCGGCAGAAGCAAGGGTACTGGATTACGGAAGATCGGTCATGACCGGAAAGTACACAGACAAGCTTCGGGTGGCGGCTTTTGACCCTGAAAATACCGATGACTGCGCCGATATAGCCTCCTATCTGCTGGGAGTGCCATATGAGTCTGTACCCAATTATCTGAGCCTTACGCTTGCGCCTTCAAATGCAGTCCTGAACGTCTCAAGACTTTATACGCTGCTTAAGGACTATGAGGAATCAAAGACCTACATCAAGATACCTCTTTTCTATGGGGAGTGGGACAATGAGTCCTCCGAAACGGCTCTGAAATGCGATGAGGAGATCGCAGAAATACGGGACGCTCTTGATATGTTCGATCTGTCAATGGCGGGATCCCTGAAGGAATTTTATGACTGCGAAACACCGGAGGAGCTGACCGAAAGGATACGGGGCGCCGAATTGTCAAAGGGTATTCCTGCACCCATGGCGGCAACGGCGATGGGATGCATACCCAATTTTACTGCAAGGTGTTTTATGAACGACTTCGGCTTCGGACTGTCCGTGTATGTTCAGACAGCCGAGCTTCTGGGGATAGATGCGGTCACAATGAAGACTGTAATGAAGTGGTACAGAAGTCTGCCTGATGTGTCCCTGCGTGAATTTAATTACAGGGATCACGGCATAAATAATATTGATGATCTTATTAAGTTTTACTCAGCCTGATTTTATAAAATGGAGGAGTACTGATGAGCAAATTTGATTTTCTGAGTCTTGCCCCTGATGGACTTTTACAGGGCGCAGAGGAGTTCATGGCAAAACAGAAGGCGTATGCTTCTCTGAAAAGGGACGAGCTGGACAGTATCCCGGAAAACGAGATCGTCCTTGCAGTCACCTCATGGATAGAGGGCAAATTCGCAGAGGACTGGCATGATATGTGCGATGTTATCAATTCGCTGCCCACGCCATGCCTTAACGTTTACTGTGCGGATTACGTCACAAAGGAGCTTCTTAACGGAGGATTTGGTCAGGCATTTTTCAATTCCTCACGGGACTATATCGGAGCGGCTGCGGAGGGCTTCCGCGCTCTTGATTATCCCGAGCCTGCGGATATTATCGAGGACGCATTAAAGATCAATTTCGACAGCGGAAAGAAAATTTCCGGGCGCAGCATTGAGGACTTTTTGGATTTTGCAGGCGGTGATGAATATGACAGCCTTGACAGAGATTTCTGCCAGGCTTTCGATGAAAAGAAATTTGACAGTCTTGCGCATGACTACATAATCAAGTATAAAAAATATTTCGGGGAAGAATAAAATTTCCCTGCAGAAAGGATAGATATAAAATGTTCAGTGATTCCATCAAACAGGGAGCAAATAACGCCCCCCACCGTGCGCTTTATCATGCGCTGGGTCTTACAAGAGAGGAGATCGACCGTCCCCTCGTTGGCATAGTAAGCTCTTATAACGAGATAGTCCCCGGACATATGAACATCGACAAGATAGTGGACGCTGTAAAGCTGGGTGTTGCAATGGCGGGAGGCACTCCTATCGTTTTCCCTGCTATTGCTGTCTGCGACGGTATTGCAATGGGACACCGGGGAATGAAATACTCTCTTGTGACAAGAGACCTTATTGCGGACTCCACCGAAGCGATGGCTCTTGCTCACGGCTTTGACGCTCTTGTGATGGTGCCTAACTGCGACAAGAACGTCCCCGGACTGCTTATGGCGGCGGCAAGACTGAATATCCCCGCCATTTTCGTCAGCGGAGGTCCTATGCTGGCAGGACGTGTGGACGGCAAGAAAACAAGCTTCTCCAGCATTTCCGAGGCAGTGGGTCAGTTTGCTGCAGGGGCTATCGACGAGAACAAGCTTGATGAATACGAGAAAAAAGGGTGTCCCACCTGCGGCTCCTGCTCTGGTATGTACACCGCAAACTCCATGAACTGTCTTACCGAGGTTCTTGGAATGGGTCTTAAGGGCAACGGAACTATCCCTGCGGTCTACTCACAGAGAATAGAGCTTGCAAAGCACGCAGGCATGAAGATAATGGAGCTTATCGAAAAGGACATCAAGCCTCTTGACATTATGACCGAAAAGGCTTTTATGAACGCTCTCACTGTTGATATGGCTCTGGGCTGCTCAACAAACAGTATGCTCCATCTGCCCGCTATCGCTCACGAGTGCGGAATAGATATCAACCTTGATGTGGCAAACGACATCAGCTCAAAGACCCCAAATCTCTGTCACCTTGCTCCTGCAGGAAATACCTACATGGAGGATCTGGACGAGGCAGGCGGCGTCTACGCTGTAATGAATGAGCTTTCCAAGAAGAACCTTCTGAACCTTGACTGCATGACAGTCACCGCAAAGACTGTGGGCGAAAATATCGCAGGCTGTGTAAACAAGGATACAAATGTTATACGGTCTGTAGATAACCCCTATAGCTCTACCGGAGGTATAGCAGTTCTGAGAGGAAATCTTGCTCCCGACAGTTGCGTAGTAAAGCGCAGCGCAGTCTGCGAGGAAATGCTTGTACACAGCGGTCCTGCAAGAGTTTTCGACTGCGAGGAGG
>JAFLUI010000047.1 GCA_022508825.1 Oscillospiraceae bacterium
TAGTTCTTCCGCCCTCTGCGTTTGCGATAACAGTGGCGTTTCCGCCCTCCATTACTGCCACACAGGAATTTGTTGTACCTAAGTCAATACCAATTATCTTTGCCATAATAAATCATCTATCCTTTCTGGCAGGCTGAGCCTGCACCCTTATCACCCCCAAATTTAGTTGGCGGTGATTATATTTTTTCTTTTAGCCCCCTCGAGGGGGCGGTTTAGCTTGTTTAAAACACATCAGAAAGCTGTTTAGTTTACTCGACACCCACCAATTACGGATTCGCTACCACTACCATAGCACACCTGATGACCTTGTCTCCCAGCTTGTAGCCCTTCTGATAGACCTGCGCCACCACGTTGTCTCCAAGACTTTCGTCCTCTATCTGGGTCACCGCATTGTGGAGGTTGGGGTCAAATTCCTTGCCAAGAGCGTCAATTTCTTCTACTCCCAGTTTATTTATTACCTGTATAAACTGATTGTATATCATTTCCACGCCTTTTTTGTAATTTTCATCGGAGCACTCCGCCGCAACAGCCCTTTCGAAGTTGTCTATAACGGAGATGACCTCCAATGCTGCCTTTGCGGTAGCGTTATCGGAGGCGTCCAGCTTTTCCTTTACGGAGCGCTTCCGGAAGTTGTCATACTCAGCAAGGAGCCGCAGGTATTTGTCCTTGTCGGCAGCGGCGGCTTCCTCTAACGCTTTTATTTTTTCCTCGGGAGACTCCTCAGCCGGCTCCTCCGGAGCTGCATCCTCCAAAATTTCCTCCTGAATTTCCTCCTCTTCGGAAATATCCTCCGCCGAATTTTCGGCAATATTATCTTCGGAAATCTCCTCAGCAGCCGGCTCCTCATCCGGGAGCTCCTTCTCTATCTCGCTCATTTTTTGTGTTTAACTCCTTTCATTCGTCTTCTTCGTTATCCTCTGAGATTATTTCTGTGATCCTTCCCGTCAGATATTCGATGTAAGGGATTATCTTTGCGTAATCAAGCCGCATGGGACCGATTATTCCAAGTGAACCGGCAGTCCTGCCGTCCTTTTTTATCTTGGACACTATCATGCTGGAATTTTCAATGACGAAGCTGCCGTCCTCTCCGAACACCACCTGCAGATCGCCGAAGCTGTCGTCCAGCATATTTTTTACTACCTCGTTCTTGTTTTCAAAGAACCGCACTATCTGCTCGCTGTTGATGTCCCGTCTTGCAAGGAGATTTTTTTCTCCCTCCACCTTTATCTCGTTTTCCTTGAAGCCCTCTGCAAGCTCGCAGACACCCTGAAGAAGCGGCGCAAGAGTCACCATGTAAGTTCCCATTGCGGCAACAAGCTTTTCGATTATCTCCTCCGAAAGCTCGTCAATGGAGACCCCCTGTAAATTTTCCGCCATGTAACGGCTGAAAAATTCCATCTGCTCATTGGTGAGGTCGAACTCCAATCTGCAGACCTTGTTGCGGATGTTTCCGGACGAGGTTATCATCAGCAGGACGTACATCCTTTTTCCTGTCGGTATGACCTCCACCTTTGTTATCACCGAGAATTTCGGGGAAACGTTCTTTACCACCGTAGCGCAGTGGGTAAGCTCTGCAAGAGCCTTGGACGCGCTTTCTATGAGAGCGTCCGCCGTGGGGACGTCAACGTCCAGACAGTCATCAAGCATCTGCTTTTCCTCGTCTGACAGGGACTTTGCGTTCATCAGCTCGTCGATGTAAAGACGGTAGCCGCTGTAGGTGGGGATACGTCCTGCCGAGGTGTGTGGCTGTTCAAGATATCCAAGCTGCTCCAGCATAGCCATGTCGTTTCTTATGGTAGCGGGGGACACTCTTATATCAGGCAGGGAAGCAATAGCCTTTGAACCCACCGGCTCGCCTGTCACGATATACATATCAACGATGGCGGCAAGTATCCTCCGTTTTCTTTCGTCCAGCAGCCTGATCACATCCTTTCACGGCACAAATGCTTTGGCTTTCGCGGTACAATGTCCCGTCTTTCACAGCATAAATGCACTGACCTTCCCGATATTCGCACCGGATTAGCACTTGTCTTAGCACTGTGTTAGCACTCTTTTTGTTTGAGTGCTAATTATATTATACACCTTATTTTTCTTTTGTCAAGAGTTTTTTGAAAATTTTTTCTTTTATTTATTTTTTCGTCTTTCTGCCTGTATATTCTAAGGATAGGCAGCAAAAAGAGGGGGAGACAAACAAAAACTCCGCAAGCGCTGTCACCTGCGGAGGGTATATCATATTACTGTACTGTCAAGCAGGAAATCCGTCAAGCCTATATTCAGTATGCCGCTTTCATCATACCACCGTTTTCTTATATCCTTCCTGACAATTATTTTTGGGAAAGAGTCCCCTGTAAGTGAAAAAGGTTTCAACTCCTGAGCTTCTTTTTCCTCATCCGGAAGCGCAAACGCAGACTGTATATAAGCCTTTTTATTCCCGTCCGTAACAACAAAATCGATCTCCCTGGGAATACGGACCGAACTCCCGTTCGTATTTTTTTCTCTTGAAAATACAACCCCTATGTCCACAGAAAAGCCCCGGACAATAAGCTCATTGTAAATTATATTCTCCATAATGTGTGTCATTTCCTGCTGACGGAAGCCTATTCTTGCGTTGCGCAGACCAACGTCCTCACAGTAAAATTTATATGGATATTCAAAATATGATTTTCCTTTAACATCATATCGCTTGCTTTCAGAGAAAAGAAAAGCGTCTTCCAGATGTTTTATATATGACGCCACAGTCACGGCAGATACATTGATACCGGTTTTTGAAGCAAGCGTATTTCTCAATCTGGTCGGATTTGTCAGGGAGCCTATAGATGAGCAGAGGATATCAAGTATCTGTTCCAGCACATCTCCATGCTCTATACTTTTTCGCTCTGCAATATCCTTAAGATAAACCTCTGAGAATAATGATGTCAGATAGCTCATCTTAGCTTTGTCATTGGGACGGGAAATGATAAGGGGCATACCTCCGTAAAATGCATAATTCTCAAAGGCATCCTCCCTGTCTCCTCCGACTGCGGAATAATATTCGGCAAAGCTGAGGGGATGCACCCTTATTTCATCGCTGCGCCCTCTGAATTCAGTGAGGATATCTGACGACAGCATTTTTGAATTGCTTCCGGTGACATACACATCCAGATTGTCGAGCTCTCTCAGATCATTAAGAGCATCGTAAAAGGTGATTTCTTTTCCCTGTGGATTGTACGGATTTTTTACCGTGTCCGACATCTGTATCTCATCAATAAAAAGGTAGAACTGTTCGTTTTTCCCCTCAGTCCTGCTTCTGACATATGCTGAAAGCTCCAGAGGATCCCGGTACTTTATATCCCTGGTCAGATCCAGTTCAATTGTTATGATCTGCTTGTCGGAGACTCCGTTTTCAAGCAGATATTTTTTGAAAAGAGTCCGCAGAAGAAAGGATTTGCCGCATCGTCTGATACCGGTTATCACCTTGACTTGCCCATCCCACATGAAATCTATAAGCTGCTGCAGATAGCTGTCCCGTTTTATCTCCATTTTATACCTCATTAAAAACTTTAGCCCATAGCGGCTGTACTTTTTAATATTATAATACATTCAACACCGGAAGTCAATAGCTGTCATTAAAAAGTTTAGCCCATAGCGGCGATAATATTCACTCACACCTCCGCTGCGGATTTGCCTTTATCAGATCAGTAAAGCACATCAGATGGTCTTATGGACGCAAATACTCTGTGGATGTATCCTCTAAAGTATTTTCCGAAGCGGTGCGCTCTGCTTCCGGGATAAGCTCTGCGGGGACAGCTCCTGTGGTCTTGAAAGCTCTTATAACATACCCGCCGTTACCCACAATATTTCTCGGTTCAGCAGCCCGGAAAAGATCACATACAGTGCTGTCGATACTGCACAGATATATATTATTGACTCTGAGATCGTTGCTTCCGCCGTAATAACCATACTGACCATGGAGAGTTATGCCATCCGGAATATTTCTGACATTCCGCCACTGGCTTTCACTGTAAATGGCAGCAGTACCTCCTTTGGCTGAATAGAACGGAGCACCGCTCTGAAATCCGGTATTTGAAAGACATTCATATATTTCCTCGTCGGTAAGCTCTTCGACCCGGGGCAGTCTGAAACCATACTGCTCCAGTACCTCAATTGTATTGGAAAAGGATTCGGGAAAATAAATAGAATTATAGTATTGATCCTGACTGAATACATATTCATTTTTAAGAGCGGAGTGATAAAAATTTTCCTCCGAAATATTCATAATGTCCTTTGAATATGCATCTGCAAGCCGGTCATAGAATCCGTTTTTGTAAAGATCAGCTCTGGATATCCCTTCCTTATTGTCATACCGCCTCCTTCCGACCAGTCCGCCCAGATCTACATATACCCGGTGCTTTTGCTCGTATTCCTCCAGCTCTGCCGGGCTCAGATCCTCGATATCCTCTTCTATGCCGTGAGAATAAAAATTGCGGATGAAGTCGTCATAATAGTCTGCCACCTGAGTTTTATATTCATCGGTCAGGTCTATCTGTCTGATTATCTCCGACGCTTCCCAGTTCAGGAAAGGATACCATCTCTCTATCATGACTCCGCCTTTGAGAGTATAATAAATATGTATTCTGTTATCCAAGACTGCTGTATTTCTTGAAAAAGCCGAGCCTTCACTTCGGTAATCCTTCTTGTGCCGGTTATAGTTCCTGAGAACAGCCTTATGAGTATCGGTTATCATCTTGATATTTTCCGGCTCAACAAAACCGAGATAATATCCTCTGAAATCACCATAATATCCATCGTAATCAAGGTGCACCGAAGAGACCGCCCAATCAGGGGGAACTATCTGAGTCATCCCCAGACCATCCGTCCGGTGTATCAGAAAGATCAGGACTGCAGCTCCGCCTACAGTTGCCCCGTATTTTATCACACTGAGCCAGAAACGTCTGAATCCGCGGTTTGTAACGACCTCAAGCACCATGTACACAACAGCAGATACTATAAGCATAGGTATTATGCTTATTTCTTCATAATAAAAAAGTGAATATATCCCCAGGATCAATGAGGAAATAAAAATATAGTATACGAGCTTGAATGCAAAGGGTTTGGAGACCTGCTCCGCCCGGCGTTTTCTGTACAGAAGAAATGCTGTCAACCCGTAAATGAATGTGACAGTCAGATACAGCACAGCCCATATTCCCGGATCGCAATAAGAGCTGTAATAATAGTCATCGAACCAATCCAAAAAGTATGCAAGACCTCCGGCAGCAGACGTGACCAGAAAAAACATCCCATCGGTGCCGGTGTCAGTGCCGTATATGCCGTAAAGATCATAGGTCGCAGAATAAAACGAAAAGTAAAGTGCAGACGGTATCACGGTATTTACCAACAGAGAATAAATTATTGCCTCGATCCTGCTTCCGCAGCACACAGTCACAAGGACGGTAAGAGTGTAAAACATAAGCATGATAAGCGTCCCGCAGAGAATAAGCTGCAAAAGCATATGCATTACATCTGTAAAATAATCGCATACAATAGAGTGTCTGTAATGACCTTCTGCAAAAACATCAAATCTTTTTCCCTCCATAAAAGCAAGGCCGTATGCCGCCAGAAGGACTGAAAAAAGCTGTGTTATCAGAAAGGGAGCAAGATAGCTGAACAGTCCGGACAGAAAGTCTGCAAAAAATCTCTGGGACGATTTTAACGGCAGGGAAAATTTCATATCCACTACCGAGCGTTTATGGAGACAGTCAAAGCTTTTTATTGCAATAAACATACCCAGAAACGCCGCAATAGCTGTAGTTACAGCGCCGAGCCCCAAAAACATCCCGGCAAGATCCCCCGTGTCATAAAAGCCGGTATGTACGCCGATTATCAGCGTCAGAAGCACAAGGGGCGAGGCAGCAAGATGCAGAAATGTCATTATCATTGACATTCTCATATTTGCTTTTACGCCGCATTTCCAGTAATGGAGCACCGGTGAAAAATGCTTTCTCTTTGCCTGTACTGTTGACGATGCTGTTAATTCCATGACCATACCTCCCCTTTTATATCACAGACTTTAATACGTTTCGTAAATTATCTCAAACCCGTACTCCTCCAAAAGTCTCAGACTGTTTCCGAAGGACTTCGGTATCCTGATATTGATATACCCGTCATCAAGCGTATAGAATGAGTAGCGGTTCACCACGTCCGACCGGGAATAATTGCTCTCGTCTATTGCCATAATGTCAGACACATATGCCTCTGCAAACCTGTCAAAGAAACCACGCTCATATAAATAAGGCACGTACACGTCACTGACATCATTTGTCGGTTTATTGCCTTTTCTGATGCGCCGTCTGAGTCTTGCGTCAAGATTGTCTATGTAATAACCGTCCGACTTCTCTATAATGTTAGCACTTCTTTTCTTCCAGTCATATATTTTTTCCCTGTAGTATTCTGCTATCTGCGTCTTGTACTCATCTGTATAGTCAATGACCGAGAGTATTTCTGCAACATCGGGAGTGAGGACATTATAATAGGATCTGTCAATTATCTCCCCGCTGACAAGACGGTATTTTATTGTCAGAGTATAGCTGTACTCTACATCGTCATAATAATGACGTTTATACTCCTTTAACTTCATATATTCCTCATGCTCTGCAAGGATAGTTTTGTGAGCGTCTATGACCGCCCTGATATTGTCCCTGTCTCTCAGGACTATACCCTTTGAATATCCCATGTCAAAATCATCATAAATACCGCTGTAGCTGATCTCCACAGACGCCACCGATATGCCTGCAGGGACCCTGTTCATCGCCCCGAAGCCGTCCGTAGACTGAGCCATAAAGACGATAAAAAACGCCGACGCCACAGTGACGATATATCTTATCACGCTTGACCGTATATGTTTGAAACCTCTGTTTGTCACCACTTCTGCTATCATATAGACCACTGCCGTTGTGATAATGGCGGGGATAAAGCTGTCCGCCATATAAAATACCGAGCAGATACAGAACAGCACTCCCGTACTTATTATGTAATAGACCAGCTTGAAAACAAACGGCTTTGAGACCTGCTCCGCCCGGCGTTTTCTGTGGAGGAAAAATGCCAGCACTCCCATAGCCGCAGTCAGCAGGAAAAACAGCACCGCCCACACCGCAGGATGCATATAATCGGACATGGCGTCCGCACCGTCGAAAGCCCAGCCCGCAGCGTTCAATATACCTCCGAAGGGAGATGTAACGATTATGAGCCTTACAGCGTTGTACTCGGGGTCAACGCCGTAAATGCCATAAAACATTGAGTCGGCGACCATGTAAATAGTCAGGGGGATGACTATATTTACACTGATGGCGTGGACGATGCACTCGAATTTGCTTCCGCAGCAGACCGTTATCAGGACGGTCAGTGTGTAGAGCATGAGCATCACAAGTATGCCGCAGAAAATAAGCTTTAAAAGAATGGGGGCGGCTTCTGCGAAAAATTCGCACACATAGGGACCCTGCCCTCCATAGTAGGAGGTTTTAATGAATGTCCTGCCCTCCATAAAGAGCAGTCCGAAGCCTGTCAGAAGCAGAGCGATCACCTGAGCTGCAAGAAAGGGGGCTATGTAGACGAAAAGTCCTGACAGGAAGTCGGCGATGAACCTCTTGTCCGCAGTCATAGGCAGGGAGAGCTTCATGTCCACCACCGATTTTTTATGCAGGCAGTCAAAGCTGTTCACCCCGATGATGATGCCCATAAATCCTGCCGCGCAGGTAGTTGCCACACCTATTCCTATATAAATGTCGGGCTCCTCTATGCCGTTTCCCGCAAAAATACCTGCTATCACCGCAAAGAACACCGCAGGAGACGCAAGCATATGCAGTATCGTAAGGATGATAAGCATTTTCCTGTCCGACCATACATTCCACTTCCAGTAGTGAAGCATGGGGGAAATTTTTTTATCTGCCGAAGCCATGACTGCACCCTCCGTTTCAAAAAACGTACCATAAATATTAAATCAATTATATCATAAAATGGTCGGCATTGCAAGGCTGAGCCTTGACCCTTTCCGCCCGTCAGCATATACTGTATAAAAACATTAAGGAGAGTTCGGAAATGCTTATAGAGTATACTTTAGACATCCCCGCAGAGATCGCATACGCAAGGAAATGGGCGTATAAAAGAAATCCTGCCTATTATAATTTTGACAGCATCGGCGGGGACTGCACAAATTTTATATCCCAGTGTCTTTACGCAGGGGGAGCGGTGATGAACTACACAAAGGATACAGGCTGGTACTATAATTCCCTCAACGACCGTGCCCCTGCATGGACAAGTGTGGAGTTCCTGCACAGGTTTCTTGTGAACAACAGTGGGGCGGGTCCCTTCGGAAAGGAAATCCCCCTGACGGAGATCCGCAAAGGAGACATCATCCAGCTCGGGAACGGCGAAAGGTTCTACCACAGCCTGCTTGTTGTTGATATAAAAAACGGGATACCCTTCATTGCCGCTCATATGAACAACGCATACGGTATCCCTCTCACGCTGTACACCTTCGAGGAAATGAGATGTATCCATATTATCGGTGCAAGGAAGTATAGCTGATACAAAAAGACCTGCCTGATAACCCCGGTTATCAAACAGGTCTGATTTTTTTAATTACACTACTGCCATTAAACAAGGCTGTTGAACATCATATCGAAAATAGATGCGTAATTATTCTTGTTGTAAGCCTGCCCCTGTTTGTTGTAGGACAGCTGAGCGGAAAGGCTTGCAGCACGGCTGATAGTTCCTGCCTTGTCAGCAACCTTTGCAGCATAGGAATAGTTGCCGTCAAAAAGTGACTTTATATCACCTGCAGAAGACTTTGCAAGCTTATCCTTGTCAACAGTAAGACGGTTGTCGCTTCCAACACTGATGCCGATTCTGTTAAGAGTACGTGCGAAAGCTCTTGTTGTATTAACGAGGGACACACCCTTTTCAAGAGCCTGTACGCTGTCAGACTTTTCAAGGCTGTCCATAGTATTGTTGTAGCTGTCAACAAACTTTTCTATCATGCTTGTTGCAGAGTCAGCTACCTTATCCATATTATATCCGATCTTGGCACCGTAGGAATAATCTCCTGCGAGAAGCGACTTGACGTTTCTCTCGGAAGCATAGTTCAGCTTGCTGCTGTCGATGCTGAGCAGCTTGTCATCACCCACTGTGATACCGATGCTTTCCAGTGCAGACTTATACTGATTGGTATAATTGATAAGTGTTGCACGTCTGCCCTTATCAGCTGATTCCTCAGAGTCAGCAAGGCTTTCCATTTCCTTATTGTACTGCTCAACAAAGCTCTTTACAGCAGAGGTCTTGTCTGTCCAGCTTCCGTAATTTCCGGACATAAGCTTTGCAGCGTTGCTGTTCAGCTGCTTTGCATTTTCAGCAACCTTCTGCTCACTTGCAGCTGTACCTATCTCGCTTGAATCATCTCCTGAAAAGATGCTCTTGAGCTGTTCCATCATCTTCTTCTGATAGTTGGGAGACTTCACCATTGCAGCTTTCTTGGCAATATCATAAAGATCAGCGGTAGAATTACCGTAGGCTTTATTTTTGCTGCTGTTGCTCTGGTATCCTGTCACAAGGCTGCTTCCCGACATAAGAGAAGTGAGCGAACTGTACATATTGTACATGGAGTTCGAATTGTAAGCGTTGATACCGTATAATGACATAACATCGCATCCTTTCATTATTTCTTGTCAAGCCCCGGTTTCTGCAGTTCTCTTGCTGCGGAAAGCATAAGCTTGATCCTGTTTTCCTGATTTACTTTCGTAGCGCCGGGGTCATAATCTATAGAGACTATATTTGCCTCGGGGTACACTGCGCGGATCTTTCGTATCATGCCCTTTCCCACGATGTGGTTAGGCAGACACCCGAAAGGCTGGGCGCATACGATATTGTTGGCTCCGCTGCGGATAAGCTCCACCATTTCGGCGGTAAGCAGCCAGCCCTCCCCCATTTTGTTTGCGGGGGATACAAAGGGTTCGACCATCTTCTTGGTCTCTTCAAAGGGCGTGACCCCTGAAAATCTGGAATTTTTAATGACCTTTATGATCTTATTCTGCATCATCTTGAAAAATCCCTTCACCGCAGAAGTGACCATGAATTTCATATATTTGGTGTGATACAGATGAGTTTCCACGATCTGATGGTCACCCATAAATATAAGAAAATCTATAAGACCGGGACACCTTACCTCGCAGCCCTCGCTTTCAAGGAACTTCTGAAGCTCGTTATTGCCCAGCGGTGAATACTTTATAAATATCTCTCCGACTATGCCTACCTTGATCTTGTCAGGATCGGGAGTATAGGGGACATTTTCAAAATCCCGCAGAATCTCCACCGAAAGCCTGTCAAAGGCGGTATAGCTGAATTTTATCTCAACAAGGCGGTCTATCCACTTGCTTATGAGCCTGTCGCAGTCGCCTTTGTTGTTTTCATAGGGACGAACCTGATTTGCCAGAAGCATAAGCAGGTCGGCGTAGCAGATGCCCACAATGAACTGTGCAAGCATACTGGGAGCAAAGCGGAACCCGGGGTTCTTTTCCAGTCCTGCCAGATTAAGGGAGATCACCGGAACCTGCTCCATCCCGCAGCGCTTCAGCGCCTTGCGGATAAGGTGTATGTAATTGGAGGCACGGCAGCCGCCTCCCGTCTGGACCATCATAAGAGCCGTCTTATTGACATCGTACTCCCCCGATTTAAGCGCGTCCATAAACTGACCTATACACAGCAGAGCCGGGTAACAGGTGTCATTATGTACATTTTCCAGACCCTCGTCAATGATCTTTCTTCCAATACTTGTAAGAAGCTTCACCTTATATCCGTGATTATTGAAAATTCTTTCCAGCATGGTGAAGTGAATAGGGAGCATATTAGGGATAAGGATAGTATATTCCCTGCGCATTTCCTCTGTAAAAAGCAAACGCCCCTGCTCGTTATATATCAGCTCAGCCATGAAAAGTGAACTCCTTATGTATTTCTGTATACATTATAACACATGAGAAAAATAATTTCAAGTGTTTTTTTATCAAAACTTCGTCCCTCATATATAAATATCGGCAGAATCGAAGAAAAATTCAGAGAATTTACAAAAAATTAACAAGTTGCCGCAGAAAGTTAAAACGGACACCTTATGGCATCCGCTTTGCTTTTAAAAATATTTTAAGAGAGAGTTGGGGGCTTTTCTTATCCTGTTTATATTATACCCTGCTTTTTCAGTATATGCAATTAATAAATTTAAGATGTTTTCTTATAAAAATTAGATATTGCTCGTACAAAACCATACTTTTACATAAAAGTTTTCCACATTTTTGTTAAATATGCAATATTTAACTTTCTATGTTGCCGAGCCGCAAGCTTACAGGTCATCTCAAAACACATCAGCGTAAAAGGTAAAGGCTCAGCCTTTTTTAAAAGCCTAATTCCTCATTGACAAGGATCACCTTTATCCTGTCCTTGACTCTCTGCTGGGCAGTCACAACATAGGAGCAGCAGATGCGTCCGTCGCTTTTGCATCCCTCTGTCATGCCGCCGTTTCCGGAAGCAAGCGCCATGCATTCTCCCTTGCTTTTGCAGTAGGTCTCGCAGCCCAGCCTTGCGGTGTTCATGGGAGCGGCAAAGCGCTTTACACGGAGCACTGCATTGTCAAGGCTCTTGACTATCTTGTTCCGTCCCGCAACAACTATCACAGACCTTGGACCGTAGCATATAGCCGCGACCCTGTTGCTGTTGCCGTCCACATTGTAAAGCTCCCCGTTTTCGGTGACGGCGTTGGAGCTTGTAAGATATGTATCTGCCGAAAAGGCAGCTCTGTATATTTTTCCCGCTTCCTCGGGGGACTTGCCCGCTCTGTCAAGGAAGTTATACTTTCCCGAGCGGAGAAGCTCCATTGCGCCGATCTCGTCCAGAGTGACCGAACCTCCGCAGGAAACGGTCTCACCCTCTGCAAGAAGGTTTTTTATGATCTCCAGAGCCTCGACACGGGTCTCTGCGATAAACGGCTTCATATTATTTCCGGCAAGATTCTCAGCGGTGCGCTCAAGAATCTTGTGATAGACTGTGTTTTTAAATTCTGACATAATAATTCCTCCTAAAAGCTTGATAAATATGTATGACTTGTGACGTCTCTTTTAAATTTTAATTATTATATCATATAATATATAAAAAATAAAGTCCTTTCTGGTCTTTTTGTATAAATGGCTAAATGAACGATGAATTTTTTGTTAAGTTCAATGAAAATATACCCATCGACTTATGCAGCTTGTGGTATATTATAAGTACTATGACGTTATTTGCGGCAAAGACCATAAATAAAAACAGCCTGTCGCCTTCAAAAAAATGTACGGGCAGGCTGTTTTATTAACTGTTGTGGGTCAAACTGTTACAATGTTGTTTTCCTTAGCAATTTCTTTTACTTCTTCAATAGTGAGACCACTTGCCTCTGAAATATCATCAATGTTGAGCTTACCCATTATCAACAGTTTCAAGGCAATTTGATACGCTTTTATAGCAGCTTCCTCTTTAACTCTGTCTTCCATCAATTTACACATATTGCTCACTCCTTTTGGGTCTTCTTTGTAATAACGTGTTCTTTCGGCAAGAAGCTCAAAATGCATATCATCCGCATTGGAACAGCGGAAATCGTGCATGAGCCATCCTATTTCTGAATCACCCTCATATGCGCCATTCACATATATGATGTGTTCGCCGTCACTAAATGGCTCTCCGGTAACTGTATTGATTCTTTCAATAGGATATATCGCTTCGCCTCTGCCGAAAATATCATTTTCGGTGATAAAAATAACATATGTATCGGGCAGCTCGCCGAACTTCTGATTTTTGTTCAGATTTTCAACATCTATTGCTGCTGAATGAAATCTGGCTCTGTATGGATCAGCTCCGTCATCATCTCTCTGAATTTCGAGGTTAAATAACCGTCCTTTAATATCTTTGCCTATAACATCAAGGCAGATAGACCTTACTCCCATAAGACGTTTCAGATCGTATTGGGTTTCCTCCGAGATAATAACCAAGTCCTCCATGCCTGTTATTATCCTCAGAACCATCTGTGCAAGAGGAAGGTTATTTCTGAACAGCTCACGCATGAAATCATCGTCCATTGGACGCAATGCCCGCAGAGTTTTCAGATTTTCCTCATGCTGCTGCTCCTTTGTTTTCGGATGAACGATCATTGACATCACCTGTTTCTTGTTCTGTTATTACTATTATAGCACTATCCTTGAAAAAAATCAATACCATAATCAACACCTGCACAAAAGCCGCCGATTTTCATACTATAAAGTAAAATCATTTATATGGAGCTGATGATATGAATTGTCTTACCTGCTTTCTTGGCGGAAGCTCACCAACAGGCTTCCGCACCCATTTTGACGAAATGATCGGCGACACCCGCTTTTACACCTACATAATCAAAGGCGGACCCGGAACGGGCAAATCCTCCCTTATGAAGCGTCTTGCCGAAGCCTTTCCCGACGAGGAAAAGGAGATCTACCACTGTTCAAGCGACCCTGACTCCCTGGACGCAGTGGTCTTTCTTGAGCATAAGGTGATATTCGTTGACGGCACCGCTCCCCACTGCTTCGACCCCGACTATCCGGGAGCTGTCCAGCAGATACTGAACCTTGGCGAGTTCTGGGACTCCCGCCGTCTTAAGCGTTCAAAGGAGGGGGTAATGTCCGCCACCGCAGACTACCTCCAGCACCACGCCCGCTGCCGCCGCTATATAACCGCCCTTTCCGAAGTGACGGGGGACACCTCCCAGATAGGACGCAGCGCACTTAACGAGGAAAAGCTGGACGGCTTTGCAGACCGTCTTTCCAAGAAGCTGCTGCCTAAAAAAAGCACCCCCGAGGAGGGAAAAATACAGTACCGCCAGCTTTCCGCCATCACCCCCATGGGATACCATACCTATATCCCCGAGGACTATGACATATACCTTCTCAGCGACAGGCTGTATGCAGGCTCGGAAAGATTTCTGCGCAGGCTTTCGGACATCGCCTGCAGGAAAGGTTATACTGTAAGTGTAAGTGTATGTACTTTATACAATGCGGAGAAATTCGAGCATATCCTTATTCCCGAACTGAAGCTTGCGTTCCTGACGTCAAACCCCATAAACGAGCTTGCCGTCAGTGAAAAGCAGCCCATAAATTTCCGCCGCTTCTATGACAAAAAAACAGTATCCTCCAAAAAGCTGAGGATACGCTTCAACGAAGCCGCCGCTAAAAATCTTCTGGACGAAGCGGCAGGCTCCCTTGTAAGCGCCAAGTCCGAGCATGATAAGCTGGAGCAGTTCTATATAGACGCTGTTGATTTCGACGGCGTGAACCGTCTTTGCTACAGTCTGATATCACAGATCAAGGGAGAATAAAAACAGGGGTGTCCTTTAAAAGAGGGCACCTCTGCTTTTTGCTCTCTGCATTGACGCCTCGGCGTTTACGCACAGCATTGACAAATAAAGTAAAATGCTGTAAAATAAGAACGGGAGGTCTCCATATGAAAAAGTTCTGCCGCAAATGTCTCTTTGAAGAAATCGACCGGGAGGGTGTACTTGCTTCCATAAAGGAGCTTATAGACGCCCTTCCCGATGAAAAGAGGACGGACGAAAAAGAATACCGCAGACGGCTTGATATCTGCAAAGGCTGTGACTCTCTCGGAGAGGGCACCTGCGGAAAATGCGGCTGCTTTGTGGAGCTTCGTGCGGCAAAGAAAAATATGGGGTGTCCCCATGAAAATAATTATTGGCAGAAAGACGATGAAAGCATAAAATGAATACATATACAAGAAACATGACCGAAGGAAGCGAGCTTGGACACATCCTGCGCTTCACCCTGCCGCTGCTGGCAGGGAACCTGTTCCAGCAGCTGTATAATGTGGTGGACTCCGTCATAGTAGGACGGTACCTGGGAGCCACTGCCTTTGCCTCCGTGGGAGAGACAGGCTCCATCACATTTCTTTTCTACAACCTGTGTATAGGTCTTGCCACAGGCGCAGGCATACTCATCTCCCAGAGCTTCGGCGCAAACAGGGACAGGGACGTAAAAAGGCTTATCGCCAATTCAGCATACGTCCTTTTAGTGTTCGGGATCCTGATAAGTATAGTCTCGGTGATCTGTGCTCCCCTGCTCCTGCTTATGCTGGGCACTCTGGACAGTATTTTTGACGCCGCTCTTGGCTACATGAAAATAGCCTGCTCCGGGACTGTGGCTGTAGCCGCTTACAACTGGATAAACGCTGTCATGCGTGCGCTGGGGGATTCAAAAACACCTCTTATTTTTCTCATAGTAGCAAG
This sequence comes from Oscillospiraceae bacterium, assembly GCA_022508825.1. GTDB lineage: Bacteria > Bacillota > Clostridia > Oscillospirales > Ruminococcaceae > RGIG8773. Next base: position 15,308 of record JAFLUI010000047.1, read on the forward strand.
CGTCCTTAACGTCATACTCGACCTGCTCTTTGTTGTGGGCTTCGGCATGGGAATAAACGGAGCCGCATGGGCGACAGTCACTGCTCAGGGAGTTGCCGCGGCGGGAAGCATCCTCTTTGCGTTCCGCAAAAATCCCTGCTTCAAGCTGACCCGGAAGCTTGCAATGCCACACTCAAGCATCATTATGCGGTGCATACGGACGGGCGTCCCTGTGGCTTTGCAGAATTCGGTCATTTCGGTGTCCATGATATATCTGCTCAGAACGGCGAACAGCTTCAAGGACGAAGCGGTCATTGCCGCATACACTGCCACAATGAGGGTGGAGCAGCTTATCCAGCAGCCCTTTGCGTCTCTGGGAACGGCTATCTCCACATTCACGGGACAGAATATCGGCGCAGGAAAACCGGACCGCGTCCGTACAGGCTATCACAAGGGAGTCAGGGCTGTAATAATTTTCTCTCTTGTGATGCTTCTGCTGTTTTTGCTTTTCAGCAGATACATCATCGGGGTCTTTGTAAAGGAAGCTGACGTGGTGGACATCGGTGCCGTCGCCCTGAAAATTTCCGCCTGCTTTTATATCCCCCTTGGGCTTATCCACACTACAAGGGGACTTCTCAACGGCGCAGGGGACGTTGGCTACACCATGATAAACGGCTTCTCCGAGGTGGCTGGCAGGATAGGCTTTGCCATACTGCTTGTCCACATCCCTGCTGTGGGACACTGGGCAATATGGGGAACGTCCTGTCTTACATGGGCGCTTACCGGAACAATGAGCGTCCTCAGATACAAGGGCGGCAAATGGAAAAACCGAGCGAACCTGAACAGTCTGAAAGAGCCCTCGTATCAGGACCGGAAATAATAACGGCTGCATTACCCTTCACGGTGATGCAGCCTTGTTTATTGTGTGTTCTCATAGAAGAACCGCCCCCTATGCAGACTCGGGGACGGCTTTCTAAATGGAGCTATCTATCGGATTTGAACCGACGACCTCATCCTTACCAAGGATGTGCTCTACCACCTGAGCTAAGATAGCGCACAATCAGAGTATGGCGCTTTGCACCTGATACTGCGTACCTAACGCTTTTACGCCTTGTTTATTATATCCCCTTTTTTATGGTTTGTCAAGTGATTTTTACAAAAAAATTTTGGGAGTGTATAAAAATATGGTATTTGTACCATAATTCAGGTGAAAAATCTGTACAAATCATGGAGGGAAATTCATTGAGAATCAGACAAAAACAAGCGGAGCTGGCTCTGCTTCTGGGTATGGCAGCGGCGGTATTCTGCGCAGGCTTCTGCGGCTTCGCACAGGACTATAAGGACATAACGGACACCGTTTTCAGACTGCATATCCTTGCAAATTCGGACAGTGACGCCGACCAGCAGCTTAAGCTCAAAGTAAGGGACGCCGTCCTTGAAAACTGCTCCTGTATCTTTGAGGGTGCGGAGTCCGCGGAAGAAGCGGCGGAAGCGGCGCGGTCGCACATGACGGAAATACAGCGGACGGCAGAGAGGGTAATAGCCGAAAACGGAGCGGACTATCCCGTCCGCTGCGAAGTCACCGAAATGGAGTTTGACAAGAGAATCTACGACAGCATAACAATGCCCGCAGGACGGTACCAAGCCCTGAGACTCACCATAGGCAGCGCAGAGGGAAAAAACTGGTGGTGCGTAATGTTCCCGCCCCTTTGCCTCCCCGCCGTCACCGATACTGACGAGGCTCTCGAAGAATTTAACGGAGTCTTCACCGAAGAGGAACTGGATATGCTGAGCAATGCGGAAAATTATGAATGCAGATTCTATTTTCTGGAGCTGTACAGAAAAATAAAAGACAAAATTTGTGCATAAAGCACACTGCATCTGCAAAATCATAGAGGGTTATATATTAAATTAACTAAAAAATAAGTTGATTTTTTGTGTACTTATTTTTTCAAATCTACTTGTGAAATGCTTAAAAATATGGTATAATTTTTTTGTATCCGGATATGCTATGCGCCGGAAGCTAACTATCTGATATTTGGAGGTATTCACAATGGATGGAACCGGTTTTCTCAAAACAGTAAGAGTGGGCGGATTCGATAAGAAGGACGTTCTGGCTTATGTTGATGACTTGAACAGCAAGATCTACGCACTGCAGGCTGAGCTTGATGAAAAGGTCGCTCTGCTTGAAGATGCAGGAGGCGGAGCCTCCGGCGTGGACACAAGCAAATATGAGGAGCTCCTTGCAGCTGACAAGGCTAAAATAACCGAGCTCCAGACAAGCAATGACTCCCTCAAGAATCAGATGAAATCTTTAGAGGACGACATTGCCGAAAAGGATAAGGAAATAGAAGCGCTGAAGGCACAGAACACCGATCTTGAAAATCAGCTCCAGGAAGCAAAGAACCAGGCTGCTACAAGCAGCGGCGGTGTGGGCGACAACAGCGCAATGGATCTGAGCAACGTATTTATCGAGGCTCAGAAAACTGCAAATACTATCGTTATGCAGGCTAAGGAAAATGCCCGCAAGATGGACGAGGATGCAAAGAAGCTTGCTAACCAGGTAGTTGACGACGCTAACGGAAAAGCCTCCACTATCGTTAAGAGCGCTGATGAAAGAGCATCAAAGATTCTTTCCGATGCAGAGGACAAGAGCTCCGAAATGCGCGCTGCTGCAGACAAGATCAAGAGAGAGGTTACAGAAGAGATCAACGAGATCGACGAGAACGTTACAAAGCTCAAGGAAGTTCTGGAGATGTTCTCCAGCGAGAGTCTCGGACGTCTTAATGATGCTAAGGCTCAGCTTGACAACGTTCAGTCTTCGATACAGGGAATCAAAATTTCGGCAAAGCCTGCACCCGCTCCTGCGCCCAAGCTTTCTTCAGCACCTGCTCCCGCTCCTACACCTGCACCTCAGCCCGTACCACAGCCTGCTCCTCAGGCACAAGTTGCTCCCGCGCCTCAGCCTGCTCCTCAGGCAGCGCCGCCAAAGCCTGCTAAGCCTGCATTTGCCGGATTTGATATGAGCGAGCTTGAAAGCCTTACAAAGGCTGTTGAAGCAGAGGGCGGCGATCTGGACATAGACAACATCAATCTTAACGAATGATCTATGGCTGAAGTCTACAATATATGCGTTCCCGATCTGAGGAGCTATTGTGACCAGCTTCGTGTCGGGGATAAGGTACTGCTGTCAGGATACATATATACCGCAAGAGATGCAGCTCACAAGCGTTTTGATGCGCTGCTTGCAAAGGGTGAATCACTGCCCTTTGATATAAAGGACGGTGTGATCTATTACGCAGGTCCCACTCCCGCACCCGAGGGAAAGCCCATCGGTTCCTGCGGTCCCACTACCTCGGGCAGGATGGATAAATTCGCTCCCGCACTGCTTGACGCAGGTCTCTGCGGAATGATAGGTAAAGGAGAGCGGAATGAAGAAGTCCGGGACGCTGTGGTTAGGAACAAGGGCGTGTACCTTTGCGCCATAGGCGGAGCAGGAGCTCTTGCAGCAAGCTGTATAAAAAGCTGCGAGGTAATTGCTTTTGATGATCTGGGATGTGAGTCTGTTAAAAAGCTCTTGCTGGAGAATTTCCCTGTCACCGTCGCAAACGACTGTCACGGAGGAGACATTTTCACATCCGGCAGGAAGCAGTATGCAAATTGATTTTTTGCAATTAACAAGTATAATTTCAAAGGGGCAGAAAGCGCAGGCGCTTTTTGCCCCTTGATCGTCTCAAAATAATGATGGCAAGATAACCAAAAGAATTTGTAAAATCTTGTTTTTATTTACAAAAAACAAAAAGCTTATATAAAATTTCTTAAAATTCCTTGACAAAAAACCTGAATAAAGGTACAATAATATAGTAATCTGTACTTCTTAGTTTTAGATTGGTGTGAAGTCAATGAGCCGTAAAAGTTCTGAAATTAATAGCTCTGATTTCAATGAATTAGGCTCTCTGGACGACAATGAGCTTATAGGTATTTTCCGCAGCGGGAATGACACAGACCGCAGCAGAAATGCCGTCACTGTACTTATTTCAAGATATCTGGGTTTGGTCAGAAAAAAAGCCGGAGCATTTTACTGCAACGGAGCAGAATCGGAGGATCTTGCCCAGGAGGGTCTGCTTGCATTTATGAGAGCGGTGTCCTCATTTGAGCCGGAACGGGGAGCAAAATTTTCCTCATTTGCAGCAGTATGTGTCACCAACGGCATAAGGTCGGCGGTGATGAGACTGAGCAAGGGGTCTGAGGAATCGCTTCCGGAGGACATAGATGAAACGGCGAAGGACAGTGTTACACCGGAAAACATATGGCTGGAGAAAGAGACTATATCCGGTCTTTATAAAGAAATGGAACTGCTGCTGTCTGAAAAGGAATGGAGCATTTTCAAGTTATACCTGGGGGGAGCATCTTACGGCGAAATAGCCGAAAGACTCGATGTATCTGAAAAATCAGTGGATAACGCCGTATTTCGTGTACGGAAAAAGCTCAAAAAGCTTCTTTCCTACGATAAGTCAGGCAGCTGAAGCCGGCTGGCGGCGGCAAGGGGATAAGTTAATAAGGCGGCGTCCGTTCTTTGCGCGGTGAAGCCTGAAAATATGACCCAAGTAGCTTAAAGCAGAGCGTTGTTTTTTCAAAGGCAAAGGTGTCGGTGCAAGTCCGTCCTCAGGTCCAAATTTTTTTTAAGCGAGGGAAATCAAAATGTACGAAGACAAGACATTAGTATGTAAAGAATGCGGAAATGAGTTCACCTTTACAGCCGGCGAACAGGAATTTTACGCTGAAAAGGGCTTTGTAAACGAGCCTCAGAGATGCAAGTCCTGCCGTGACGCAAGAAAGAACGGCGCAAGAGGTGAAAGAGAAATGTTTGAAGCGACCTGTGCTTCCTGCGGAGGCGTTGCAAAGGTTCCTTTCAGACCCAGAGAAGACCGTCCCGTATATTGCAGCGACTGCTTTGCAAAAATGAGAGAGAGCTAAAAAAAACGCGGATCTGTGATTTGATACAGACCCGCGTTTTTTATTTCTTCTCAGAGGGGGACGGTTTTTTTTGCCGTCTTCTTTTTTGCTTTCATGGTGAGGGCATAGCTGACATCCGTCATGCGTTTTATTTCATTGTCCGGGACGTCCGAATCAAGATATACTGTATTCCAATGGGTCTTGTTCATATGGTATGCAGGAATGACGCCCTTGTATGCATCACGGAGGAAGTCCGCCTCCATAGGCTCGCATTTCAGATTTACGATGTCCCTGTCCTCTAATTTCATGATGAGGGCAAACCATTTCCGTGTATCCCGGTGTCGGGCGACGATGCTTTCGCCGTCGTCGAAAGGAGTGTCCAGAGATGCTCCCGCTATTGTTTCGAGGTATTCTATATATTCACTGCGTGTCATGGTATCCCCTCCTGAAAGATATTATATCATTCTGCGAAGTATATGTCAATTAAATTATCATTTACAAGGCTGAGCCTTGACCCTTATCTACCCCCACCCTCAGTGAGCCAAAACGATTTAGATAGCAAAGCCCCCTATCAAGGGGGCAGTTTAATA
>JAFLUI010000048.1 GCA_022508825.1 Oscillospiraceae bacterium
GAGCAGCGGTCTCCAAAACCGCGTGCCGAGGGTTCGAATCCTTCTGCCCCTGCCACTAAAACGCCGTAGATGAGCCATCTGCGGCGTTTTTATTTCATTCCAAAATAATCCAAACATGAACTTTGGCTACTGTTTGGTTACTAATGTTTTTACATAAAACGGCAAGATGTGGCAGGATACGATAATATTTATTAGAAAAAGTAAAGAAATAATTAGATGTCAATAGTTGGTGTCTCCTATATAAAAGTGCTTGATTTGTTTTATTGCCAGTGATATAATAGGATATAAGAATTATACGATTTTATGTCATAGAAAATGAAATGATAAGGACTTTTTTTAAATAAAACTAATGTAAATTTGAATTTATCTTAACATTTGTCAATGAAAGATGAAAAAAAGAATGTTATTATTGCCTTGAGGTGATAATAATGAATAATGCAACAAATCATAACGCTGAAAAAGCTATCAGAATCACAACGGCATTGACATTTATAGTGGCAGGATATGAGGTCTTCCGGTCGTGCCAAAATTACAGATCAGGAATGAATCTTCTTGATATTGCCAGCTTCGCTAATGCTGATTTGAATACATATTGTTTGGTTCTGATATTGTCTAATATCATACTGCTTCCGAGAACTATTTTATTATACAAAAACAGCGGTATTAGTTTAAAGGACGAAATTTTTAATAAGGGAAGTCTGAAAAAGGATATAGTTTTAGGTGTAACCCTTGCAGTTATTTCTTCGCTTATAAGTTTACTGAGCATTGTTGTGAATAAAGGACGAACCAGTCTTGCGTTTGAAGGTTGGGGCAGCCTTTCTGTAAGTGAGATACTCCTTATGGTCGTTTCTCTGGGATTTGTAAGCGGTATCTGTAAGGAAATATATTTTAGGGGGCTTGCTAAAAATTTTTGCGGAAATGCTTTTGGCGAAATTGCTGCATTACTGCTGTTTAATGTAATGTTCGGTATGTTGGACTGGTTCAATATAGGGCATTCCTTTATTGTCGGTTTGTTGTGGATATGGGGATATAGAAAAAGCAAACACCTGATTGTACCCATGATAGCACATGGCGGAATGAATTTAATATCTGTGGTTTATTTTTTAATTACAGTATAAGGAGTTGCGATGGATAAAAAACAAATAGTAAGTCAGCTAATGAGTATGGCAAAACAGCATAAGATAGAAATAAGTCCTGATACTCTTGGGAAAATAGTGAATATGTCTGTTTTTCATGTCGCAGAAAAAGGAAAATGCCTTAAACATATCGGAGATGAAACACAAAATGCAGGGCTTGTTCTTAGTGGTATAGTAAGGTGTTTTTATATAGACGAGAATGGAAATGATATTACTCGTGGTTTTGCAATTACAGGAACTCTTTGCATGGATGAGGGAATGTTTGGATATTCTGAAAGCTTAACTGAATGGGAAACTCTTGAAGAAACTACTCTCATGGTTTTCAGTGTGGAACAGATCAAAAAGCTTATCTATGAAGATGATTTGTTGAAAAATGCTTATATAACACTTCTTGAAAATGCTTTGCGTTATAAGATATACAGGGAAAACGGATTTCTTGTTGAAAATGCAACCGAAAGATATGTTCACTTTAGAAAATTATATCCTGAAATTTGTACAAGCGTTAAACAGCAATATATAGCAACATATCTTGGTATTGCACCTGAATCATTGAGCCGTATCAGGAGAAATATGAAAGAGACAGAAAAATGATTTAAATTCTGATTTATTTTATCAACGAATATTTTGCCAAAAAAGAAAGATTGCGTAACATTTATATTACGCAACCTTTGCTTTCAAATTATAATATTTTTTGTGAGCATCTATATTATGTTGCTCTCTTTGGCAATGGTAAAATATTATGTAATGTATCCGCTGCCGCAGCTTCCGCGCTTTGAATAGCATGAATGTAAATTCTGCTCGTTGTTGCTGGAGTTGAATGTCCAAGACGTTGTGCAACTGTTGAAATCGGCGTGTGAGAGGCGAGGAGTAGAGTAGCGCATGTGTGCCTCAAGCTATGCAGGCATATGTTGGGCAATTCATTATCGGTTACGAAATTGTAAAACCATTTTGTAACCGTCCCCGGATTTATGGGCTTTCCATTTTCGGCGGTGAATACCCTGCCGCTGTCCTGCCAGTAGGTTCCGAGACGAGCAGCTTCATCCTCCTGCCATTTTTTATGCTCTTTCAGCAATTCCGCTAAGTCACAGTCTATTGTAATTACGCGTCTTGATGAAAGTGTTTTGGGAGTGCTTTCAAAAACTCCTTTTCCGGGAAGATACAGACTGCTTCTTATAATATGTATCTGGTTCCTTTCAAAATCTATGTCTTGCCATTCAAGTCCGCAGGCTTCTCCGCGTCTCATTCCTGTAAAAATCAGCAACGGAATGAAAACATCAAAAGGCTTTGGAGCTTTTTCCATGACCGCTTCAAGAAGCTGCATTGCTTCTTTTTCGTCAAGGTATCGAGCTTCTTTTTGTGGAACTCTGGGAGCACGAACTCTTGATACCGGATTGACCATGATCAGCCCATCATAAACCGCTTGTTGCATAACATCTGATAAAACCCTGTGATGATGAAGGATCGATCTTGGCGAAAGCTGTCTGTCATTTGGCGTAAAAAGTTTTTCAATAGGCATTTGGAGTAGCTCGGCAACTGCCTTAGCATTTTTCTCATTTATGTTTTTGCCGGCACGAATGGAACCTGTTGCTGTTAATCCTATTCCTGCCTGACTTGCAAAATCAGGTATAGTATAATTATTTTTGCAGATATCAATGCAAAGTTCGGTCGGCGTATATTTTGTATCCTCACGTTTTTCTTCATAAAGATCGTCGTAAAACATATAGATAATGCTTGGCTGAATATTATCGAGCCTATAATGTCCCAGCGCTGGAAGGATTCGTTTCATCATTCCCTTGTATCTGGTGTAGGTGGTCGGCTCAACCTCTCTTTCTTTGCGTGGCAGCCAGAACTTTTCAACATATTCGGAAAGCTTCATTCTGCTGTTAAGCTGACCGTTTCTGAATTTCCTTTCAAATTCCGCGGCAACATAATTAAGCTCCCTTTGTATTTGTCGCTTTGTCATATCGGGTTCAGGATGCCATGTCATTGAGTGGGTGATTTTCTTTCCTTTACTATCGTACCCACCGCTGACAACAATGCGATATCCCTTGCCTCTTTGTGTGATACTTGCCATAGTACATCTCTCCTTTGAATGTTTAGATTTATGGCATATTTCTGTCTACGTCAGAATTGCCATACTATTAGGTAGACGGCAATTTATAAATCATGTTGCTCACTCTCCTTCATCGTCAAATTTTTTCTGTCTTACGCGGCAGGATTCCATCCATTCGATAAATTCTTCGGTGGTGGCTTCTCCTGCCTTGATTTTTTTCTTGAATTCTGCTGCTTCGGTACGAACCCGAACTAGTTCCTCTTTCAAAGTGGGAATACGCTCCGGCTTAACGCAGGTGCGGATACGATTCATAATAGAGTTGGTAAGGTTTTTGTAGATTCTCTTTGAATCGTCATTGACCTCGCCCTCTTTTTTGTTTATGAGCTTAATCGCGTCTTTGCATGAATGCTGGGCATAAACAGGACTTTGACGATTGCAGTATCGCTCATTTGGGTGACATCTTGAAAACCATAATCCGCAATGCTCGCATTTGGCAATATGAAATTTGTTTCTAAGCAGGTGATACACCAGTGTTTCTAAAATTTCTGCCAAGCTGTTGCAGATATATTCGTAATGCTCCATGTACAGCTCTTTCAGTTTGTCAAAATCTTTGAGCATTCCAACGCTTGCTTCGGGTATCCCCACAGCCTTTGGAATAAGGTTTACCTGTGGATAACAGATCCTTTCGCCCAGAAGTGACATATATAGCTCGAACTGTTTCAGGGTTGCATATTGCTCACCATCACAGCAGCTATCCAGAAAGCCTATCAGCTGATCTATCCGAATTTTATCAGCGGTCGAGTATTGAAGAAAATCCTTCAGATAAGAAAACAGGGTTTCGTCCGATTCTGCAATGTGCTTGTAGCTGCTGTCATTTTTTATAAACCACAGCTTGCCGGTGCTGTACTCACATGATTTTATCATGTCGATCAGATTTCCAAGGAGATAGTCTGCTCCAAGCTTTGATTCAATGGTTGGCTTTACAAGCTTGTTGTTCCTGCTATTCATCAACAGGATTTTGGGATATAGTATATTGTGTTCGCCCTCGGCAAAGTTTATTGATATTCCCATGATGATCCTCCTTTCAATATATATTATACTCGTGTGAACTACAAAAGTCAATAGTTTTTTGAAAAGTTTTTTGAATTTATGATAAATATCCTCGCGGATACATTAATATCATAATAAAATAGTGTAAATAAGGCGTTTGTGGGTACTGATTTATATAAAATATAAGCATGAGAAAAATTTTTCTAAAAAAACTTGACAAATTGTAGTGCTCTGTGTATAATATAATTGTAGTTCATTCTACAATATACATTATAAGGAGGACGATATATGAGGAAACTACATTTGATGTCGATAAGGGAGGCAGCACAAACAGGGATTTTATCAGAGTACGCATTAAGGATGATGATAAAAAGAGGTGAACTGCCGGCAATATTCGTAGGAAAAAAGGCACTTATCAATTATGATGCACTTTGCAATATGATTGCAAAACGAACGGGAGGTGAGATCGAAAACGAAAATATGGAAGACAGAATTGAGGTGACACAATGAAACGGAATATTTCAAAAACAGCGACAGATTTTATGAAGTGGCTACATGAGCTGCTTGCTTCACAGAAATATATCCTGCTGAATCGCAGGGAGCACGAAAAAGCCGATGAGCTTGGCGACAGGCTGCTTGGGTACTATGACAACAAGGGAGTTTACATAATTCCAGACAAGGTGTTTGAACTTGCAGAGGATTTTATGATGGAGCATAATGCGGATATTGTGAGCGTTGAAACTGATCTGCTGTTTGCGGAAATTATCTGTCCTGAATATGATGGGATAAAACTTCGGTTCCGAAAGCAGAAGCGTATCGGTAAGTCCAAAAAGAGGTATCTGACATTTGAACGCAGATGGTTCGAGGATAATGATGAGCTTGCGAAAATCATAAACTGTCGTTGATAAAAACAGTGGGTACATATTTAAAGCCGAGGGGTTTCCCCTCGGCAGATATTTGGGGTTTGGGTTATTATAGCAAGCCATAGAATTTGTACGTACAAATTCGGAGTGACCGTATTCCGCTTTCAAGCGGAATGATACGGCTGCAAAATCAATGTACCCACTGATTTTGATATTGGGAAATTCCTAAACCCTTTTAAAGAACAGGAGGTATGCTTATTGAGCGATAAAAAATATTTGAGAAAGGGCAAGAGAAAGGAAATAGTATTCCGCGAAGATGATTGGGAAATTATCAAAGATAAAGCGGTGGCGCTGAATATTGACACAACAAAATACATAGTGCGTGCGGCTGTTCATGGGGATACAAAAAATATTGATTTCAAAGAGCTGGCGGCTTTGTCGCGGGAATTAAATGCGATAGGAAATAACATAAACCAGCTTGCCAGAAAAGCAAACGAGATAAATAACATTTACGCTGAGGATTACAGACAGATGAAGGAGGTCTACGAAAGGCTTTGCCGTATGTTAAATCACGCGATATCAGAGCAACTCCATTGTGCAGCCTGAAATATATATGCAATCCTCAAAAGACAGATGACGGTTTGCTTGTATCCGCTGTGAATTGTATGTCCGACCCGAAAAATGCTTACGAAGAAATGAAGCGGGTGTATGAATTCTATTCGGGGAGAAGGTTCAACGAGCCTATCCCCGAAAGCGGAAAGGGCAAGGTAAAGCTGATACATTATGTCCAGTCCATTGATCCGAAAGAGAAAATTTCCGCAGATGTCGCCAACAAGATCGCACTTGAAACGGTTCGGAAAATGTTTGGTAAGAATGTTCAGGCACTTGTTGCAACACATAATGATACGGCTCATATCCACACCCATTTCATAATCAATGTTTATGATCTGGATGGAAAACGGTTTTACTCCAATCAGAAATCGCTGAACAAGCTTAAAGAAATTTCAGATGAGGTGTGTTTGAAGTTCGGGATTCAGACCTATGACAAGACGCGGACTGTACAGCCTAAAATATCTGCATACAACGAATGGGAGCATAAGAAAAAGGGTACGTCCTGGAAGCAGCAGATACGAAAAGCGATCGATTCCATTATCCCTGATGTGAAAAATCTTGATGAGCTGCTTGCCGAGTTGGAACGTCGTGGGTACACTGTCAAGCGTGGGAAGTATATTTCGGTGAGAGCACCGGAACAGCAGAGGTTCGTCCGGACTAAAACGCTGGGAGATAACTACACCGAGGAAAGTCTGATTAGGAGAATTTCCGACGGCAGATTCCACAACAGCTATTATAATATGTGCGGAAGCTTTATGCAGCGTTGTGGTGCGTATCGTTTTACAAAGCCAGCTATTGAAACTCACGATTTCTATTATGGGCAGTATGTAACGCTTGTCCAAGAGCATCTGAACTCCATTGACATGGTACGGCAAAAATTATCCGAGGCTGTCAAGGCGAAGGAGGACGCAGTTGCAGCGGTCAATTCTGCAAATGAAAATTATTCCGAGGCAAAAAGGATCGTATCTCTTGCGGAAAGATATTTCAACAGCATGAAGGGAGTGCAAAGGATTTTTCCCAAGTCGGAAAGGGATAAGGCAGCAGTTGAGGTAGTCAAAAAGTACGGTCTGAAATCGGTGGAGGATATTCAATCTCTTAAAGACAGGTCTGCTGAGCTTGCAAAGGTGTTGGAGACAGTTCGGAAAAATCTGAATGCTGCTTCCGCAGAGGTGAAAAAATATCAGGACATTGTAGATACCTTCGACATGATGAACAGTGGGGAGGACTATATTTCCCGACTGATACGCGAGGCAAGGGAAAGGTGTTCTCTTGACGAATGGTATGATGTGGTTCATAAAAATTGCGAAGATATCCGAGAGGAATTGTCACAGGGCAGTATCGCAGTTAGTGGGGAAATCCAGAGAGCACTTGCCGAAACGATCCTGCGTCTGAATGATCAGGTTGCTTATGATAATGAAAAATTGCGAAGTCTCATTCATTACCTTGCGATTCTGAGAGTGGATAATATTACTACTGAAAAGGAGCTTGCAGAAAATATCGGACGCATGAAAAATTCCAAAAAGGCTGCGGATTCTGACGGTAACGCAATTCAAAGGCAAGCGAGAGAGCTTCGGGATGATATTCATATGGCGGAAATTTATCTGGAGAATAAGGACAGGCATTTCCCGAATCAGGAGTGGCTTGAAGAATGTCACCGCGCTGCCGAAAAGCATGGCGTTTATAATATGTCGGGACTTGAACGGTTGAGGAACGATCTTGCAGAACTCGAACAGAAGAAGTCTGATATTGATGAACGGAAGCTGTTCTATTATAATAAGGCTCGTGATTACAGTGGAGTAAGAGATATGCTCGCCAATGTTCGCGACAAAGGTTATGTAGAGCGGGTCATCAGAGAGGAGCAGGAGAAAGAGCATAAAGCACAGGAGCGGTCTAAGAAAAAGAATAGGGGGAGATAAAAATAGTGCAGCTATTATCGGAATGCGATAATAGCTGCATTTTTTATGGATTGCACTTTTTACAAGGATCATATCCTTGCGATATTACATCTGACCTGTCACCTGTATATTCCTTTTTGTTGGACTCCTTCATTTGTTTTACGCTTGAACAACTTGGATAATGAAATTTTTTCGTGTTGGTATTTAAGATGTAAGTCGTGCCTTGGGATTTAGTAGTTTGAGTTGTTGTTACTGTAGTTGTTGTAGTGGTTACAGTTGTAGTTGTAGGCGTGGTTGTGGTAGTAGCTGCAGTAGTGGTGGTCGGTGTAGTTGTTGTTGTGACTTGGGCTGTGGTTGTTGTGGTATTATTTATAACTGCTTCACTGTCACCGTTCGCATAATTTATAATAATGTCCGGCTGAACATTGTAACAGAAAACATTGAAGCATATACCCTCGCCTTTATCTTCAACGGAATATCCCTCCATAAGAACGCCTGATGCCAGAAGATCATCACCGTCAAATATAGGTGTGACACGATACAGAACGTGATTACCTGTTTCATTAACATAGTCGGCGGTCATATTTTCAAATGGCAGCATACATTCAATGTTCAGATATCGTGTTCCGGTTATGAGATTTTTCTCATTGGCGTTTTCGCCGCTGAGCTGATAACCGATCAGGTGACATCTGTTATAAAGGTACTTACCGTCAACATTGTCATATTTGACCGTTTGCCAACCGGAAGGTTTTATGCTGCCAATATTTCCTCGTTCTTCTGTGGGCATTATGTCTTTGCCAATGCAGGCATAGGCAACGCCGCACCGTCCCAGATCATCAAGGTCTGAATAGCTTTCAAATGACTTGTCCGTTAATTCAGATTCATGGAAGAATGGAATGTTGCCGTTTACAGTTATATAAGGCTCATTATTATAGTCAGGTATGTCACTTAATGAAAAAGCTTGGTATGTATCTGCTTCAAGCTGATGTTCTGAAAGATTTCCAACAAGTGCAATTTCTTGTTGATTTCCTTCCTGGGCTTCAATATCGTTCAGTACATTTGCAGTGGTTTCGGAATAATCGTTGTTATAGTCTGATATGGTACAGCCTGATGAACTAACAGAAATGGTCGCACATAATAAAAGTGCGGCTATTTTTTTACTTAACTCTCTCATAAATTTCCTCCGTTATTTTTTCGTGTGAATTTCCTTGAAAATCCTCTGTCTTTACAAGTTTCCACCCATCTGATAGTGAAATACCAAATTTCAGGTCGCTTGGGTAGGCTCTGTTCCATTTGTAAAGAATGATCTTGCTGATTTTGTCCTCGTATGGAGTTGCGTCAATATCTTCGGCAAAGCAGTAATCACCGTCAAGAGCATTGTCAAGAAAATGTTCATCTGCTCTGATTTGGGAGTGATCTCCGAACATTTCCCTTGAATAGTTGTTCATAAGCAATGTACCAGCGCTTGTGAAGGTCAGTATCCGCTCCCGAAGCTTCATGTCCTGCGATTGTCGGCGGTTGTTAAATGCCATCCCGCCGTTTTTGTCAATACAAACAATTAAAATCATGCGGCTCCTCCTTTGATACAACAATCGTTGTATTTATTAAAATATTATACTATAATCATTGTATTTTTGTAACTAAAATACATAAAATGTGGTATAATTCGTTTAAAAATACAAACATTTGGAGGGGTAACTGTGCAACGTTACAACAGAATCAAGGATTTGCGGGAGGATAGCGATCTTACACAAGAGCAGCTTGTAAGTCAGCTCGGTATGCACAAAACAACCTATACAAACTATGAACAAGGCAAGCACACAGTACCATTTGATTTTGCAGTTACTCTGGCAAAGTTTTACGGCGTTAGTATTGACTATATTGCAGGACTAACAAATAATAAAAAGGGACTTACAGCCAGTACCTTATCACCTTATGAAAGCGAGTTAATAGAAAAAGTTCGTCAGCTCAGTGAAATGGATAAAGGACGGATCATGGGAACAGTAGACACTTTGATTGATGAAGCTAACAAACGCAAATAAAAACAAAAGCTACTTGATGCTGCCAGTGACTTGTCGGACGATAATATTGAACTGCTATTAGAAATTATACGACGTTTTAAGTGACGAATTTTGTCAAATCATGTAATAAAATAACCAGCGGTATCATTTTTTAGAATACCGCTGGTTTGTTTTATAATATATACCGATTTTTTCTGAATCCGTTGTCCTGATTTTGAAACAGCAAACGGAGCTTAACGTCAAAAATTCAACAAAGAATTGCTAAAATGTTGAAATTAATGTAATTGTATGATATAATAGAATAAATTGTCAACAGTATTTTAAGTGAATTGAGGTAATTATCAATGAATGAGCAGTTAAAATATTTATCACCGGAATGGTTCAGAGCAGAAGCACCAAAATATGCGGAATATGAGGCAGAAAAGCAAAACCGCCGTCAACAGTTTTGCGGTGAATTTAATCCAGAGAAATTAAAAGCATTATCGGGGAAAGAACTGCTTGATAAAATTTTTTACAGTGATAATGGCATAAATAATAGTTTGTGTTATCATATTGAAAGGGGTTCTTTGCGCAAGGATTTTGGTGGTATTAATGGCGGTTCTGCTTATAAATTCGGATTATTTTTCAAAAAAGCCGCACAATGCTGGCATAGCGGATCGTCAAAAAAACCACAAGAACTTACCGAATCAGAAGCTATTAAAAAAGGAACTGAAATCCGGGATAAAATCATTGAAGGGGCAATGATAATTAGTAATTACGAAAAAGCAACTACTGTAGAAGAATATGAAATGATGAGTGATGATTTTAAAGCAGCAAAACTTTCACCATACACATGGGTAATGAAGTACTATCATATGCTTTATCCAGATATTATACCCGAATTTTATAGTGATGATTGGCAAAAACATGTGCTTTATGCATTAAATATTATTCCTCATACTGATCCAATTGTACGTGCGGGACAGATAGCCCTATTTATAAAAGAGTGTAATATTTCAAGCAGTATCTTCGGCAGAATTTTTCATAAAAATGTTGGTGGAATAAAAAAATTCTATAGAATCGGAACCGGCGATAACGGTGAATTTTGGGATATGTGGAGGGAAAACAATTATGCGGCAATTGGTTGGAGCGAAATAGGCGATCTTTCTGAATTTTCTGACGAAAATAATAACTTTAAAAAAGATGAACTTGTTAATGAACTTATGGACACTTATGATTATAATAAAGGTGTTGCAAGTAAAACTGCAAATCAAATGATTGCGTTTTGTGATTCAAAAAGCAATAATACATATGTGATTGCCGAACATGGGAAGAAGCTGTTAGGCATTGGAGCGATAGACAGCGACTATTATTTTGACGAAACATATGAATACAGCCATTGCAGAAATGTTCAATGGAAATGGTTCAATGATAACAATATTAATCTGCCAAATAGTGATGAAGGTCTTAATACAACATATTATATGTTTACTGATGATAGTAATTTGTGCTATCTTTATAATACTATTCTAAATAATACACCTGATATTGTTATTCCAAATGAGTATAATAAGGAGCAATTTCTTTCTGAGGTATTTATAAAAGAAAGTGAATTTAACAAGCTTGCATCTCTGTCAAAGAACAAGAAAAATATTATTCTGCAAGGTGCTCCAGGTGTCGGAAAAACCTTTGCGGCAAAACGGCTTGCATACGCTTTAATGGGTGTAAAAGATAATGCAAGAATAAAAATGGTACAGTTCCATCAGAGTTATTCATACGAAGATTTTATCATTGGATATCGTCCGAATGAGGAGGGCGGATTTGAACTGCGTAGTGGAGCGTTTTTTAACTTCTGTGAACGGTGCAAGGAACATCCACAGGAACCATATTTTTTCATTATTGACGAAATAAATCGCGGCAACCTCAGTAAAATCTTTGGCGAACTTCTCATGCTTGTTGAAGCAGATAAGCGCGGCGACAAGAACAAGGTTAATCTTGTATATGGGGGTAATTCATTTTACATACCTGACAATCTGCATATTATCGGTATGATGAATACCGCTGACCGTAGTCTTGCCATGATCGACTATGCACTTCGCAGGCGTTTTGCGTTCTATACAATGACTCCTGCATTTGAAAATAGTACATTTGACAATAAGTATTCATCAGTCGAATGTAAACTATTCCATAAAGCAATTGAAGCTGTAAAAAATCTTAATGAAGTGATTTCAAAGGACAGATCACTTGGCAAAGGATTTGAGATCGGTCATAGTTATTTTTGCGTTGATAATCCGAATGAAATCAACGATACTTTGGTGAAGAACATTATTGAATATGAGATAATTCCAACTATTGAAGAGTATTGGTTTGATAATGAAAACACTTTAAAAGTTGAGCGAAAAAAGCTTGAAGCATTATTGAGCTATGGAGAAGAAAATGAAACTGTATAAAAACAGCATACCTATCGGCAACATTTATTATATGCTTGCATATGCCTTTCGGGATTTGCAGGAGCAAAGTATTGTTTCCATTGCTCCCGAAGAATTTGATAATATCCGTGAGCTTATGTCGGAGATCATTATCAGAGGCGTATCATATCAGCTTAAAAAAGGTTTGCTCAGAAGCTATGAAAATTATGAGGACGAGCTTGCGTCAGTAAAAGGCAAAATAAACATCTCCGAAACCGTGAATAGAAATAGTATTATTCGGCGGAAACTTGCGTGTGACTATGATGAATATACCGAAAATACGCTTATGAATATGATTCTTAAGTCAGTCATGCTGTTGCTTATCCGTTCAGATATCAAAACGGAACAGGTAGTTGAGCTTAGGAGATTAGTCCGTTATTTTGGAAATGTTTCAGAAATCCAGCTTGCAAATGTAAAATGGGACGCTCTTATTTACAGCAGAAATAACAGGGAATACCGTCTATTGATGAGCGTGTGCAGGATAATTTGTGAGAATATGCTTCATTCAACAGATGATGGTGATGTCAAGCTTGTTGATTTTTCCGACAGCGATCTGAATAAGCTGTACGAAAAATTTATTTTGAATTATTATGTTAAACATCATAGTGACATGAGCCCCGATGCTCCTAAAATCAGGTGGAATTTTACAGGAAAAGAGGACAAAATGTTCCCTGAAATGAGGTCTGATATAGTGCTGACAAGTGATGATAAACGTCTGATAATTGATGCAAAATTTTATTCTCATACCACACAGCAGCATTATGGCAAGGATAGTTTTCACTCACACAATCTTTATCAGATTTTTACCTATGTGATGAATGAATCTGCTGCGTTTCCTGGTGAAGTTTCAGGTATGCTTCTTTATGCTAAAACCAAGGATAATGTTATTTTAAATGATGGATGTGAGACCGAAATATGCGGGAAAAAGTTTTATGTACGGCCATTGGATTTAAGCGGCGATTTTAATAGTATATGTAGTCAGTTGGATAAAGTAAGGGATAGATTTGAAAGGGGCTGACATTTTGAATCTGTATGATGTGATACCGGAAAATTTATTTTCTGTTTTAGCTTCAAAAAATAAAGGGCTATATGTAAAGACGTTATTTGTTTTATTGGAAGCTTTTAAACTACATTTAAAAATATCCAAAGATGATTTAATATCAATGATAATATCAAAGCTTGAAGATGAGATCATTATGGCTGATTTTTCGGAAGATGAACTGCTTGAGAGTGAATATTCATTATCAGGTAAAGCACATTTTTTGGTACGCAGATTAAAAACTGTCGGATGGATATTGATCGAAACGGAAAATGACTTTAAGGAATATGTTACTGTTCCTGGATTCAGCTATAAAATCATACAGCTTCTTTATGATATATCAAATGTTTCCGAAACAGAGAATTTTGCTTATGTTTATTCGACATACTCATCATTAAAAAATGCAGATGATACGCGAGATGTTTACGAAATGATAACGGCATTAAATGATGCAGCCGAAAGAACCGAAAAACTTGTTGAAAGCTTAAAATCAGTTTATCACAGCATAACATATTATAATCAGCAGCTTATAGATACGCTTAATGTAAATAATGTGCTTCAATCCCATTATGAAAGATATCAGGAAGAAATAGTTGCAAGAATATTAAAACCGCTAAAAATTAGAGACTCTGTTCCAAAATATAAAATACCTATGCAGAGTATATTGAAAAAATGGCTCATTGAGGAAGACTCAATTGAAAATATGGTTCGGTATATTGTAACAACTCAAAAAGATATTGATATAGACGAGTGCAGAAATGATATTTTGCAGAAGATTCATTATATAATTGATACCTATGATAATTTGGAAAAGGACTTTATTAATGTAATTGACAGGAAAAATCGTCAATATACAAGAGCAACAACTCAGAAAATAGATTATTTAATAAATTCTGATCAGACTGTTAAAGGCAATTTGATTTCGTTGCTAAAGCATATTTCTGATGATAGGATTTCTGAAAGAGCGTGCGAATTATTATCGGATGCATTTGAGCTGTACGAATTGTCGTATGTTAATAATGAAAGTCTTTATGAAAGAAAAAAAGCTGTTAAAAGGAGCAGAAATTCAGAGCTCATTATGACGGAAGACCCCCTTGATTTTCAAATAAAAGCGAAAGCTATGGCTATGCAGATAATGAATAATAAGTACAGCAAACAAAATGTATCTGCTTTTGTGGACAAGCTTCTGGAAGGAAAAACAGAAATAACGACTGCCGATTTTGACATCAATGATGACGAAACATACATTATGACTTTATTATCTGTTGTTCAGGCAAATGATAGAAATTCTAAATATATGATAGACATATCAGATCAATTTGTTAAATCTGATAAGTATGAGTTGCCATACATAGTGTACAGAAGGAGAAGCGAAAAATGAATTTACAAAGATTTGAGGAAATGACACAAAAAGAAAAAGACGAGTTTTCACGTATCTGCAATATGCTTTTATCGGTAACATACATTTTGAGAGAAAGTACGGATAGGCGTATTTCAAGGGAATACCGTTTCATAGAAAGCAATATGGGGCTTTTTGAAGATTATCTTGAGATGAGTGGTTGGAAAATATATAAAGATTCCCAATATGGTATTATTTATGTCAGAAATGTTGATGGATATAATAAACTTACGCTGGATAAACTTCCAACGGTTATGCTTATTACTATGCGAATTATTTATGAGGATCATCGTGCTCAGGCAAGCGATACAAATGATGTTTGCGTGACGGTGGGAGAGCTGTTTGGGAAAATAGTAAATGAATTTTCCCTTTATCCCAAAAAGCCGCCTCAAAAGGAAATCAAGGAATCTTTCAGCATTCTGGAAAATCATAATCTGATAAGAAAAGTTGATAACAGTTATGATGATTTTGAATGTAGATTTATTGTTTTGCCGTCTATACTCATTGCAGTTCCAAATGAAAAATGCAAGATGATTTGTGATATTCTAAAAACAGAAAGGTCGGATTTATCAAATGAAGAAACTAACACGGCTCTTGTTGATTAACTGGCATTTTTTTCAACACACTATAATTGATTTTGATACAATTAATTTCCTTACGGGTAAGAATTCAGCAGGTAAATCCACCATAATTGATGCGCTTCAGGTAGTTCTGATGGGAGAAACCAGAAGCACAGGATTTAATCGTGCTGCGAGTAAAAAGTCCGAGAGAACATTAAAGAGTTACCTTATCGGTTCAATGGGCGAGGATGTTGAGAACGGAAATAAAAGCCTTCGTGAGGGTAAAGATTTCAGTACATATATCGTTGCGGAATTTTATGATGATTTTAAGTCGGAATATTTTTGTCTGGGAGCAATTTTTGACAGCTTTTCCGATGGAAGTGAAATAAATAAACGTTTCTTTTATCTCAGAAGCCTGATTCCTGAATGCCATTTTATTGAGAATGGAAAAACTATGGACAGCCGCAGAGCTACACAGTATTTTAAAGAAAACCATCCCAACAGATTTGATACAAAAGACACAGCAGAGGCGTATAAAAGAATTGTTCTCATGAAGCTTAACATTCAGGATGAAAAATTTGTTTCAATGCTGAAAAAAGCCATTTCCTTTGAGCCTATAAATGACATTGAAAAATTTATAACCGAAAATGTATGCGATATTGAGGATGATATTGACATTATTGCTATGCAGGAGAGCATTTTAGATTATAAGCACCAGGAGGAAATGGCTCAGAAATTTGAAGAAAAATTGAAGAAGCTGAACGTTATCTGTAATATGTTTTCCGAAATTGAAAAACTCCGCGCACGGCATAAAATACAGCAATTCCTGATCGATTACGGAACTTATAATGACTATTTAGAACAGCTTGATAAAGCCCATGCAGATTTGGAAAAATATAATGAAGATATAGTTGAGTTTCAGAAAAAATATGATGATATAGGCAAATATATTGAGCAGCTTGAAACGGAACGGGACAAGCTTGTTCAGGACAGGACAAAATATTGGGTGGATAACAAGGGCGAGTGGCTTGAATCAGAAGAAAAGAGATTTAAAGCGGAGATTGAAAAATACGATAAAACTCTTTCTGTATTTATTACAGAAACGAAAACAGCATCTGTCCGTTGGTTGGACAAGCTGTTAAAGTGCAATGATATTCAAAAAGACGAGGAGGATATTATTACAGCTATTTATAATTTTCAGACGCTGTTGTCAAGAACGGAAAAATTTTCTGAAAATGATTTTGAGCTTCTTTCTGCAGGTTTCTTTATTGAAATACGGGAGCGTTATATTGACTTGAAAAAAATCCTTGATCCCATCTGGGATAAAATTAAAAGTGAAATAAATGAATTGAAGATTCAGTCAGACGATTTGAAAAAACAGATTGCTTCACTTAAACAAGGAATAAAGCCGTACCCTCCAAAGGCAGAACGTCTGAAGAAAGCAATTTCAGAAGGATTAGAACAAAAATACGGAAAAAAGATACCGGTGGATTTTCTTGCTGATCTGGTGGAAATAACTGATGAGGAATGGCATAATGCTGTCGAAGGATATCTTAATACTCAACGAATGAATATTATTGTTCAGCCACAGTATTTTATGGATGCTTATGAGATATACAAGCGAGTGAGAAACGAGGGCAATATACATGAATATGCCGTTGTTGATTTAAAAAAAGTATATGAGTATAATGCTAAAATATTTGAAAATAGTCTGGCAGAAGTCGTAAAAAGTGATGACAAATATGTGCAGGCTTATATTAATTATTTGCTTGGAAAAGTGATGCGTTGTTACAGTGATAATAAGCTGCGTGATTTCAGAACATCTGTAACCAGGGAATGTATGCTGTATAACAATTTTTCCGTAAAATCATTAAATCGTGATGCGTACAATAATCCGTACATAGGAAGAAATTCAATTGAAAAGCAGATAGAAAATAAAACGAAACAAGTTAATGAATTATCTGCAACAATTAACGAGAAATGCAAAATTGAAAGTGCTGTTGGAGCGGTTGTTTCAGATGAATGGTTTCTGTCTGAAAATTATATTTCCTCAACCGTAAACTCAATGTTTGAAGTTTATGGCGACAGAAGTGAAGCAAGGCAGAAACTTGCAGAAATTCAGGAGAAGCTGGACAAACTGGACTTGCTATGGCTGGAGGAAATGGATAAGAAAATTGATAATAAAAAAGAAGAGATCAAAGCTGCAAATTCTGAAAAGGATAAAACATTCAGGTTTATCTGCGATTTTGAACATGAAAAAGATGACACCATTTCAAAGAAAATCCCACAATTAGAATCAGATATATCTGAAAGAAAACAGCATATTTCTGAAAACTATTCAGATGACTATATCAGTGAAACGGGAATTGGCAGATATAATTCTGAATTATCTGAATGCGGCAGTCCCGGTGCTGTTGTAAATAAGTTTGTATCTCCGGTAAAAGCAACAGTTTCTATTATAAAAGAACAAGAAGATAAGCTTCTTGAAAAAAGAAGCGAGTACAATACAGAAGAACAGACTTCTTTTAAAGTATCTGATGTGTCTGACAATAGAGAATATTATAATGAGTATGAGAAAATCAAGGATTATGATCTGCCTAAATATAGGGTGAACATTGAACGTGCTAAAAATGACGCAATGGAACAGTTCAAAAGTGATTTTCTGTATAAACTCAGAAAAAATATTCAGACTGCATACGATAATATTGATAATCTCAATAATGCACTTAAATTGGCTCAATTCGGAAACGATAAATATCGGTTTGAA
This sequence comes from Oscillospiraceae bacterium, assembly GCA_022508825.1. Lineage (GTDB taxonomy): Bacteria > Bacillota > Clostridia > Oscillospirales > Ruminococcaceae > RGIG8773. Next base: position 17,843 of record JAFLUI010000048.1, read on the forward strand.
GTAAAAGCAAATCCTGCATATTATGAATATTACGATATGATAATGTCCCCTCTGCTTGAAAATGGGAATGTGGGGTTATTCAGCTATGATTTTACAAACAAATACGGCAGTGTAATAGATAATTTATTTGCGCAGATCATCAGCTCTGACGATTCTGGAAAAACGGTTCAAAATGTTGAATTATTCAGTAAATATAAAACGTATCTTACTTTTGATTTGCTTTCAACAGACAGCAGCGGCAGAACCGACAGGCTTTCAAAGTCGATTTCTACAAAATCGGGAGGAGAAATTCAAACTCCGTTTTATATTTCTGTACTGGCTTCGTTTGCACAGCTTTATAGGATCAACTATAGTAATGAATACAGCAATACTGCAAGAATTGTTATATTTGATGAAGCTTTCAATAAAATGGACGGCGAGCGTATTATTGAAAGTGTAAAGCTGCTGAAAAAATTTGGATTGCAGGCAATTATCTGTTCACCTCCGGAAAAGGTTGCTGATATTGCTCCAGTTTCCGATAAAACGTTACTTGTACATAAAGAAGCAGATGGAAGTATATACAGATCTACGGTAATTGAATGGACAAAGGAAATGAATGAGGAAGTATAATGGATTATGAATCTCTTGTTTTGAACAAATTGTTGGACAAATTTGAAGCTCGGACTGCTGGTTCCAACCGCAGAGTTCGCATTGTGTGCAGTAAAAAGGAAGTGAATATACCTGACATTGAAAGCGAAGAATATGGTATCTTCAGAGACGATATGATCTCATTAAAAACCAAAGGTTACATTGAATTTGATTGGATACAGAAAAATTACATAATTAACAGCATTTGGCTTGATCTTGATAATGTTGAAATAGCATACCGATATCTTGAGAGAACAGAAAAGAATATTAAAGTCAATGCCGTTGTCAATAGGATAGATAAGACGTTGAATGAAGTCAATAATGACTGGATATATAACTATCTTGAAAATGCCAGAAGCAGTATTTTGACGAGTAATAAAATAACTGGCATATGGAATAACGAACATACGCTTATAAATAATTTTTTGAGTGCGCTGACAAATATAAGTAAACTTAAAGGCAAACCCATATCAATGAGAGCTTTCAGTGTCAATGTGTATGGGGATTCAAAATTTTTCGAAAGAGAAATAAAGCAGCATATTGTTACAACAATAAAAAATAATGAGCCCAATTTAATTGATGTTGAAGAAGTTAGTGATCGCGAAGTGCTGGCACAGGTGGGTATAATTATGATGCCTGAGATATTTGAATTTTGCGGAAACATAAAAATATCATTTGCAAACGGCGTGGTTGATTTTTCTCCAATAAAAAATGGTGCTTGTGTTTCAAGCGAGTGCATATCCGAAATTCATAATGTGGATATATTTAAAACTGACAGAATAATTTTTATTGAAAATAAAACAAATTATTCGGAGTATTGTCTTAACAATAAAAGCGATAGGGAATTAGTGGTATATCACGGTGGCTTTTACAGTCCGCAGCGAGGAGAATTTTTTTCAAAGATATGCTCCGGGACGGATATACCTAAATATTTTTGGGGAGATATTGATTACGGTGGATTTAAAATGTTTATGAGGTTGAAAAATAACATTATAAATACATTGCAGCCTCTTAATATGGATATTGATTCATACAACCGATACAAGGAGAATGGATTAAAGAAAAATGATGATTATATAGCAAAATTGAATGAATTGACTTTAGATTCAGCTTATGATATATTTAAAGATATTATTTCAGCTATTGTATATGAAAAGGTTACAGTTGAACAGGAAAGTTTTATAGAGCACGAAATGCTTACGCTTTAAAAACGCCATTCAATATTATTTCAGATTTGTATCAAAAGATTTTTGCACAGCTGTATCCATTGTCCTGAAAATGACACATCTGATTGTGATATATTAATAATAGTAAGAAATATTGCAATCATGGAGGTGTAATTATGCAGGCAGCAACTTTTGTTACAATTACTGGATTGAAGCACTATTACGGGACGAAACCATTTAAAATCGGACGAATCTTCAAGCTTGTCAAGGAACCGGACAATGATTATGATGAGGAGGCAATATGCGCTTGTCTGCCATTTATTGATAGGATAGGTTATGTGGCAAACAGCACAAACACTGTTTATCAGGGAACAATAAGCGCTGGCCGTCTTTGTGACAAGATAGAGGATTACGCTTATGCGCGAACTATGTTTATAACACACAGCTCAGTTATTGCGCTTGTGCTTGACAAGGAAGATGTTGAAGAATCGGATGATGAAATTTCAACGGAAGTTGAACCTGACTTAAACGAAAGTGGCAAGAAAAAGTCTAAGAAAACGAGCACTGAAAAGATTCCAATTGGTTTTAAGGGAGAATAATCATCAGGCTATAGATTGTTACATAGCAGGAGGTCAATATGCTAATCTCTGAGTTGAATTTTCGTGATGTATATCATAAAATTTTTGTTATATGTGATGTTGATTTGTTACAACTGTCTGACGTGTTTGCGTGTGACGAAAACACAAACGGAGTAATGGTATATGGTTATGTCGATCATGAAGCAGGTCTTACCTTTGAAGTGCTTTCCTGTGTCAGAATATCAGATGATAATTCTGTTTACATTTACGGCGGAAATGAAGAAGTTACTTTTAAATTCAGAAATGGCAGTGTAAAGGATAAAAATTCAATTTTCTTAAGCGATACAAAATCATATGAAAAAAGGTTTGTTGGCAAAATAAATACTATTAATATCGGTTATAGTTGTTCGCAGCAGATAGATGATACC
>JAFLUI010000049.1 GCA_022508825.1 Oscillospiraceae bacterium
AAATAAATCTGATACTTGTTCTGCCCTGCAAAGAACAGGACAAGTATTGGAGTGCGGAAATGAAAAAAGAGTACGCCGATATACTATCCAAAGCCGACAAAATAGTATACACTTCCGATTCCTACACCAAAGGCTGTATGCACAAGCGAAACCGGCATCTTGTAGATTACAGCGGATATTGCGTGGCATATTTGACCGAAAAGAGGGAGATTATTTTCTTGCATTTTCGCTGTTGACTTTCAATAAGGTGCGATAATGAGTCCATGTCAAGGGGCTGTTGCAGCCATAAAGTAAGAAAAACACCGCAGGCGAATAGCCAAGCGGTGTTTTGTGTGGTATAATAGAAGTGAAGAACAATTAAACCACGAAAGGATTATACCATAAAAATGAAAAGTTGTCAACTGCGATTGAATATGAATCATGATGTGTATATCGACGAAAAAGATCCAGTAAAATTAATGAGCGATATTATTGACGATATTTACCTGACAGAAGAATTTACAACAGAATCAGAATGGAATGGGGATATACCGGAAGATATACTAATGAAAGTACTGATATACGGATATATGAATGGAACATATTCCAGCAGGAAAATAGAAGAACGATGCAAAAGAGACATCAACTTTATGTGGCTGTTAGAAAATTATTCGGCACCGGATCACTCGACAGTATCCAGATTCAGACAAGCAATGGTCGAACAGGCAGGACGTGTATTCATAGCCCTTGTAAGTTATCTTCTGAAAGAGGGAGAAGTAAGCGGGGAAAATATCTTTATTGACGGAACAAAGATAGAAGCCAACGCCAATCGGTACAGTTTCGTCTGGCAGAAAGCAGTGACAAAGAATGAACAGAAGTTAAGAAACAAGCTGCCAGACCTGATTGAAGAAATCAGATCGTATGGCATAAAATTCCCTGACAATACACCGGTAAAAGCAATGATAGAAACACTTTCAAGCCTGATGAAAAAGCTGGGCATAGAAAGAATCATCGGAAAGAGAAAATGCAGGAATCCCATGCAGAGAAGTCTGGAGAAGCTTGAAGAATATCAGAGCAAAATGGAACAATACGAATATTACAACAGTCTATTTGACGGAAGGAACAGCTTTTCCAAGACAGACAAGGACGCAACCTTTATGAGAATGAAAGAAGACCACATGAAAAACGGACAGCTTAAACCGGGATACAACATACAGACAGCAGTAGAGGGCGAATATATTGTAGGCATAGATATATCAAGCGAACGTAACGATGTGAATACTCTCATCCCGTTTCTGGAGCGTTTCAACAAATTTGAGCAGTTTGTGTTGAAAAATATCATATGTGATGCAGGATATGAAAGTGAAGAAAATTATCTTTATCTTAAAACTCATAACCTTGTTTCATACATTAAGCCAGCAAATTACAAGAAACAGAAAAGCAAAAACTATCACACCATGTATGGCAAGGCAGAAAATATGGAGTACCATGAGATGGGAGATATTTACGTATGCAAGGCTGACAGAATACTTTGGAGAGTGGAAACAAAATACGAAAAGACCAGAACAGGATTTGTGACCGAAAAAGCAGTTTACAAATGTGAGAACTGCGAGGGTTGTCCATACAGGCAGAATTGCACAAAAGCAAAGGGAGAGAAAACCTTTATGGTATCGCATAGGTTTCATGAGCTTAGAAAGGAAAGTCAGGATAACATTACCACCGAGTTTGGAAGGCAGCTTCGGATGAACAGAAGCATTCAGGCGGAAGGTGCTTTTGGCGTTATCAAGCAGAATTATTCTTTCCGTAGATTCCTGTGCAGAGGAAAATCCAACATTAAAACCGAGTTTACATTACTGGCTATAGCATACAACTTTAAGAAGTTCGCTGCTAAGATCTCTCAGAACCGATTAGGTATTTCTCTTTCTTTTTGAGCTTAAATCAGGATAATTTGCCCATTCCTATATTTACCAAACGTCTCCGAAATCATCGGAGGCTTGGATTTGTTTACCCTTTTTAGGGTATTTTTTATTCCAATTTACTTATTTTACCTTTTTGCCGCCATCGGGATATGAGTCAGAGCTGCTACACGCTCGTGCAACAGCCCCATCACAATAATCGAATATAAAATAATAAAATCCCGACTGATTCCTGGCTGAATAAGTCGGGATTTTATTATAATAGTAAGTACCCTTATTTCAAGCTTGCTTTCAGTATTCCGATAATTTCATCACGATCCAGAACCTTATAGCCCCCTGTCATAATTATCGTACCGTCTGCAATACCCTCGATCATATCAGCAGTTGCTCCAAGATCGCTGATATTCATAACAAGACCAAGCTCGTTCATCCAGCTTTCCATTGCGTTAAGTCCCTCTGCAGCGATCTGCTCGTCAGACTTTCCGGCAGGATCAACATCCCATACGTTGACAGCAAATCTTTTGAATTTCGGAAGTCCGTATTTCATAATGTATCTGTAATATGGAAGCGAAACTGCCGCAAGGGTCATGCCATGAGTAGCGTCAGTATAAGCTCCTACAGACTGTCCAAGCATATGCACCATCCAGTCGGTGGATTTTCCTTTTGCAACAAGAGTATTCAGCGCCCATGCAGCAGTCCACATTATATTGCTTCGTGCTTCATAATTGTTGGGATCGTCCTTTGCAATACGGCTTGCGGCTATCACCGATTTCATAAGTGCTTCGCTGATGTAGTCGCTGGTATTGTCGTCCTCTCCTGAAAAATACTGCTCACAGATATGATTCATAATGTCATATATTCCGGCACACATCTGATATTTTGGAAGTGTCATAGTGTATTTAGGATTCAGGATAGAGAATTTCGGCATGACATTATCTCCGAAAACGTGACCTATCTTCTGCTTTGTTTCGTGATTGGTAATGACTGCTCCGCCGTTCATTTCCGAGCCTGTTCCTGCCATTGTCAGAACACAGCCCACAGGAACGATCTTGCAGTCAGGTTCCTCAAAGCGAATATAGTATTTTTCCCAGGGATCATCGTTACAGTGAACGGAAACTGACACCGCCTTTGAATAATCGCATACCGAGCCGCCTCCAACTGCAAGTATCAGATCAACATTGTTCTCTCTTGCGATCTTCACACCCTCATTCAGCTTTTCAACTGTGGGATTTGGCATAACTCCCGAATCCTCGACAATGTTCTTGCCATTTTCTTTAAGAATGTCCACTATCTCATCATAAAGACCGCTTTTCTTTATAGAGCCGCCGCCATAGACAAGCATGACATTTTTGCCGTAGTTTTTCAGCTCCGTGTTAAGGTATTGCAGTGATTCATCACCGAAATACAGCTTTGTGGGATTGTGGTACTCAAAATTTCCTAACATAATAATTCCTCCATATTTTTATTTTTTATAGATACTGCGAATAACCTTTGCCGGATTTCCCACAGCTATCATGTCAGCCGGAATATCCTTAGTTACTATCGAGCCTGCACCAATGACCGCATTATCACCGATAGTCACACCGGGCAGAATTGTGGAATTTGAACCTATCCATACATTTTTGCCAATGTGAATGGGTCTGGGGATCAGGTCGCCCCTCTCCTCAGGCAGCATACCGTGATTAAGCGTTGCAAGAACGGTGTTATGTCCGATAAGTGCGCCGTCTCCGATATAGATGCCGCCCTGATCCTGAAACTTGCAGCCTGAATTTATAAACACTCCGCTGCCTATGTGGATATTCTTTCCGCAGTCGGTATAAAAGGGAGGAAACAGTCCGAAACGTTCTCCGATCTTTCTGCCTGTCAGCTTCTCCATAAGCTCAAGAATTTCTTCCGGAGTGTGGTAAGCGTTGTTGATCTCCATTGTAATTTTCAGAGCTTCCTGGCTTAATTCGTGCATTTTAAGATGTACAGCTGAGCCTGCTTTCATCTGCTCTCCGCTGTTCATTTCTTCAAGAAATTTTTCGATTGAAATATTGCTGTTCATATTATTTACCCCTTTATTTTTCTTTAATTAATACAATTCAAAGCATTGAGCGTCCTCGGATAGCCAATATAGGGCAGACAGGTGGTCAATGCCTGAATAAGCAGCTCTTTTGTGTTTCCCACATTGATATTTGCGGCAGCATGGGACTTTGCCTGCGATTCACAGCCGCCGATTGAACAAATTACAACAAAAGTTATCAGTTCCCTCATTTTCAGGTCAAGAGTTCCCCTTGTATAGTAATCGCCGAAGCAATGCGCCGAAAGACAATCCTGAATATGCTTCGTTTCCTGAGCCGCATTTTCACGCATGGAATAGATAAAGTCTCCGAAAATCCGGACTTGGACTTCTAATCCTTTGTCGAAACGAGTATCGGCAGTTACTGTGCTTTGGTCGGTTTCCTCGGGATCAATACCCATTTTTTCAAGCTCTGCATTTACAACAGACAGAGCTTCCTTTACTCTGGGAAAACCAATATACGGCGCAGTATGATAGAGCGTTTCCTTGATTTCCGTAACATCTGCCCCTGCTGAAACTGCTTCATTCACCTTTGCGGGAATTTCGCCCATAGTCTGAATCGCAGTCAGACAGGCAAGGCTTATCAGAGCCTTTTTCTTTTTGTCCTGAAGTCCGTTTTTTTCGATCTCCCCATTCAGAAATCTTTCCTGAATAAGCATAAATGATCCATCATAATTTTTCATATTTCACCTCATAAAAATAAATCAATAACCCACCCTGTAAAAAGAGCGAATATAATTGTAAACGCAAGATACAGAATAAACCGTTTTATTCCCAATACGATCTTTACTGCACCCAGATTTGTTATTTTTGTCGCCGGACCTGTGACCATAAACGCAGCCGCACTTCCCATACTCATGCCGTCATCCAGCCACGCCAGCAATAATGGGATTGTTCCCCCGCCGCAGGCATACAGCGGAACGCCGATAGTTGCCGCCATAAGCACCCCAAATCCCCGGTTATCTCCGAACAGGTCTGCCACAAATTCAGCAGGAACATATCTTTGAAAAAGTGCCGAAAGAATGACGCCTATCAGAAAGTACCCTCCCGTTGCTTTAATATTCCTGCCGATGTTTTTCATCAGCCGCAGAAACAGATTCGGGTCGGTATCATGGTTATGCGGTTCATCGAAACCCTCAAAATTGAAGAAGCCTTTGTCCTTATAGAAGATCCGTATCAGAATTCCCGCTGCGATACCGCAAAGGAAGCTTGAAGCAATACGGATAATCAGCGCTGTTGTCCCAAGAGCCGTGCTGTACAGAATGAGCTGCGGATTCAGCAGAATGGAACTCATCATAAACGCCGCCAGCCAGTCATCACGGATACCGCTTCGGGAAAAGGACGCCGCAAGGGGAATAGTACCGTACATACACAGCGGCGAAGCAATTCCAAGAATACTTGCCGGAATTATGCCAAGTACGCCGAGCCTTGTCCCGCCCATTCTGCGGAACAATCCGTGTATCCGTTCTTTTGCAAAAACGGAAATGACCGAGCCAAGCACCATTCCCAGCACCCAATAGGGAAATATCTGTTTAAGCTGCAGGGTGAAGTAGTACCAGAAATATACCCACTCACGCTGTAAAATGTCAATCATCTATGTTCACCAGTTCGTAAGTGCGGCTTCCAAGACCGATCTCTTCTGCGTGTTCCAGCGTATGAAGCCCGTTTTTTGATTCGATACGCTTGATAAGCTTGCCGCTGTCCTCTGCCGCATAAACAAGGTCAATGCAGGCCTGATCCAGCGCAACAGGGTCGGCAGAAGCTAAAATTCCAATATCGTGCATATCAGGCTCAGCAGGATGACCGTTACAGTCGCAGTCTACAGATAAACGGTTCATAACATTGATGTAGACGATCTTCTCGCCGTTTCCGAGATAGTCCGAGACCGACTTTCCCGCCTCTGCCATTGCTTCAAGAAATATGTCCTGCTTTCCGCTAAAGCCTTTCTTTTTTGTACCGCCAGAATGTATCCAGCTTTTTCCTTCACTTGAACCGAGCCCGATAGAAATGTTTTTGATAGCTCCGCCATAGCCTGCCATTGCATGACCCTTAAAGTGTGACAGCACCAGATAGCAGTCGTAATCGGCAAATGCTGCTCCCACATAGTTTTCAGTCAGGACTGTTCCGCCGTCTACTGTCAGAGTCATAGAACCGTCTTCATCAAGTATCTGAAAATCTGCAATATCGGTAAATCCGTGATCCTTTGCCACCTGATAATGCATGGAGGTTTCGGCACGAGATCTGCCATAGGCAGTATTGCACTCAACGATAGTACCGTCCACAGCACTGACCACATCGGCAATAAGCTCCGGACGCAGATAGTTGCTTGCAGGAGGTTCGCCAGTACTGAGCTTTACCGCCACTTTTCCTTCCGGTGTCCAGTTCAGCTTTTCATAAATTGCTGTAAGCGATTCCGCTGATATGTCCGAGGTGAAATAAACGATTGGTGTATCCGCCTCGTCTATTAGTGTATCCGCCTCGCCTGTGCCCGTGTCAGAAAAGGTTTCTTCCAAAGATGCCGTGATCTTTACACTGCCCGTAAAGGACTGCATGACTGAAATATCTTCTTCATATACTTTGCCGATGATCGTTCTTGTACGCTTTGGCATCCCTTCTTCATTATCGCACAGGATCGTAAACCAGCCATCGAACCAACCGATCTCTCCGATAGCCCATGTGTCCTGATCCTCAGCCGGGTCATGCTCAAGCTGTTCCGAGACCGAGCCGCACAAGTCATCCGCTGCTCTGGACACCGTGACAGTATACGGCAGCAAATTCAAAAAAGCATCTGCTGCAGCGTTGTCATATAATCTTGCGTGAATATTCGTGTCATTCATATTCAGAATAATATCCGTACCGCCGCTGTTTTCGGGTTCGGTATACCCGGTATCCTGTGTATTTCCCTCTGTAGGTAAATTTTTTTCCGTTTCGGAATGCTCGGAATCCTGCAAGCTGTTTTCTGTCAATGAAACATCTTCCGTATCAGGCCGATTTGAATCGGCGCTGCAAGCGACGAGAGAAAATATTAAAAAGATTGCTGTGACCGCACGCACAAATCTTTTCATAGTGATTCCTCCTTAATTCTTTGTTATAACGAAATAAACCTCAACGCCCCATACATTATTATAACTGTCCTCATAAGCCTGCCGGACAGCGTCAGCCAGATCTCCGGCTTCCACAAAATATCCTATTGGAGCAGCTGTAATATTTGCACCCTCCACATCCTTGAAATAAAAACGGAGCTGACTTCCGTTAAATAAATACAGTTCGCCTGCATGAACATCTGTGACGGTGATCTCATCATCTCTTTCATATGAACCGCGGACAGTCTGAGCTACAAATCCCTGCTCGGTGTCATAGGTATAGGTGGGAAACAGCAGCGGAGAACCGGAAAGATACCCCAGCATGGTATTTGCCTCTGCATTGTCATACATTGTTATGCTGTAATTGGTTTTTCCGTTTTGACCTATCTGGACTGACACAGCATTTACAAGAAGTCCATCGGAATTTTCTTCTCCGATTTCTGAACTGTCATTTTCCGTACTACCGTTTTCTGCTTCGCCTGAATTGGAATTGCTGTTATCAGCCGTTTCCGACTGCTGCGGACGGATAACTTCTTCCGGAGGAGTTCCCGGATCAGATACAGAATTGTCACACCCTGCAAATGCCGCTGTACTTGCGATAAGAAGCACTGCCATAAGTTTAGAAATTACTTTTTTCATTTTAAATATCTCCTTTAATCTTCATTTTCATTTATTAACTCTACAAGGCTTACCTGCTTGATTTTTGCAGAGGACAGCCATGCAAATCCAAAGAATAAAAACGCTGTCGCAATGACCGGAAGCACCGAGCCAAGGAAACCAAAACCGGAAGAAACGCTGCCGATCCCGAATGAACGGAAAACCGCTCCTATCAGGCTGTCCGAAAAGATAACAGAAAGAATCATACCTGCCAACGAACCGATAACCACCGTTATAAGAAATCGGAGCGAAAATGACAGCCGCAGTTCAGAAGCGGACAGCCCAAGACTTTTGTAAATAGCCATATTGCCTGTCTCGGACTGCAAAAGCCTTGTTGCCGTAAGATACACGGAAATCAGGATAAACACCGCCGTAATAATATAAATTATCAGAATCAGTATGTGCATAACAAGCACGATACCCGACAATCCAGACCAGCTATTTGTATGAACGTCAATGCCCCTATATGAATTTTGCAGATATTCCATAGCGAAATCCCGCATATCTCCATTTTCTAAAATGTAATGATGACACCAGATATAAGCGTTAATGTTTCCGATCTTTGAGTAGCCGCCAATGCTCATTCCTATATTTGTTCCCATGCCGTTAGCGCATTGATATATTCCGGAAACAACATACTGCTTGGTTCTCCCGCTTGCCGCAATCTCCACCATATCGCCTATGGAAAGTCCCTGCTCATTGGCAACGGTATGGGTGATAAGAATTTCACTGTCGCCGCAGACATTCCCCTCCAGAACATGAAAATACTTTGTTTCGTCAAGAACATTGGCGGTGTATTCCTGACCGTTTAAAGTCACGCTCTGCATTGCAAGCTCATAAGTCTCACTGACAGGCGAGTACCAGTTTATCACCCGCTCGACCTCGTCCATAGGAACAGTATCATTAAATGGTTGGACACCTAAATCATGCTCCGCAACGCTGAACGCGTTCATAAGTCCCTCTCCGTTTGCTCCCAGCCATGTCCCCATTTTTCCCACAATGGAAAGAAACAGCACAAGGACTGCTGAAATAAGACAAACACCCGCATATTTTTTCTTTCCCGACATTATCTCCCGAACCGCCAGACTGAAAGAAAGGGATTTTTTCACTATTGGTGATTTTACAAGGACTGCACTGCTATTGTTCTGAATCGTCTGCATAGGCGTAATTCTGATAATTCCGTAAGTACGCAGATATATAAATGCCGCAGAAATCATAATCAATCCAATAAAAATAATTGCCGTAAGTCCATATGGACAATCAACACCTATCAGCAGCCCTGTGGAAGTAATAAGACCTCCTGCCAGAGTTTCCGAAACAATAAGTGAGATTGCAAACCCGGCTATAAGACCGAGAACAACAGTCCCGCCATACAGAAAAATATATATCATGCGGATATTGCTTCCCGGAAGTCCCATAGTTTTCAGTATCGCCATATCCTTTTTATTCTGCTCAATGACAGCGGAAAGGCTGTGAGCTATGACGATCAGGCAGATGATAAGAAGTATTACCGAAAATGCCAGAAGAAATCCGGTCAGGATATTCTGCAAAAGAAGCATATAGCTTAAAATAGACTCTTTTCCGTAAGAAAATTCCGTATATTTTGAAAGAGAGCTTTCCGTATAAACAAGCCTTTGGAATTCTGATTCAGACAGCGGGGAATCCGTTTGCTTGAAAACGTGAAGCATAGCTCCTGCTTTTCCAAGAACATCATACTCAGCAGAAGAAAAAACGATAAATATGCACTCATTCAAGTCCTCCTGTGACACAAGGAAGCTTTTCATATCTATCATAGAGCTTCCCATAAAAGCATCCTCAAAATATCCTGCAACGGTAAAGCTTTTAATGCCATTTTTCCTTGAAAGTTCAAAATTTATGGTACTTCCTATGTCAACATCAAAGCTGGACTTCATAGCCGGAGAGATATAAATTTCCCCCGATTTTATTTCCGGAATTTTTTCTTCGCTGCCGTCCTCGGAGATAAACTTATATGGAACCGTTCCGTCATAAACAATAAGCTGTCCCTCATTGTCGGAATAGCTTCCGGCTATCTCATATCCGGCAAATACAAGAGGCTGGACCTCCACCTGCTCCACTTCCGGAATAAGCCTGATCTCATCTGACAGCTGCTCATCAAACCCGCTCACCCAGGTGGTAAAATCACCAAAGCCAAGTCTGTCCATTTCACCGGAAACCGATTTCTCTCCGCTGGTTATTAAAATTACAGAGGAAAACATACACAGACCCACCATAAGCATCAACAGGAGAATACAGATAATACTGCTTTTTTGTTTTTTGACAGAGGAGGTAATTAATAATTTGTATTTTTTCATTCTTACCATCTTAATGACTCCAACCATTCCGACAATTTATCCTCGCGCTGTTTATTTCTTCCCTGATATGGTTCAAGACTTAATTCTCCTATGACCGCACCGTCCTCAATGTACAAAATACGATTTCCCCGCAAAGCGGCTTCCTTATCGTGAGTTACAAGCAAGATCGTCTGTCCATGACTGTTCAGATCAGTAAAAAGATTCAGGACTTCATCGGTATTGGATTTATTTAACGCTCCTGTCGGTTCGTCTGCGAAAAGCAGCTCCGGTTTTGAAATTACCGCTCTTGCCACAGCCGCCCGCTGTGCTTCTCCGCCCGAAACAGCGGAGGGAAGCCTTGTACTTGAGTCTTTAAGGTTCATTTTCTCTATTAATTCATTTGCTCTTGATACCGATTCTTCCTCGGTGATCTTTCCGCTGATATATCCTGCAAGAACGATATTTTCGTAGAGAGTAAGATTGCTTACCAGATGCGTCCGCTGAAATACAAAACCGAAATCGTCAGCCCGAAGCCTTGTCATTTCCTTTTCGGAAGCTGATGTAATATCATTTTCTTTGTAGGAAATTTTTCCGCTGCTCACCTTGTCCATGCCGCTGAGCATATAAAGCAGGGTGGATTTTCCCGAACCGGACGCACCCATTATCACCGTAAAGTCCTCCGGGTAAATGTCTATATCAATACCGTTCAGAACCTTGTTCTCACCAAAGGATTTTTCAATTTTCTGTCCCGATAACAGCGCTTTTTTCATTCTGATACTCCTTTTTCAGACTACAAGACGTTTTTTACCTGTCTGCTTGTCGGCGTTTATTTCACTGACAATGTTTATTTTAAAGCTGATATTGCCAAGACCGTTAAGATTCAGTATCTTCTGCATATATTTTTCAAGCTCTGACAATATTCTTTTGGAATCCGCACCGTTCCTTAACTGAGCGTGTATCTCAAAATGCTTATCAGATTTTTTTGCAAACTGATAATCAAGCAATCCGTTTATGCAAAGACCTTCAACAGACAGCGGATGCAGGAACTCGTCATTTCCTTCTTCGTTTTTAAACCACATTACGTCCTCGTTTCTTCCAAGGACATTCTTTATTTTTGTAAAGGGACATTTATTATCTAACGGCATTTTTTCAATACTATCAGAAATTTTGTAACGTATAAGCGGCTGCACGAAATTATACAGACAGGTCAGGTAAATGCCGTCCTCGCCGATCTCAATGTAGTTCATATCGTCAAACAGATACATACCATCGCTGTTATCGTCCTCAACCCCGATCGCAATGGATTCACTTGCGCCGTAAAAATTGATTATCTTACATCTGAAACGCTTTTTAAAATAATTTCTTAAACCCTCGCTCAATGGTTCTCCGCAGGTAATGACCCGACTGAGATCAAATCTGCAGCCGGAGGACTGTAACAGCATTTTTATTGCAGTTGGATAACCAATAATAATATCCGGTCGGAAGCTTTCGATCTTTGAGATAAGCTCTCCAAGCGGCATCTGAACGTCAAGCACCAGCTTTTCAAATCCCAGATCGTCAAGTCCGTCACCAACAGCCATAGCTCCCGCATAGCGTCCGTCCGCAGCGGCAATGTAAAGGATCTTCGGCTTTGACATTTTAAGCCTGAATATTTGGGACATTGACATATCCCATAAAGCCGCCCTGATTATTCCGATAAGCATATCGTCCCATGCGTTATTGTCATAAAGAAAATAGCCCGGATCGCCTGTGCTGCCGGAGGAATGTACAATATGATATTTTTCGTCAAGTGATCTTTTGTCTGAATTTGCTGCCGTATCAAATTTACGCAGCTTTTCCTGACTTATATCCTTTACTGTAATGATACGGTCAAAATTTTCAAGCAGGGTATTTTTATCAATAGTGGGAAAATTCTCAATCGGGGCAGATGAAATATTATTGCTGTTTATCCCCGCCTCTTTAAATACTTTATGATAGTATGGGGAGTGCTTGTATGCAAACAGCAGCATTTCTCTGAGCTTCTTCTGCTGTTTGCTCTGAATAATGCTTCTCGGCAATTTCATATTCAATTTTGCAGAACTTAATTTAATAACCAACTCGGTAAATGTCATATCTGCACTTCCTATCTGTTAATCATTGATATTGAATGTGTATTTCTTATCGTAATTCTCCCTGTGGCAGTAAATCGCTTCTCCTGTAGATTGATTGAAAACTGCACTCCATTCTGTAGTTTCACCGTCATTGTAATTGTGCTTTGAAACGCTGTCAAGAGCCTCCATTACCTCATCAGATGTAAAGCTGTCCTTTTCTGAAAGAGTTTTCATAAGAATATCATAACGCTCATGGGACTGTTCGGTACCTATCCCGTTTTTGTCACCCTCTGCAAAATAGAAGTTGGTGACAACAGGTGTTTCTGTGACTATCATTTCACCGCCCAGATATTCAACAGCAACACACTTTCCATTTGCGTCAGCAACTGCAAAATGCAATGTCATACCCTTTGAAGCGTGCATATCGTACTGATTTAAAAGCTTAACAGCTTCGTCAACATCGGAAGCTTTATCAAGAAGCAGCCTAACTGCAGTAGTAGTGGTTATATCAGGCTTGCCGGTTTTCTGATCGACTCTTTCGTTGTCCTGCACCATGTTTACAGACACACACAAGCCCTTTTCGTTCATGCCGTCAATAGGAGCATATATTGCCGCCATTGTAAGCACTTCGTCACCGAGCGCATTTGAACCAAGTCCTATAAAGTCGGTGTTTACTGTGCAGATTGAGGAATATCCGCTGTCGGGGTGGGCGGCAACTATCAGTGCATTGCAGTTGTACCAATCAAAATTTCTTCCGAAATAATAACCGTCCTCTCCCTTTGCAGAAAATGCCGAACAGCCGAAATTATCTCCTAAAAATCCCGAAACAGCATCGCCTATCAGATTTTTTGCAAGAAATGCGATCACTCCGCTGTCGCTTTCCGCACCGCCCTCTGACAGAAACTGCTCAAATTTGTGATCTCCGCTAAAGCTGACAAAGGACAGTCCCCTTTCAAGCTCGGTAATTTCACAATTTTTATCCTTTGACACTTCCTGTATCTTCGATACGATCTGTTCAGTCTGAACGTCCTGAATTACGTTTTCATCACTTGTAACTGTATTCCCGCAGGAAGTAAGAGTAAGGACGAGAGCTGCTGCAATAGCCATTTTTTTCATATAATCTCCTCATTCTGTATAAAATTCAACCGTTACGCTGCCTGAACCAACAGCTTTTTCAAGTCCGGATGGATCATCGATATATCCAAGTCGTGTATAGCTGTAAGGAGTGCTGAAGCTGTCGTAGAAAAGCACCACACAGCTTGATCCGTACAGCATAAGCTCGCCCTTTTTGATAGAACCGACTTTCTCGCTTGCGGTCGTAAGATCCCCATCCATGTAAATATATTTTTCATTGCCGTTAAGCTCTGACATATTTAAAGTCAGAGGAAGCATTGCCTTAAATTCCTCCGCTGCCTTTGTGTCATAAAAATGTGCGGTATATTCCGTTCCGCCTATACTTATTTTCAATTCTTTCACCTCGGCTTCGGTTTGAGTTGTTTCGGTTTCAGTCACAGTAGTGGTTACTGTTGTGACCGAAGTCGTTTCAGCAGTAGTTGTAACTGTAGTTACAGTGGTTGCCTCCGTTGTTGTCGTAGTGGTAGTAACAGAAGATGCAGCCGATGTAACTTCGGAAGCTGTTTCAGCTGATGCTGCTTCGACAATTTCCGTATCAGTTTCGCTTACAATGCTGACCGTTTGTGTCTCGGTTTCCGAATCTGTTGTTTCCATACTGCTCTCAGTTATATTCGCACTTATATCTGTTAAGCTGCTTTCAGAAGTGGTTTCTTCGCTCATTTGAGTGATCTTTGCCGCACTTGATGTATCTGACAAAGTTGTACTGATCTGCTCGCTTTCAGCCTGATTAGTATCTGTATTTCCGCAAGCTGATAGAAGCAATGCGGCAGCTAATGAAGTTATAATCAGAAATTTACTTCTCTTATTCATTAAATCACCTTCCGACAATAAGCCTTATGAACACTAACGCTCCGAAGCCTATCATAATAAGTCCGAATATTTTATTAAGTCTTACAAAGCCTTTTTCTCCATATTTGTCTTTGATTTTCTGAGAAATTGCTGATAGTATTATCCACCATATCAAAGTACCGCAGAGAACCCCTGCTACAAGGGCAGTACCATTGACTGCACCAAGCTTTCCGTCTATCCCGAAATATGAAAAAGCAAACAGAAATGTCAGCACCGCAGCAGGATTTGTGATCCCCACGCTAAAGGCTGTGAGAAACATCTTTCCGCAGCCGATTTTTGTTTCTCCGTTTGCTGTACCCACCTGTTTTTTTAACAAAGTGGATATTCCCATTGTAAGTATCAGCAGACCTCCCACAATGTTTATCGGTACTTGAAACCGTGTCAGGAAATCCGAAATTATCGTTATCCCGAACGCTCCCACTGCTGCATAAAAGCAGTCTGCCGCAGAGGAACCAAGCCCTGTTATGATACCGCTTTTCATTCCGCTTCGGAGCGTTCTCTGTACGCACAGCGCTCCTACCGCTCCTGCGGGAACACCGAAAATAATGCCTATTAAAATTCCTTTTATAAAATAAATCATAGCTTTATCATATCTACAGCGCGTTTCAGCCTTTCCAAGCCGTCCAGGACGATCTGTTTCGGGCAGGCAACATTCATTCTCAGAAAATTCTCACCGCTGCCGTACTGTACACCGTTTGAAAGGAACAATCCGGTTTCCCTGCGGATATGCACAGCAAGCTCCTTTGAATCCATGCCAAATCCGGAACAGTCAAGCCAGAGCAGATACGTTGCTTCTGACGGTACAAGCTTTATCTGAGGAATATTATTTTCGAGAAATTCCCCTACAAGCTGTTTGTTTTCGTAAATATACTGCCGAAGCTGGTCAAGCCATTCTCCGCCCTCGGTAAATGCAGCAATTGCTGCCTGAACCGCAAATGCGTTAGGCTCTGCGACCTCGTCAGTGTTCAGCGCTCTCCATACCTTGTGTCTGAGCCTTGCGTTAGGAACAATTGCCGCAGCTGTCTGCAAACCTGCAAGATTGAAGGCTTTCGTAGGTGAAACGCATACCACACAGTTATTTCTGCATTTTTCGGAAACAGAGGCAAAGGGAACATATTCCCGTCCCGGATCGGTTATATCGCAGTGTATCTCATCGGAGATCACTGTTACACCATTGTCGAAAGCCAACTCACCGATCTTAGCAAGAGTTTCCCTGTCCCAGATCTTCCCGATAGGATTATGAGGGTTGCACAGAAGCATTAAGCTTGTTTGCGGGTCGGAGAGAGCTTTTTCGAGCTTTTCCCAATCTATACTGTATTCCCCGTCAGAATAGTCAAGGGAAAACTCCTGTACATTCCTGCCGTTATTTTTTATACAGTTGAAAAAAATATTGTAAACAGGAGTCATTATCAGAACATTTTCGCCTGCGGTAGTAAGCTTTCTCACACAGCTTGAAATTATGGGAATAACTCCTGTGCTGAAAATCAGCTCATTTTTGCTGTATTCGATGCCGTGGCGGTTTTTCCACCAGCCTATATACGCCTCATGCCATTCATCAGGAACTACAGAATATCCGAAAACCCCATGCTCTGCACGGTTTATGATAGCTTCGGTAATTTCGGGAGCGGTTTTAAAGTCCATATCCGCCACCCACATTGGAAGCTCGCCATCGGCAATATCCCATTTAAGGGAATTTGTTTTGCTTCTATCAATTATTTCATCAAAATCATATTTCATTTCAGCCGGCTTCCTTTCCGGGATTCTTACAGATAATTTTTGTTTTGCTGATATCAACCTTGTTTTCTTCCATTATCAGCTCGTCAATACTGTCAGCTCTTATGATACCGCTTGTGGGGTTCTTAACGCTGTCTATGTTCCCCACGATCTCAGCGTCTACAGCGGAATATTCAAATGCCAGTGTAGTATTTATCAGCTTGCAGTTCTTCATCACAAGATTTTCAATATAGCACATACCCTGCAAGCTTTCAATGGTACAGTTTATAAGCGTGAGATTTTTGGAATTCCAGCCTAAATATTCTCCCGAAATAAATGAATCACAAACAGTAATATCCTCGCTGTTCCAGAAAGCGTCCTTGCTGAGAAGCTTTGAATTTTTGATAAAAACATTTTTGCACCCGTCAAAGGAGTAATTTCCCACAAGATTAAGTCCGTCAATGTGGATGTCCTCGCTGTTCATTGCGAAGTAATCTCCTTTTGCGGTGATCTTCTTTGCCTTGACATTCTGGCATTGCCAGAGAGTTTCCGCCGCATTTGTAAAATTCACGTTTTCAAGGGTTATTCCGTCACAGCGGCGGAAGCCTTTGGGTGCTTCGTAAATGGTATCGGACATTTCTATATTGTTTGTGTACCAGATTCCTGCACGTCCCATTTCAAAAACGGAGCAGTCCCGAACTTTGATATTGTTTGCATACCACAGCGGATATTTCCACTTGAACATACTGCCTTCAAGCTCAATATTCCTGCTGTGTTTAAGCGGAGATTCTCCATCATCAAAGATGCTGTCGTATATTTTCATATCCTCAGCCCGGAATAATGCACGTTCCCCGGTGAAATAGCCCTGATATATTTCTCTCATAATTGTAATTATGCTCCCGCAGGGAGCATCTCTCCTTTCCGACGTTTTGTGGTTTTGCGTTAGCAAAATTCTGAGCGGCAGCGAAGAAAACAAAACTCGCAGATTGAAAATCTTTGATTTTCAATCTTTCGCTCGTTCCTTTTCAAGATTATATACAAGATAGTCAAGACAGGCTATCTGTCTGTTTACTGCATGGGATTTATCAAGCAGGGTGACACGATGCTTTTCAAGAAGCCGAATTTCTTCTTTAATGGATTTACAGCTTCCGAAGCTTGTTATAGTTTTTTCATCACAGCCTGCATCGATCAAATTTTGAAGTATTGCCTTTTTCATTGAAATTCCCCCTTATTCCTATATTTATACTATTTCCCATTTTAAATATATGGACTTTGTCCATATATTTAAAATACGCCGTATTACATACGGCGTGGCGGCGAAGCCGCCGGGAAAGCCGTTCAATACTAATTCCGTCAAAACCTATGGTTTTGACGTCCGCCTGTACAGGCGGATTTATCAATAGACTTTGTCTATTGATAAATTAGGGATTAGTATTATTATGTCACTATAATATAAAAATGTCAAATACTTATTTAGCATAGTTATCTATGCTTGACAGGCATAGCGCTTTTTTGTTATAATAATGAAAAAGGAGGCTCATTATGGAAACAAGATTACTTAAATATTTCCTTGCAGTAGCGAGAGAGCAAAGCTTTTCAAAAGCGGCGGATTCCCTTTTTCTTTCCCAGCCTACACTGTCCCGTCAGTTAAAAGATCTGGAGGAGGAGCTTGGGAAGCAGCTTCTTATACGAGGGAACAAAAAAGTAACGCTTACGGAGGAGGGAATGATACTCCGCAAGCGAGCTGAGGAAATCGTCGAGCTAATCGAAAAGGCAGAGCAGGAGGTGCGGCTGTCCGATGAGGATATAAGCGGAACGATCTATATAGGTGCAGGAGAGACTCACGCCATAAGCCTTATTGCCCGTACTGCAAACAAGCTGAACGAAACCTATCCGAATATCCTATACAATTTTTACAGTGCTGACGGCGTTGATGTTTCAGAGAGGCTTGACAAGGGACTAATAGATTTCGGACTTCTTTTTGAACCTACAGATATATCAAGTTATGACAGCATACCTATACCGATCCATGATACATGGGGCGTGCTTATGCGCAGGGATTCACCTCTTGCTGAAAAGGAATACCTTGAAGCAAGCGATCTGTGGGATATTCCGCTGATAACCTCACGCCAGCAGGACGACGGAAGTATGTTATCAAAAGCATTAGGCAAACCCGACGGTATGCTTAACATTGCCGCACAATACAACCTTGTTTACAACGCTTCTGTAATGGTTTCCGAGGGTATGGGGTATGCACTTGCCTTTGACAAGCTCATAAATGTCAGCGGCGACAGCAATTTGTGTTTCAGACCCCTTTATCCGAAAGTAGAGGCGGTATGTCATTTTGCGTGGAAGAAGTACCCTGTTTTCACCAAAGCAGCGCAGAAATTTCTGGAGCAGTTCCGGAAGGATATGCAGGAATATGATCCATAAACCAAGCAAGCGGCTCAGACGTCGATCTGAACCGCTTATTGAGTTTAACATAATTCGCTCATTACCGCATTTTTCAATTTTCTGACTAATGTCCCGGTCTGTCCGATACCTGCCTGCTGCACTCCCATTAAAAATGTGATGCCGCAGGACGGCTCGTTTGAAAAAAATGTCCCGAGCCAGCCGTCCCAGCCATATTCGCCTTTTAAAGAAAAGATCGCTGTCTGACTTTCATCATCACATACCCTCATCAGATTTCCGTAGGTATAGCCCGTCAGCCAGTCCCAGCCCGCTTTTAACTGAGGCTTCTGCTGCTCTGTCAATCCGCCCTGTATCAGATACCTAACAGCCTGTACCGGCATGATCTGTTTGCCGTTCCATTCGCCATGATTTAAAAGCATGGTCCCGAACTTTGCATAGTCGTCCAGTGTTGAACAAAGTCCTGCGCCGCCGGATTCAAATGCAGGAGGAACATCACGCAGATACCGAAGTCCGAGATGATCTGTTTTCAGTTCAGACAGCCCATTTTCGCTGTAATCATAGACCTTTGCAAGCCGGTCTGCTTTTTCAGACGGCACATAAAAATCCGTATCAGACATTTCAAGAGGTCCAAAAAATCTCTTTTTCAGGAACTCACCGAATTTCATTCCCGAAACCCGCTCAATGAGCGCTCCAAGAATATCCGCAGATGTACCGTACATGAATTTTTCACCCGGTTCAAAGCATAGATCGACCTTTGACATCATCATGGAAAATTCCTCAGTAGTCACAGGATCGTCCGTATAGAGGCGATTACCCATCTGCCAGAAGACCGTTCCTGCCTGTCTGCCGCCGAATGTTGTCTCGTCCGGATATGCAAGTCCCGATGTCATATTCAGCAAGTCCCTGACCGTTATATGTCTCGCAGCCGGAGCTTTCCTGCCGTCCCGGTTGACATACTGTTCACTGAACTCAGGAAGATAGTCAGCAATATCCGCTGCAAGATCGATCGCGCCCTCTGATGCCAGTAAAATAGCTGCCGCTGCTGTGACCGGTTTTGTCTGGGAGTACAGTCTGAAGATCGTATCACGGCTCATGGGCTTCTTATTCTCTATATCCCGGTAGCCGTAATCGCAGTAAAGAACCTCTTTTCCGTCCTTCAGCACAAGAAGATTAACACCGGAAGTGCTTCCCGATTCAATGGATTTTTTCATGATCTCATATATTTTTTCGTACATTTTTTCACCCAATTTCTTTTATTCATCTGATATAATGCTATAAAAATCATACCATAGAATAGCAGAGAAGTCAACTTTTTCCGCGATCGGATAAAAAATCCAGAGTATCACTTAGTCGTTAGTGTGATGCCCTGGATTTTTATATCATTTTTTCATAACCTTGACAAGGTCGTTTATGACCTTCCGTTGTTCCGGCGACAGATCAGTAACATCAACAAAAACGTGAGAACCGTCCTCCTGTTTCTTGCCTAAAAGATGATCGACGCTGCAATTATAGATGTACGAAAGACCTAATATTGTTTCCAGACTTGGTGAGCGTTCCCCTCGTTCATATCCTGATATTGTAGCAGGAGCTACATTCAAGTGTTTGGCAACTACCCCCTGCGAAATGCCGCTTTTCTCTCTTAGCTCACGGAGCTTTTCTGGCAATCCATATATCATATCTCTTTATAGCGTTAAGTATGCAAGGGAAAATGATGTCGAATGTATGTACTTGAAAGTCGGTCGAGACACAAATAAACCCTTTCCGAAAGAATAACTAACGGAAAGGGTCAAGGCTCAGCCTTGTGGTGGAGATAAGGGGATTCGAACCCCTGACCTGTTACATGCGAAGCAACCGCTCTCCCAACTGAGCTATACCCCCATGATTTATAAGGCAATACAGCACAAATATCGTGCGTGTATTGCCTTAATTATATCACAGAACTCCGTAAAAATCAAGGAGTCCGTAAGATTTTTGCAGGAGGTCTTATTTTCCCAGCTTGCCGAGAAGTCCGCCGACCTTGTCCTTTATACCGTCAACGGAAACCTTTGCCTTGATGCCGTCCACGATCTTGTTTATCTGGTCGTCGGGAAGATCAACGCCTACTGCCTTTTCAACAGCCTTTACAGGGTCTGCCTTGAAGTCATTTGCAAAATTCTCATCATTCTTTACCTTGTTTACGAGCTCCTCGATCTTTGCTTTGATATCCATTTCAAATTCCTCTTTTCTGATATTTTTCCCCATGGGGAGACTATTAAAAATCCGCTTCCCTTTGTGGGGGAAACGGACCATGTGCTGGCGCGCTGCAAGGGACTCGAACCCCTGACCTACTGGTTCGTAGCCAGTCACTCTATCCAGCTGAGCTAGCAGCGC
>JAFLUI010000005.1 GCA_022508825.1 Oscillospiraceae bacterium
TGCTTTATGAAAATAATAAAGTATCTGGAATTGTTATACGCTATCATAATTAAAAAGAGTATGTAAAAAATCATACCTCCTGATGATGGGAGGTATGATTTTCATAATCCGCTGTATTGGTCTTATAGCTTAATTTGGTGAAAACTTCTTTTCCGATAGCACACCGATAGAGGGCTTCCCCTTGATTTTAAAGTTCAATGCTATTAAAATTAAGACACTTCATTACATTCTGCAGATATTCCTCCCGTCGGTTCTGTCTGTCAAGATAGTAGGCGTGTTCCCAGATGTCTATAACAAGCAGAGGAGTAAGACGGTCAAGGTCTATGGTCTCCTGATTGCAGGTGGTAAGTATGACCATATGCTTTTCTCTTGTCATAGCAAGCCAGACCCATCCCGAGCCTACAATACCCATCCCTGATGCGATAAGCTTCTTTTCAAGCTCCTCCCGGGAGCCGAAGCACTCCTTTATTTTTCCCTGCAGATCCTTTGACGGCTCGCAGCCGCCCGGGGTCAGTGATGAAAAATACAGCTCGTGATTGTAGACACCTCCTGCGCTGTTGCGGATATCCGCATTGTCCATTTTCGTCAGACATTCAAGGGGGATGTTCTGCATAAGGGGACAGTCCTTCAGTGCGGTATTGAGTTTGTCGACGTAGCCCTTATAATGCTTTTCATAGTGGAAATACATTGTGTACTCGCTGATGTGAGGGTCAAGAGCGTTCAGCGCATATGGCAGAGGCATGGCAGTATAGGGATAATATTTGTCACAGTTCATATTCAACCGACCTTTCAGAATAAGTGATCAGTCAATTATATGAGAAAAAAGCTCCGTATATGTCACGGAGCTTTTTTAGCTGTATATGTGTTTTATTCGGACTTTCCGCTGCTGAGTACCTTATAGCAAACGGCAGCAAGAGCAGCTCCTGCAAGGGGACCCACAATAAATACCCAGAGGGATGAAAGTGCGCTTCCCCCTGCAAAAATTGCAGGACCGATGCTTCTTGCAGGGTTTACGGATGTTCCTGTGAGACCGATGCCGAAAATATGAACGAGGGTCAGTGTCAGACCGATGATGAGTCCGCCGAAGGAGCCGTGTCCCGCTTCCTTGGAGGTAACTCCCAGAATGGTCAGCACGAAAATGAATGTAAGGACGATCTCCACGATAAGACCTGCCGCAGCGCTTCCGTTTACGCCTGCAAGACCGTTTGAACCGTATCCGCCTGTCTGATCGGCAACGCCGCCCAGATTAAAGATCAGGCTGAGTATGCCTGTTCCTGCGATGGCTCCCAGACACTGTGCAACAACGTATCCGATAAAATCGGTAACGCTCATTCCTCCGCTGATAAGCACGCCCAGTGATACTGCAGGATTGATATGACATCCCGAAATATTTCCCACACAGTACGCCATACCTACGATAACAAGACCGAATGCAAGAGCGGTAAGGATATATCCTCCGCCGTTCACAGCGTCACAGCCTACCAGCATCGCTGTTCCGCAGCCGAGAATCACAAGCACTGCCGTGCCGATAAATTCAGCCGCATATTTTTTGATTGAACCCATAAAAATTGTCCTCCCTGTAATTAAAAATCCTTGGAGTACAGGTAAAATTTATACTCCAAGGAAATTATATCATATTTATTCCTGAATGTCAACTGTTTTATTTGCTGTCAGCGCCTTTTATTTTGTCATCAATGTAATCAATGCTCTTTTTAAGAACTTCTATAGCCTTATCTGTATTGCCTGTCTCGATCAGCATTAAAATAGAAACTAAAAGCATACGCAAATTCTGATTTGTCATGTCTGTACCTCCATAACCGCATCGCATCTGCGGATAGTTTTCTGCGGACAGGCATCTGCGCAGGCACCGCAGGAGGTGCATTTTTCGTAGTCTATGCGGGCAAGGTTGTTCTCTACATGGATAGCGTCATTGGGACACTTTTTTTCACAGAGCTTGCAGCCGATGCATCCCTGCTTGCAGACGCTCCTCACTACCTTTCCGGGTTCAGTGGAGGAGCAGCAGACGTCTATGGTTTTGTCTATGTCCCTGAGAGCGATGATCTGATCGGGACACGCCTTTGTGCAAAGTCCGCAGCCGATACATTTTGATTTGTCCACCCTTGCAAGACCGTCCACTACCGAGATGGCGTTCTGCGGACACACCTTTGCGCAGTCTCCGAAGCCGAGACAGGCGTGGGTACAAGCCTTTGAGCCGTTGTAAAAGGAGTTCGCCGCCTTGCAGGACTGCACTCCCTGAAAGTCGTACTTGACCTCTGTATTATTGCAGCTTCCATTGCAGAGGACTACCGCTATCTGTGGAGTGACCTTTGCTGCCTCCGTGCCCATAACGGCGGAGATCTTTTCTGCGCACTCCGCGCCTCCCGGCTTGCACATATTTGTGGGAGCTCCGTTATTCACGATGGCGGAAGCGTAGTCTGCACATCCCGAGAAGCCGCAGGCTCCGCAGTTTACCTGGGGGAGTATTTCGTTTACCGCTTCAATGCGCTCGTCGACCTTTACCTCGAAAATTTTTGAGCACACTGTCAATAAAATTCCTGCGGCAAGTCCTATTGCGCCGAAAGCTGCCATCGGCAGTATATATGCAGTCATATCTATTCATTCCTTTCATTCGGGAATTTTGAACCGGAAACCGTCCATCGGAATTCCTCTTTGAAATCGTCAAAGCATTCGGGACATATCCAGTGATTATAGTCGGATGTGCAGTATCCGGAATGCAGATCATTATCTGCTTCACTGAATTTTTCCATACAGAATTCACAGTGTTCGTGTTCCCATTTGTCAGAATATATTTGAAATTCGTCTGTGAAGATTAGTTCGGCGTCAGATAAATATTTTTCCTGACCGTTTCTGCGCCAGTCGTCTGCTGATACCATTTCAGTGATCTCCTTCGGTTATCCTAACATTCCGGAAAACAGTCCCGAAAATCCCATAAAGCTTACCGATACTATTGATGCGGCAATAAGAGTTGCGGGAACTCCCTTGAAGGTCTCCGGGACGTCCGCCCTGTTGACGCGGGAGCGCACTCCGCTGAAAATTATCAGCGCAAGGGTAAATCCAAGACCCGCTCCCAGAGCGTTTACTATAGATTTTACAAGTGTGTAGCTGTTGTCGATATTAAGGATAGTCACGCCAAGGACAGCGCAGTTTGTTGTGATAAGGGGCAGGAAAACACCCAGGGCATTGTAAAGGGAGGGTATCTTCTTTTTCAGTATCATCTCAACAAGCTGAACGAACAGCGCGATTATAAGGATAAATGCTATAGTCTTAAGATACTCCAGTCCCATGGGAACAAGGAGGAACGTGTAGATAGGATATGTACACAATGTAGCGCAGACCATTACAAAGGTAACTGCCGCTCCCATTCCCACTGAGCTGTCCAGCTTTTTGGATACTCCAAGGAACGGACATATTCCCATAAACTTTGACAGTACAAAGTTGTCTACCAGCATTGCATTAAGCAGTATTACGATCAGTACCTTCATTCGCTGACAGCCTCCTTGACCTTAGTATTGTCCTTGTTGTATGTGGGACAGCTTGCTGCGTTCGGACAGTTTGCGCAGCCGATCTCCTGGGGGGGCTTTTTGTTTGCCAGCTTGTTGACCAGAGCAATGATGACTCCCAGTGTAAAAAATCCTCCCGCAGGCATGATGAACATTGTCATTGTCACAGGCAGGTGCAGGTCTATGCCCATCCATTTTCCTGTGCCGATTATCTCGCGGACGCTTCCCATTGTGAACAGAGCAAGGGTGAAGCCAAGACCCATTCCGATGGCGTCAAGCAGAGAAGAAAAGACTCCGTTTTTGGAGGCAAATGCTTCCGCTCTTCCGAGGATTATGCAGTTTACAGTGATAAGGGACAGGAACAGTCCAAGTCTGCTGTAAAGGTCGGGCAGGTATCCCTTCATGAGAAATTCTATCAGCGTAACAAAGCTTGCGATAACAACGATAAAGCAGGGAAGACGCACAGCCTTGGGTATCACCTTTTTGAGCAGGGAGATAACAACATTTGAGCAGATAAGCACGAAAGTAGTTGCAAGTCCCATGCCTATTCCGTTGGACGCCATTACAGTGACCGCCAATGTGGGACACATTCCCAGCAGAGTTACAAGGGTGGGGTTTTCCTTTATGATACCCTTGGTAAGCTCCCAGAGCTTTCCTTTTTTCTTAGCCATACTTATTCTCCCCCTTTCATGCTTTCATAAGCGGCAAGAGCAGCCTGGACTCCCTTGTATACGCCGTTTGATGACAGGGTGGCTCCCGTTTCCGCATCAAGGGTGAAGCTGCTTCCGCTGCTTCCTCCGTCCAGCTTAGCCAGCTCTGCGTCCATGGTAAGTCTTACTATTTCCTGATGGCTGCCCCATACAGCCTTTGCTTTTACGGTGTCTGTCTGCTGAGCCTTGATGCTGTCGGGAGTTGTTCCCCTGAACTGAGACAGAAAGCTGTCGTTCTGTACCCTTGTGCCTATACCGGGAGTGTCGCTTATCTCAATGACGGATACTCCCTGAACAGAGCCGCTTCCGGACACTCCCACAAGAAGATGAAGACCTCCCGAAGAATAGCCGTCGGCAGTCACTTCAAAGGCGATGCTGCTGCCGTCGGAAATGACGGAATCCACGCCGTCGTATGTAAGGACGGTGCCGTCCTGATCTTTGAGCATTTCAAAGCCGTCTGCAGAGCCGTAAAGCTCGGTAAGTCCTGCGGCTAACTTGTCGGTGATGATTCCCGAGCTGTCCACGTATGTAGCCTCATAGGCAGCTACCAGCAGTCCGCAGGCGATAATACATATAAGTGTAAGCACCAGAGGAGGCTTTATTTTTTCACCAAACATAACTTACGCGACCTCCTTCTTTTTCTTCTCGGGCTTCTTTGCTCCGAGAGGAGCAGTACCCGTGAGTCTGTCAATATAGGGGGTGAGCAGGTTCATAAGCAGGATGGAGAAGGATACTCCCTCAGGATAGCTGCCGAAGCTTCTTATCACAAAGGTGATGATGCCGCAGCCAAGTCCGAAAATGAGCTTGCCCTTGAAGGTGATAGGAGTTGTTGCATAGTCTGTCGCCATAAAGAACGCACCGATGAGAAGTCCGCCTGCAAGGACGCCATAAAGGGTCTCTACAGGGCTTCCGGTATAAATAAAGGTAAGCAGCGCAAATGAGCCTATGTATGCAAGAGGCGCGGCAGGGGAGATGACCCTGCATATTATCAGGAACAGTCCGCCTAAGATAAGAGCTGCAGCGCAGGTTTCGCCGATGCAGCCTCCCGTTTCGCCGAAGAACATCTCTCCCAGTGTAAAGGGAGCCATTTTGTATGTCACTCCGTTTTCGGTGAAGGTGAGCCATTCTGCCGCAAGGGGAGTAGCGCTTGTTTCAGCGTCCACAACGCTTGTGTACCAGTAGGGCTTCACCCAGCCTGACATCTGACCTGCAAAGGAAAGCATCAGCACTATTCTTGCTGCGATGGCAGGGTTTGCGAAATTCTGTCCCATGCCTCCGAAAAGCTGCTTGACTATGACAATAGCAACGAAGCTTCCTATAGCAGCCACATATAAGGGCACTGTGGCAGGAAGGTTCATTCCTAAAAGCAGTCCGGTAACAATTGCGGACAGGTCGCTTACGGTCTGGTCTTTTTTCATTATTACTCTGCACAGATATTCAAATACCACACAGCAGCAAACGCACATAGCAAGTACAGCGGCTGCCCTGGGTCCGAAAAATGCGCATCCTGTAATTGCCGAGGGCATAAGAGCGATGATGACCGTCAGCATTATTTTTGCAGTTGAAAGCTCCGACGCCCGATGAGGCGAGGGGGATACATATAAACCTTTCAATTTATCAAGTCCTTTTATTATTAATGTTTGGTGATATGCGTACAGGCTCAGCCTGTCTTTCTTGGGATAAGCGCCTTTGCAAGCTGGTTGATCTCTGCAAGGGGACGGTGAGCAGGACAGGCGTAGGAGCAGCATCCGCAGTTCATGCAGAGCATTACCTTGAGGCGCTTCAGCTCCTCGATGTCCTTGTCCTTGTATGCGCTTTCAAGGGCTGCGGGCATAAGTCCCAGAGGACAGGTCCTGATACATCTTCCGCAGCGTATGCAGGCTGTAGTCTCGGGGAGCTTGCCGTTTTTGAATGCCAGAATGGCGTTGGTGGTCTTCATTATGGGCTGGTCGGTGTCGTAGAGGCAGAAGCCCATCATGGGACCTCCGTAAAGTACCTTTTTTGCCTCGGTGACTCCGCAGTAGTCAAGTATCTCGGACACCCTTGTGCCCACGGGGACAAAATAGTTTCCTGCATTTTTTGTAACAGCGTCACCGTCCACAGTGATGCGTCTGCTCACAAGGGGCATACCCGTTACCGAATAGCGGTAGATGCTTGCGGCGGTAGAAACGTTCATTACCATGGTCCCCTGATTTGCGGGAAGCTCTCCCTCGGCAATGATCCGTCCCGTTGCCGAGTAGACTATCACCTTTTCCGCTCCCTGGGGGTATGAGGAGGGCAGGGCAACAACGTCGATGGATTTAAGATCCTCGGTCTTTGACTGCATGAGCTTTATTGCGTCCGGCTTGTTGTCCTCAATGCAGAGTTTACACATTGGAATACCAAGATATTTCTGTACTAAAAGTATACCTTCTATAATATCTGTAGGACGCTCCATAAGCTCCCGATAGTCGCTTGTTATGTAGGGCTCGCACTCGGCGGCGTTTATCACAAGGGTGTCAATGGGAGTCTTGACGGCGTCGTAATTCAGCTTGATATGGGTGGGGAAGCCTGCGCCTCCAAGACCCGTCAGACCGCTTTCCCGTATGGAATTTATAAAGGACTGCTTTTCCCTGACCACCGGTACTTCAATATCCGGACAGCGCGTCTGCTGACCGTCCGTCTTGATGACTGCCGCCTCGCAGACCTTGCCGTTTGCCATAAGGAAGTCCTTTACCTCGGTGACTGTTCCCGACACCGAAGAATGGACGGGCGCGGACATGAATGCGTCCGTGTCTCCGATCTTCTGTCCCACAGTGACAGTGTCGCCCTTTTTGACTATGCAATTGCAGGGGGCTCCCATATGCTGTGACATAGGGATGACTACGCTTTCAGGCAGCGGAAAGTCGGCGGTCTCACAATTTTTTGTGTTCTTATTGTGCCGCAGCTTTATTCCGTTGAGCTTATTCATTGACGATCCTCCTTGTTATATATTAATATAATATTACTCTATGTATATTTAATGCTAAAATCTGGGCGGAAATTTTTTGCTTTCGTTTTCAATGCTGTCAATGAACGCACTGAATTCTTCCGTGGTGAACCACTGATTTTTTACGATGGTATTTCCGTCCTTGTAAGACTTCATGTATATCTCAGCAGTTACACGGTATTTGTCCTCATCGCATTTTTCAAGTGTAAATTCGATGTTTGGCTCGGAAAAATCAATGACTCTTTTTTCCTCGCCCGATTCGACGAAATCCCTCATTTCATCGGGCATATCGGTAAATTCCTTTGCCGTAATATACGGCAGATCGTACTGGAACGCTATCTCCATACCCGAATAATACTTGACGGACAGCATAAGAAAGTCGTCCCATTCCGATAAGCAGTTCTGATCCTTATACCCTGTCACTTCAAAAGTCAGCTTGTTGACATTTCCGATTGTAATCATAAGTATCACCTTTTTATTTAAAATAAAATATTTTTATTATAAATAGTCTAAAATCTTGCCCGCAGCAGAGGGAATACTGTTTTCAGCACAAGTCCCGTACAGACTCCCGTCACTGTCGAAGCGATAGCAAGGACGGGAGCGTAAGCAAACACATACACCGTGCCAAGGAGCGCAGATGCCGCGCAGAGCTGTCCAAAAGAATGAGCCAGAGCACCCAGGACACTTATCAGTATATATGAACACCCTGTTTTTCTGAACAGCAGAGCTGTCACTGCAAATGCTGCAAAACTTCCGCAAAGGGACATTATCCCTGCGGTGAGACCTCTGGTCATCAGCACCATTCCTGCTTTAAGCAGGGTCAGCAGAGCCGCAGAGGGCAGGTTTATGCAAAGTATCGCCGTCATTATCACTATGTTTGACAGTCCCACTCTTATGCCGGCAGGCAGAAATGCGGAAAAGATGCTCTCCAGCATATTCAGAGCCGCCGCCGCTGCAAAAAGAAGTCCCATCACCGCCGTATATTTTGCGGGTGACATCTTTTCCGGTCTTATCATCGCAGCACCACATCCGGACCGTCTCCGCCGCCTTCCACTGTGACTGCCACCCTGTTCGGGACGCATATTATCGCTTCTCCCACATGGGATACGGCTCCCGTCCTGACGCAGACCCTGTCGCCGCAGTCACTTTCCGTGACAGAGACTGCCCCCTCCCTGACTGTAAAGACCATCCCGGGTATCTGAGGGTAAGCATATTTTCCCTCCGTGCCAAAGGATATCCTGTCCACAGCCGTCCCGTCAAGAGTTATGACAGCGAAGGACGCCTCAGCGGAAGTCCCCCGTAAAAGGTACGCTCCGAGAGCAAGTGCCGGTATCAATACTATTATTAATATATCTTTTTTGTCCAGAAGCTTTCTGTTGTTATCCATATTTGTATTTACTGCTTTCATCAAGGGTGAATCCTCCGCAGCTTGTGTATACGGCGCCGTTTGCGTCCGCCGCTATTATCCGTATATCTTCGCAGGCGAGCCATTTTTCAAGCTCTCCGCTGCCTTCAATATAAATAAGTGTGGAGAGAAAGTCCGACTTTATGCCGCCGCCGGGTGTATCTGCCGGGACTATGACCGTCACCGAGGCAAGGTCTGTTTCTGCAGGGTATCCTGTCTTTGTATCAAGTATATGACAGTATTTCTGCCCGTCTGCTTCAAAGAAGCGCTCGCTTCCTCCGCTGGTGGAGATGAACGCCGCCTCCGTTTCGATGATGCCCAGATAACCTGTGCCGGTATCGGGATCGGTGACGGCTGTGTGGAATTTTTCTCCCCCCGGCTTTTGTCCGTAAAGCAGAGTGGATGAGCTGAGAGAGACAACGGCATAGTCCGTATCCTCTGATGCCGCCAGAGCCTCATATATCCTGTCCAGAGCGTATCCCTTTGCGACAGCTCCGAAGTCAAGCTTAACGCCCTCCGGAAAGTCCGATGTGTTCTCGGGATAGTCGGTATCGGTCATAAGTGCAAGCGCTTCGGTGATCTCCTCCTGCACCGGCACCCTTGGGGAGTCTGTAGAAATGCCCCAGAGACCTGTCAGGGCTCCGCAGGTGATGTTTATTTTATCGCCGTAAAGACGGTCAAGTGCCTTTGTGTCTGCTATGCAGTCCGTGTACAGACCATTTTCGGGGAGAGCGTCTGCATCGGTGTCATAGCACAGGGAGAAGTTATCGCTCATTTCCGAAAGACAGTCCTGCACCGCGTCAAGGATATCCTTGCTGCTGCTGTTTTTGCTGCAGACGGTCACGCTTGTGAGCGTATCAAAGGAGAAGCTCTGTCCTCTTGAAATGTTCCTGCTTACGCTGCAGGAGGTCAGGAGAACTGCTGAAATAAGTACGCCGGGCATTATCCGCAGCTTCACAGGGTACCCTCCTTTCTGCATAAAAGCATACACATATTATTATATATCAAATTGCAAATGCAGTCAATGGAAAATAATATTTTTCTCCGAACCGTCAAACTGCACAAAAATTCTCTCTGAAATTGTACTGCTGAGTACAGGCAAAAATCGCATGTTTCCGGATAATATCCTTAAATTTCCATTGAAATTTTTCTCATATTGTTGTATACTGTACTTAACAGTATCATTTTTGGCTTTTTGCAAGGAAATTTTTTATACATTAAGTATAAAATTGCTAAAATATAAATGTTCACAAAAAATTTTTGACAAAATCAAAAAAAAAAGTTAAAGTTTTCAGAATTCCTGCCGATAATAAATATAGAGGGATTTTTATCACTGTAATTATGCCCGCTCGCAAATAGTGATTTCAGCGGGAATGAAAGGACGGGATCACCTTTATGGAAATCAAAAAATATGGTTCGGTAATGCCAGCTTACGCCAAGACCGCTTATGAACCGCCAAAAACAAAGCGGGGCAAGGCAAGTGTAAAGAACACAGACAAGGCTGAGTTTTCCTCCGCTTCCAAGTCGGAGGGCGCTGTTGCCGGGGCTAAGGCTTCGGTAAGAAAGGCTGTGGAGAGCTTTGCTTCTCCCGAAACTATTGCTGCACTCAAATCCATGATCGCTGACGGTTCTTACGATATTTCTGCAGAAGACGTTGCTTCTGCTATACTGGACTAAGGTCCGGAGAATGTCTGAGAGTCTGTGATCACGGGGCAGATCGTGCTGCACCGATCTATCCATTAGATAGCGAAAGGAATGCTTTATGGCTGATTACGCAAGATTAATTGATTTTTTTGATGAGTACATCGAACATTACAGGGAATTTAAAACATTTGAGGTCTCCAAGCTGGATATGCTCAATAAAAATCAGATAGAACAGCTCAGCAGTTCACTTTCTACAGAGCAGGCTCTGATAATGAAGACCAATTCTATGGAAACAAAAAGAATGAAGCTTCTTGAAGGAGTAGAGGGAACTAACTTTACTGAGGTCATCGACAAAGCTCCTGCAGAGTTCAAAGGCAGATTATCGGAACAGCATGAAGAGCTGTCTTATCTGATATATAAGATCAAGGAGCTGAATGATATCGCAAACGGCATCGTTTCCAAGCGGCTCAAGTTCATACAGAACAAAACTGCCGAGCTTGATGTTTACGACGGCAAAGGGTCCGTCAAGCGGGAACACGCCACAAAAGCGGCGATACTTAAAAATGTATGAGAAAGGATCTGATATAAATGGCGTCAAGCTTTATGGGACTTTATGTTCAGCGTGATGCGCTGCTTCTGTCGCAGAAATCTCTGGACATTACAGGCAATAATATATCCAATATACATACTGCAGGATATACAAGACAAAGAGTAGATATATGCTCTATAGCAAATGCAAGAGGTACTCTCGGATATAATACATCCGTTACACTGGCAGGAAGGGGCTCACAGGCTATCGGTGTGGCTCAGGTGCGTGACAGGCTTCTTGACAAGAAGGTAAGAGATTACAGCGCTGATCTTTGTAATGTCGGCGTAAGGGTCAATGTTCTCAAGGATATAGAGGATCTTTTTGACAGCATTGAAGCTGATGCAAACCTGGAATACCTTGATGCTGCAAGCCTTACATCAATGCTCAGCAAGCTGAAATCTGCTCTGGAGGGCTTCTCCGCTGACGATGCAAGCAGAACAGAGATAGCAAATATCGTTATCAATACTGCAAAGAGCCTTGCTCAGGGCGTAAATAATATCGACCAGAGACTTACTGACCTGTGCGAGCAGTCTTTGGGCGACATCAGAGAGACAGTGGACAGAGTAAACATTATTCTGTCACAGATGGGTCAGCTCAATCAGCAGATCAAAAACGCCTATGTTTCAATGGGCTATATATCAAGAACAAACAATAACTATGAGGTCATGAAAGATTACGGACCTCTTGAGCTTAAGGACGAAATGAACAAGCTTCTTGACGAGCTTGCACAGTACGGAAATATTGATTTCAAGGAAGAGGATGACGGTACATTTACCGTTAAATTTGCAGGTCAGGTCGTAGTTGAGGGCAAGAAATACGCTCAGATGGCAATGACAGAGGAAAGCCCCAGATCCACAGAGCTTGCTTTTGTTATAACAAAGGCTGAACGCGACAAGGACGGCGAGATCATAGGCGGTCTTTATGATAAGGATGACTGGTATGAGCTGCACGTTGCCAACGGTACAAACGGAAACGGTCAGGATCTTGTAAGAAAGGCTCTGAAGGAATATGTTGGTCTGAGGGGCGAGGATATAGACCTGACCAACATCACAGGAAAGCGCGGAGCCGGTTCATATTACCTTGACAGCGGTTCTCTCAGAGGCTACCTCGATATGTACAACGGCAGAGGTGCTTATGCGGATAATGCATACAGCGGAGGTCTTCAGGCAGCAGCAGATGCATTCCAGGAGTTTGCCGATAAGATTACTGCGGCAAATACGGCTCTCGGAAAGCTGGCAGGCAATCCTACAGGTGATGACCTTATGAAAATTTACGATGCTCTGAAGGCTATCGGCGCAGAGTTCACCTTCGATGATGAGAAAAATGAGTATCTTGTGAAGCTGAATGATGTAGTGATCTATGATAATACAAAGGGCATCAATAAAACTCTTACATTTACTCCTGATGAAAATTTAAACGGAGTTGTCAGTGCGGGCGGTCAGGAAATAATGACTGTATCCAATTCACATCAGATAGTGCAGAGACAGGTCGATCTGGCTAACAATGCTATACAGAAGCTTCTGGCAGCTAATGAGGCTGCAATGGCATCTACCCCTCCTGATCTTACAAAGGCACTTGATCCTGCGGAGCTCAACGAGCTGATCGAGATATTGAGAAGCAGCGTGGGAGCACAGCTCAAGATAGATGAGCAGACAGGCGATTATGCGTTCCCTTATTCAGTAGAAGTGAACGGGGTAATGATCCTTGAAGGCAAAACTGCAAAGGAGCTTAAGCTGAGGAATCCCGATGAGCCTAATTCTCTCGGAAATGTAGAGATATATGTTGATCCTTCAGAGGAGGAGACAGCAGAACAGGTCAAGACTGCCAATGCTGCTCTTGCAAGGCTTCAGCAGGCAGTAGCAGCTGCAAAGGCAAAAAACAGGTCTACTGTAGACAAGGGAGTCCTCAATGAGATCGCAAGAGATCTTAAGAACTCAATAGGCGTTGATATCATAGGCGATAAGCCTGAGGATTACAAGGTCGTACTGAACGGCGTGACGCTCTTTGAGAACGGAAGCGTGAAGGAAACACTTGCTGCCGGAAAGGATGCCGACGGAAATCCTGCATATATTGTGAAAGGCGAGCCTATACCTGCTAAGGTCGATGTTGTAAGAACCATCACAACAAACGGTGAGAACGGAATAGAATACTACCGTGATATGCTCAATGCATTTGTTAAAACTATCACGGAAGAATTCAACAAGGTGTATAAGGGCGTTGAGGTGCAGAGCAACGAATATAAAGCGTTCAGTAAGGATGTTGAGCTTGCTAACGCTTATCTCAGAGAGCTTGCTTCAGGAAATATTAGCGAGGGCAGAAAGGACGTTATTGAAGCAGCTTTTAAAGAGATGTTTTTTCAAGGCTGCGATATAGAAATAAACGATGCGGGAAACGGCAGATATACAGTTATTTGGGATGGTCATGAAGTGCTCAATGCGGACGGGGAGGTAACAGAGCTCAGGCTCGTTACCGATATGGGCGATCCGGATCCAAACAGCTCAACACTCATGATCGGTGATGAACGCAGACATACCATTACTAACTATGTCACCAAAAATTATGAGATGTTTACCTTTGATACGGATAATTTCCGCAGAGCTGCCGAGACATTCAGAATAGCAGATGACTGGCTCCACGATCCCATATTCATTGCCGATCCTACAAAGGACAACAGATTTGAGGAACTGGACAACATCTACGTAAACAAGCTTCTGGGTATCTTTTCCAAAGATGCTACTGCAAAGCTCAACTACAGAGACGGCTTCGGTCACGGAGAAAAGAACAGCTTCACTCTTGAACAGTATATCGACCATATCAGCGGAAATCTGGGAGATGACATCGGAAGAGCGACATTTATATATACCGATACAGATATATGGCTTACCGGTCTTGAAGAGGACAGAAGCGGTGTTATGGATGTTTCCATGAACGAAGAGGGTATCAGCATGATGAACTATCAGAAATGGTATAACGCTATTTCAAGAATGATATCCACTATGGACGAGGCTCTTGATAAGCTTATCAACCAGACCGGACTTGTTGGTCTCAGATAAATGATATAAACTGAAAGGAATGATGCTCTGTGAGAATTACAGAAAATATTACAAAGGGTATGTACCTCAGAAACCATAACAGAAGCCAGTCAAGCCTGCTGAAAAGCTATACAAGGATAATGACTCAGCGTCAGTTCAACAGGGTCTCTGAAGATACCATCAACGGAAACAATGCCATGTCTCTGCGCCGTCAGCTGCGCAACCTTAAAATGTACAATACAAACCTCAGCACTGCAAAGGAGCTTTTCAATGCTGCTGAGACTAACCTCAATAAGATAGGTCACGACCTTTATATTTCAGTAGAGGAAAATCTCGTTGCTGCAGTAAACGGCACATGGTCACAGCAGGAGCGTGATATCTATGCTCAAGAGCTTAACGAGATCGCAGAAGAAATGGTGAACTGCCTTAACGGCGATTTTGCCGAGAGAAATATATTCGGCGGTACAAACAACAGCAGTGCTCCTTTCAGACTTGAACGTGTACTCATGTTCGACGATACAGGAACAGAGGTCGAGCAGAAAGATGCTGACGGCAATTATATCTATAATTATACCGACCCGGACGGAAATAAATTGATAGCAACAGAAAAAGAGATCCAGGAAATGGTGGACGAACATAACAAAGCGCTGCTGAATGATCCTGACGATCCTGAGTCCGGTTACAGAGATGATGTTGATCCTGATGAAATATGGACAACAGACAGTTTTGCTCAGGGTGATAAGTTCAAAGCAAAGGAAGTAGTTTATCCGCCTAACTGGAAGGAATATTATGAGTATGACGCTGATGGAAATATCAATGTAAAAGAAGGAATAGCTCTTGATGATATTCCCAGAACAGTTCTTTACAACGGAGTGCCTGTAAGCTTTGATGCTCTGGGTATCAAGGAACCTGCAGATATGAGATATGATGTGGTCACTGTCAATGTAGCAAAGAACGGAAACTTTGATTATAAGCACAGCGAATTCATGCTCAGTGAAGAGACTATCAAGTATGCTCAGTTAAATAACGATAATTCCTGTATCTTCCCCGGTTCAAAGCCTGTTTATGTTGATATCGGCATCGGCATAAGATACGATAACAAGTATGAGGTAGATCCGCAGACAGCACTTGATATTTCCATAAACGGCGCTGCTGTTGCAGGATGCGGAATGGAAACCGATATTGAAGGCAAGACTTTCAGCAAAAACCTGATTCAGCTGGTACTGGATGCTGCAGAAGCACTCAAAAGAGGCGACAGGGATTATGCAAACGATGTTATCGACAGAGCTAACCTTGCAAACAATGGCGTTCTTACACAGATAACCACACTTGGTTCAAAGCAGAATGATATTGCATTCTATGAGGACAGAAACAAGGATTATGATTATAACCTCAAAGAGCGTCAGAACCTTATCGAGGGTACCGATATGGAAGCAGAGATCATGAACTGGTACAATCTTCAGGCAGCTTATGATGCATTCCTTAAGATCGGCACAAGCGTTATCCCATCCAGTATTTTTGATTTTGTATAATTTTCGGGATACTTGAAAACGGACGTTTGATGAGAAAAATTGTGTGTCCGGCGGCTTTTCCGTAAGCGGAGTACCGGCCTCCGCTTTCCGGATGCTTCTTAAAAGACAGCTAAATATTATGAAAGGAGAAGCCTCCTGCGGAGGCGCAATTACCTATGGAACAGCTTTTAAATATAACACGTATCCCTATTAAAGTGGAGGTAAAGGTTCACCGGGGTGAGCTTAAAGAAGTTGAAAATCCTACAGGCAAACCGGGCAGCGCTCCATCAGTCAGAGTGTCTGCAATGCAGGACGGCGGTATCCGTATGCAGGCTGAGCCTTACAAAATGAACCTCTCGGAGGTCAGGAATTATGACTCTTATATCCCGTCGGGAGATAATGGCATAACTCTTACATATGAGGGAATCGCAAAGCTTGCTGATGGTGCGGCTAAGGCTTCTGCAGGCGGAGCTCAGGGCGGGAGAAAGGTTTCAAGCAATATTGAAGCGGTGCTCCAGTCTCTTCCTAAAAACAAGAACAGCGCAGTAAGCTATTCAAACGGAACACTCAGCATAAATTATCAGATGAGAAATCTGGAAAGTGTGGCATATAATTCAGAAAGACCGGAATTTGAATTTATCCCGGGCAGCATAGAATTTATAATCGAGCAGATGCCGGGTCTTGACATAGAGTATTTAGGCGATCCTATCTATTTCCCAAGAAGCGCGGATCCTAATTATGAACCGCCTCTTGATGTCAAGGCTTGATGAGAGGAAGTCATGATGACTATAAAAACACGAGATTTCGGTGAACAGAATATAACTGAAAATAAAATAATTGCATTTCCCGAGGGTCTGTACGCCTTTGAGGAGGAACGCAGATTCGTTATGCTGTCGCCGCTTGGTGAAAATGTTTACCCTGCCTGGCTTCAGAGTGTAGATAACGAAAATCTTTGCTTTATTGTTTTTGATCCCGAACAGATAGTCACTGACTATTCAGTAACAGTCGAGTCGGAAAGCATACGTGCAATAGAGCTTGAAAAGGACAGCAAGCCTGATTATCTGGTACTTGCAGTTGTTCCCGAGGAATATAAAAATACCACGGTGAACCTTAAAAGTCCGATAATAATAAATGCGGATAAAATGCTTGCAGTCCAGGCAATAGCTGCAGAGAGCTATCCGATAAAGTTCCCCATCTTTAAAAAGGAGGGAGAATAATGCTGGTAATAACCCGAAAAGCCGGAGAGGGTCTTCGCATGGGCGAGGATATCCGGGTGACAGTGGTTGAGATCTCCAAAGACAGGGTAAAGCTTGGCATTGAAGCCCCCTCTGATATAAGGATAATCCGCAATGAGCTTTTCGATACGGAAAAATTCAATATCCAGGCAGCTGTAAAAAAACCTGCTGCTGATCTGCTGTCATTGATAAAAAATCAACAGGGCGGATAAGCCCGTAAAATTCTAATAGGAAAGGACGATTTATATGTCAACTATTACTAACAGCACTAATAGAGTTGCCGGTCTTATGTCCGGTCTTGAAACAGAAGAGCTTGTAAAGGCGATGACCGCCAATACCAAGATGAGGATCAACTCCCAGAAGCAGAAGATCCAGACTCTTCAGTGGAAGCAGGAGGCTTACAGATCTGTGATCTCAAAGATCTCTGACTTCCAGAAGAAATATCTTGATATCCTCAGCCCTACATCTATTAAGGCTAATGCGGTAATGAAGAAGTTCAAGGCTGAATCTTCAAATACAAAGTATGTTACTGCGTCAGCTTCTGCAAATGCAACTCCCGGTAAGTATACTATCAGCAAGACAACTGCTGCTACCAAGGCTACCATCACATCCAAGAACGGCTCGGTTGCTTCCGGTGATGTAAAGCTTGATTTCAGCAAGGCTAAGGACGGCGCAAGCTATACTGTTGAGATCAATCTTGACGGTGCGTCTAAAAAGGTCACCTTTAACGGAGGCGGCAGCGAAGGTGTTACAAAGGCTAACTTCCTTGATGCGGTCAATGAAGCTTTCGCTGATGTTAAGGGTACAAAACAGAAGTTTGATTTCATACCGGGAACCAACTCTCTGTATTTCAACGGCAACGGTGACGGCATAACTCATACATTCAGCGTTGGATATTGTTCAGGACTTGGTCTTGCAAATCCTGCCTATAACATGATCTCTACATCATCTACTCTTGCGGGAGCAGGCTTT
The DNA here is from genome assembly GCA_022508825.1 of Oscillospiraceae bacterium. Taxonomy (GTDB): domain Bacteria; phylum Bacillota; class Clostridia; order Oscillospirales; family Ruminococcaceae; genus RGIG8773. The sequence goes on from JAFLUI010000005.1 coordinate 17,588, forward strand.
GCAACAAAGCTGAAAACCGATACAGGTACATATGATATTACTATCAACGGTGTTGATTTCTCCTTTAAAGAGAACACAACTATCTCACAGATGATGAGCACCATCAATAACTCAAAAGCAGGCGTAAAGATATCCTTCAGCAATATTTCCCAGACGTTTACCATTGAAACAAAGGAAACAGGAGCTGCTGCATCACTCAGCGTTACTCAGTCAAGCGGAAATCTGCTTAATGCGATGTTTGGTCTGGACGAGAATGTTGCTGAGCCTAAGGCTGCAGATACTACCCTTCCTATGATCGGTGATGCTGATATAAGCTATCTTGCTAAAGTATCCAGAACGCTTGGCGATAACCTTGCCGAACAGCTGAAAAACGGCTTTGAAGAGGGTAAGGGCACATATGAAATGATTTATGTCGACAAGGATGGTATGGAGCATAAGCTGAAGCTGGATCTGAGCAAAATTCTCTATAAGGACGGAGAAGGCGCTCCCTACAGTGACAGTGTTATCACAATGGCATTCAATCAGGCTTTCCAGGAAGCTGCTGCTGAGGAAGGTCTGAAGGATGTGGGAGATATTTTCTCATATACTTCCGCAACAGATAAAGACGGCAAGTATATCGCTACCCTCACTGTTGAAGCAGACGGCTGCGGTGTGGATTTCAGAACAGAGGTATCTGAGCAGATCGATGAAACTCTTATAAATGCACTGAACAATGGCTTTGAGAATGCAGACGATCTTGCAGAATATACTCTTTCATATACTGACTCCAAAGGCGTAAAATATGATCTTAAGCTTGATCTTAAAGCAGCTCTTGAGGGTATTGAGCCTGAGGGTGAGGGCAATACTTATACTAAAGAACAGATCGAAAAAATATTCAGCACCGCTGCTACTGAAGCATACAAGAAAGCAACAAATATGAGCGAAGAGGATGCTGAAGATTTCAGTATTGATTTCACATATTCCGAAACCACGGATGATGAAGGAAATACTGTCAGAACTCTCACCAGAGACGATGCTGTCAATGATGATTTCAATCTGCTCAACAATGTCAACAAGACAATTGGATATGCAGATTCGTCCCATGTTATTTCCGATGCTGACAAAATGACATTTACAGTCAATCATAATGACGAAGAATACACAATAGAGATAATAAGAGACGGTAAAAATATAACAATACTCAGAGACGGCGCAGAGATCTACAGCGGTGCGAATGAAAAAGAAGGCATCACTGCCAAGAATCTGATCGATGCAGGTCTGGTAAGGCAGAATAAAGACGGAAGCCTTACAGCAATAAAGGATGCTACTGCTACGGACGACGGTGCAAAGGCGTTCCTGGAAAAATATTTTGCAAGCGCTGTTGATCCCGAAACCGGTGACTATACCATTGAAAGAGCAAGGATCGGTGAGCTTGAGACCGCTAACGGAACAAACAGCACTATTACAATAAGCAGTGATGACGGCAAGACCTTTGCAACATATGCAAGCACAGATAATACATTCAACTTTGATGGCACTACGATAACAATTTCAGGCGACTTTAATGCAGAGAGTGAGGATGACTACCTTACAATAGAAGTATCAAAGGATTCAAGCGGCATCAAGGATGTTATTACCGGCTTCATTGAGGACTACAATAATCTTCTTGCAGATCTGTATGGTGAGATCACTACTTCCAGACCCAAGTCCAGCGGTTCTTACTATGACCCGCTTACTGAGGAGCAGGAGGATGAGATGTCCGATAAGGAGATCGAGAAGTGGAATGAAAATGCAAAACAGGGTCTTATATATCAGGACAAAAATGTACAGAAATTCCTCTCTGAATTAAGAGGAGTTATGAATACCAGAGTGGATGGCTTTGGTCTTGCAGATCTGGGTATCAGACTTACAGAGAGCTGGGCTGACCACGGTAAGCTTGAACTTAAGTATCCCGAAAAGCTGGACAGTGCAATTGAGGATCTCGGTGACAAGCTGGCAAATCTGTTCACAGGTGAAAACGGTCTGGCAAGCAAGCTGGAGAATGTATGTGACAGAGCAGTTTCTACAAAGACAAATAAGTACGGTTATCTTTCTTCTCTTGCAGGAATTGAAGGTACAAAGACTGATAAGGATAACCAGATCTACAAGCAGATAGATTATATCCAGAAGGTTATTGAGAGACTTAATGATAAATATGAAAGAGAGCAGGAGCGTTACTGGAGAAAGTATTCTGCACTTGAGACAATGATGCAGAGAGCTCAGACTCAGATGTCATATTTCACTGATTTCGGATCTAATAACGGAGGATATTGATCTCATTGAAAAGGAAGGGTCGTAATGCAGCTTAATCCATACCAGAAGTATATGCAGCAGAATGTGACGACCATGACGCCCGGACAGCTGGTAGTTGCGCTTTATGACAAAGCAATAATTGAGCTTAATAAGGCAGTGTATTATATTGAGGAGGAGCCAAGCATACCAAAGGCTCACAACTCAATAATAAGAGTTGCGGATATCGTAGATGCGCTTGATTCTCATTTAAAAGAAAAGTATGAGATATCACAGACTCTTGCAGAAATGTATCAGTATTTCCGCGAAACGCTTATTAAAGCAAATGTAAAAAAGGACGCAGAATTGCTGAAATCCCTGATACCGTTCTTCCAGGAGATAAGGGACGCTTTCGCTGAGGCTGCAAAGGGATTTTGAGTTCCCGATGATGATTAAGTGTCATAGAAAGCAGACAAATTGACGATGTGCGGCAGGTATGCAGCGGCTGACATATTGGCAGGGACTGTTATGGAAGGGTCGACTGTCAGATGGCTGAAGATTCGCTGATGCTTGCCGCTTGTTTCTTATGGGGGTGTTATTTGTAATGAATAGTAGACCGCTGTTGAAGCTTATTGATCGAAAAATACAGGAAATGGAACGTTACAGTGAGATAACCAATCAGATGCTGTATGAGGATATTGACGGCGTGGGTGAACTTATTGATGAACGTCAGAAAATAATAACCTCAATGGATGGCATATCCCTTGACATAAAGCAGTTTATAAACGATCAGTCAATGGAGCATCAGGAGAAGATCAATAAGGTAATGAAATTTGAAGACATTGGTGATCTTAATGGAGAACTGCTTGAGCTTCAGGAAAAGATAGGACGCATACAGGAGCTTAGAAATCAGATCATTGAAAAGGACAAAGCGGCATTCAACCACCTCGCTGAAATGCGTGACGAGATGTGGGAGAAGCTTGAACATTCTGCTAAGAGCAAACAGGTAGTCAACTATTTTTCCCAGACATCCATAAATGTTAATAAGGGACAAAAGTTGAATATTTCTAATTAATATGGTATAATATTACTGTCGGGCTGTCAAAACAGTCCGACAGAATTATGCGTCCGTAGCTCAGCTGGATAGATCGCCAGACTCCGACTCTGGAAGCCGCAGGTTCGAATCCTGTCGGGCGCACCACGTAAAGAAGCCGTTTGATGAATGTTAAGCGGCTTTTCTCTCTTTTAAAATCCTGCGAAAAACCAACAAAAAACCAACAATTCGGTTAAAACATCTCTGACATGATAAAGACCTGCTCCTCCGGGAGCGGGTTATTATTATGCCTTTCTGAAAGGTGGGACTACTTTTCTGCGCTTGCTGACATCTGCTTTCCTGTTTCCCTCTCCCTGTTCTGCAGGTCCGTTCCTAATCGTGTAAGAGCGTTCCATGTAGTGCGTCCTGCTCCGTGTCCTGCAGGTCAGCTCCTATCGTTTTGCAGTCAACTGCAAAAGGGTGCTTTTGTGTATGTCAAATTGATATAGTCGTAAAAAGCCTTTAAACCTGCTCCAAATCAGCTTAAATTTTAGGACTTGCACCAATTCAAAGCGATTTTACCACCTCTCAGACGTTCCTACTGTAGAGGATCCCTGCCGATCAGAGCGGGCAACCTACCGAATGCATAGTGTTATAATGGACGGTGAACAAAACGCACGCCGTTCTGCTGCTGGCTATTGAACATTCTTGTACAATAGGCTCTATCCGAAAGTGTACGTACACTTTCTATGGCTTGCTACGCATACCCTGCAAGAAAAGGGCTGCTCTGGTCGAGCTGGGAGCGGGTCCTGTCCGGACTTTTTCTACGCTTGCGGGTATCTGCAGGAGCGCAAAGAGGATCTCTCCTGCTGTGGAGATTATAACCCGCTCCGAAGAGGGTAAAAACCGTCACACATTTTTACTTATATTCCATATACCCCGAATTTCAAACGCTATGGGGTCAAATTCGCACGTTAGCAGAAAAATAATATAACCCATACTCCTAAAAGATAAAATGCCGTAGAGAGCGTCTCAGTCGTTTTAAAACGCATACCGCTAAAACGGTCTATTTTGAGAGCAGGTATAACAAGGTATATTTGCTCCCTCTGACAAGCTCCTGCCGGTACAGATCTATCGGAATTTTGCCCCTTTATCTCCTTTAAGGAAAAAGCACCGCAAAATACCGGCTCTGCTCCTCTGAAACCGGTTGAAAATATATACTTGCTACCTGTTGCATAAAGCGGGCTATTTTTATCAGCAAGCGTAGAAAAGTAATATACTTTCCGGATCATTAGGAGGTAAATCCCCTCGACACCCCAGACAATACGACCTGCTCCACCAGAGCGGGTAAGACTAAATCAAATAGCAGGGCATAAGCTAAGGCAGCATATAAAAGCGGTGTTTTTATAGCCTTTTTACGCTCATTTTGAGGTATAATGTCTAAAACTAAATTCTAAGATTAAACCCGCTGATTTATTCTTAGCAAGTTATAAGCAAGTGAGAAAATGCCTATTTCACACACTTTGACAGCGGTATATCCTCTTGTCAGCAAGTTACCGTCAAGTTATAACCCGCTCCCAGAGCTGACGAAAATAGCATACTTGCCTTTTTATCCAGGAAGCGGGAACGATCGGCGAGGATCCGGCAGCTTGCCCGCTCCTCTAAATCTGCCGGAGCGGGTGCAGTTCTTTCTATGCTTCCGGAGCGAAACAGCAGGCAGAGGGAGGACAGCAGAAAAGTGGAGAGCCGCAGCAGCTCACCGACTCTTTCTTGCTTCGGAGCAGATCAATAAAAAACAAGAGCAGGCGTTTCCACGTAATACCTCCTTATATACCAAAAGAAAAGGGCAGATGTAATAACCTGCCCTTGACTTTGATTTCATACCTCTCTTGAGTATGAGCGATTGGCGTTACGCCTACCGTGCAAATACACTAATAAAAAACGATTTATAATTACTCACAATCAACATTATCAGTTATTGTAAGCATATTTCCCAAAACTGTAGAAGCACAATAAGATCGTCCTTCTTCATCATCTAAATAACGTAAAATATTTATATGCGTATTTCTCGGTATTTTTTCACCTTGAATTACTACATAAACACCACTATGTTTATGCAATGCTTGTTGAAGAGCTCTTTTTTTATACTGATTTTTTATTTTTTTAAAATCTCTTTTACGATTATTGGCAGTCATATCAGAATGTCCTAAAATCATATGCTTAAAAGCCTCAAACCAACTACGTTCTTTCATATTATTCCTCTTCTCCTTCTGCATTTATACTAACAGTTGCTGCCTCACATTGTTTTTCTGTGTTCATATTATATACAACATTGTCCTCAAATAACTTATAAATATTGTCCGCAAAAGACTTGGCTAATTCAACACCAGCATTAAATAAGGCTGGACTATCTTTGTATATCTCCTTTGTATCAACACAAAAAAACCTACTACATGATGAGTTGTATTTTCATCAAGTCCATATAATGCAGCCTTTGTCTGATTTAAAGCAATTCGTATTGGCGCAACTATAGTTGATTTATAGTATTTGCAATATTCTTCGTTTGAATTTTCATATGCTATACCATATACACTCCTAAAGTCTTTGTCGACATTAGTTAAATCTTGACACGCAAACATCGTATCAGAACGTGCGGGATCTAATATTATAAGAAAGTCTGAATTTTTACCAACACATACAGGACCTTTTGCATCATTATGTTTACGTTCCGTACCTACATTAGCATTACGAGCTATTGTTTCTAACTCCCATTTTTTAAAATCCTCATCATCAGAATTAATAATACGTTTAATACATATTGATACAGTATATTTCTCACACCAAAGTTTGTTAAAAGCACGTTCAGCTAAACTACAAATTTCTTGACATGCCAAGCAAACAAGATGTGAGGAGCCTGTATTTGCTACACATGAACAGATTAAATCGCGTACAGTATGTATGTATTTATGTATTTCTGTACAAACATTACTCATTGTATCAGCATAATCCGCTTGTTTGCGAGAACTAATGCTACAATAAAAAAATACTACAAGAATAATACTTGCCACAGGAGGTAATATCAACCACAATACAGGAACATTTAATCCCTTAAAATAACTTGCGATGCCATATAATATTGTTCCTAAATTTGCCACTATTGCTACGATACACCCAAAAGTTTCCAACATTTCTTTTTTCATACTTGTATCCTATATACCATGATATTTTTCAGTGAATATATATATACCAAAACTTTCGATAAAGCATTACATATTCAATTGTAACTACCCCAAAATGTATTGAGAAATGTCAAATATCGTCTATAACTGTGTCGCTAACTATATAAAAAATCTCGCAGGGGCACGCGAGATTTTATCTTATTTATAACATTATATCTGAATTTATTTTAAATGTCAAATAGATATTTTCGAGCATTTTCGAGCGTTTTCAAGCATTTATCAACATTTTTCTTTATTATAACATATTTTTCGCCACTTTTCAACAAATTTAACGGTCTTGAAACGTTTTAGACGAATATTTTAACGCTCGTTTTAATGATCTTCCTGCTCTGCTCCCTCCGGAGCGGGTTTGGCACTGGGTTTGCTATCCGTGAGAGCTGCACCTTGCAGAAAACACATAACATAGAGCAGGTTACTCTCTGGGATCTGATCTATAAGCTCCTTTGCATATTCCCTGTAGTCCATAGCGTACAAGCTCCTTTTTATTCGTCTGCATATTTTTCAAGGTTATCCCAGTCGATTTCCTCATCATCAATAAACCCGCTCGCCTCTGCTTCATCAATGCGCTGCCGTTCCTCCGGAGTAACCTTTGTAAAATCAGGATCCCACGCAAGGACAAAACGCTTTACGGTCTCAAATGCGAGCTCCTGCTCCTGCTCTGGGAGCATTTCATACAGTTCTATCATCTGCTTAGTTCTCGGTGACATACAAGCGACCTCCTTTACTTATAAATATCTCCTCGTGATCCAATGTCTATGATATATAATATATCCAGCTTCTTGTCTTTATCGTACCGATAGATAACACGATACTTACCGACACGTAGCCGCATACGCCCGTCATTATATCCCTGCATTGTCTTTATATCACCCTCAGGAGGGTCAAGAGTAAGACCTCTTATAGCTGCTCTTATGTTTTGAGCTATCGGCTTCTGAACTTTGGCTAAGAATTTCAAAGCGTCCTTTGAATATCTGATTTTCAATTTTTGTTTCCCTCCTGTTCCTTTCCGTCCGGAGCGGGTGTATCGTCACTAAATATAAAGATTAAGGTAAACAATTGTAATAATGATTATCATAAACTCCTACCATACCACACTTCTCTAATGCGAGCATATATTTACGACCTTTATTTTTTTGCGACCAATTCTCATTTTTAGCTAACACTTGGAATATGTAGTTACCAGTTCCATATATAACATAATTGCCTACTTCTATATCACGTACTTTTTTTCGAATAAAGGTTATTTTATTCATCTTATCTAATTGTTTAGAATACATTATGGCAGTTATCAATATATTCTCTCCACATCTTGGGCATTTCCAATCATCAGTATGTTCTGATGTTCCACAATTCTTACATAAATAAGTCTCACCATCAAATCCAGTATCTCCCATAAACATTTTACATTTCTCCTTATCTTATTAAATCTATTATGCGTATTTTAATTTATTCGCTTTCTTCCTGCTTTGTTTCACCGGGAGCGGGTGTGTCTTGTTTATTGTCACGTTTCACCGTCTCAGTTATCGCTCTGTTGATAAAGCCGTTAAGCGTTTCGCCGTGCTTTTCGGCATGATCTCTTATGTCGGATAAATACCCTTTTGGCATTCGTATAAGCGTTTTGTCATATACCTTGCTTTCATATTTGGCGACTGCTTTTTGTTGTGCTTTTGTTATAGCCATATCATCACCGTCCCTTTATATAATTATATCATATGTAAATATCGTTAACAATATACAAAATACACAGTGTTAACGATATATATTTGTTAAAAATTCTACTTGATATATCGTTAACGATAGTGTATAATATAATTACAGGGTTGAGGAAAACCCAAAATCAAACAGGAGGTAAACACTATGAACAACATCAGATCAAAGGTAATGACAGCAGCGAACAGACTTGTTAAGAGCGGTATGACCCGCTCCGCAGCAATGGCTAAGGCATGGGCATTGGCAAAGGCTGACGGACTGCGTGTAAAGGTATCAGGCACATCATTCAGACAGAAAGCCCTTAAAGCACTCGCAAAGCTCCGTCCGCAGGATGTGACCGTTCTGCTCCGCAGAGAGCCGCACAACAGACATGATAGCAATGCAGTAGCCGTATATGCCACCGTCCCAGATAGGCATATGTACTTTATCGGCTATCTGGCAAAGGCAGCAGCGTTTGTCCTTGCTCCGCTTATGGACAAGGGAAAGCCGCCGGAGGTCATGGGAGTTTCAGTTATCGGAGGCTTCAACGATTATGTGAACTACGGCGCACGTCTGGCAATCAGAGTATAAGAGAAGCTCTTACATATTCCACCGACCAAAGCGAAATGTAAGAGCCTGCCCACTCAGTGCCACCGGAGCGGGTCAATAATATTATACCCGACCCGCTCCGGAATGTCAAGTAAGGAGGAAATATAATGAACGATGAGAAATCAATTAATGTACTGGAACTTGAGCAGCCTTTATCTTTAAATGAAAAAATAAATGTAATTAACAGTATAGCTTGTACAGGTGACGAGTTTATGGAAGGGTTTGCAAAGCTGGAACAGCTGCAGGCAATTATAACTTGTGTAATGAGCTATTGTGAGGATGTTCTTAACGGGGTATCGCACCATTATATCACGGCTATGCTTAGGCTGGGAGAATCTATAATGAACGAAACAGAAAAGTATTTTAGTGATGGTATTCAAGCTATCATTGATACAATAAAGGAAGAATAGGATAAATGAAGGTATCTTTAGTGGTATGAAAAATATTCTATTTCTTTGGCAACATAACAAATTCCTCGAAAAAATGATATTTGGGCGCAAATATTTTTTATTTCCGGGAAAAATTTTCAAAAAAAGTGAAAAATGCCGTGTGTGTCAAAAATGCCTTCCCCTTATATCGGTCTCCCCATGACCTATGATTTTTCGATGGGGGGGAGGGTAGGCACATCCGTAGTGCGATCCCTCGCGCGCGTGCGCGCGCGTTTTTTTATAGCTGCCAAAAGTGCCGGATAAAAGATTATAAAATCCCTTGTTTACGTGGTTTGAGGCTATTTCTAAAAATAGCACTTTCGTGTGTATTTTCGGCACATTTCATAAAAGCAAAAAAACGTACAAATCAAGCTATTAAAGGAATTGAAGGTATTTTCGGGTATTTATTCACTATCATTTTGTGTTAAAAATTCGGCAGTTGCTGCTATTTTTTATAATTTGCAAGCTCAAAGACGTACTTACAAACCCGCTCCGAAGCGTAAATTATAGATTACAAGAGCAGCCCTGACCTGTTCTTGTTCAGGTGATTTTTATGCCGATTGTCGTAGTTTCGCCAAAATCACGGCAGGGGACGTTATTTTGTTCACTATACAGATTCAAGGACTGCTGCATTTTCTTGAGATAGTCTGCGCCCTGTTTTGCGCGTCTGTCCTCTCCTGTCACTGAAATAGGAACAGCCCTTCCAAGAATGCGGCTATAGATTCGACTGTATTTTGTGTCTGATGGATTTTTCATTTCCGACAAGCTTGTATTTGTGGTTAAAATCAAAGGAGTTCCGTTATTATAACATCCGTCAATAACCTGCTCAATATACTGTAAAGTGAAATCGGTCTGATATTCTGCTCCCAGATCGTCTATGATGAGCAGGTCACAGGAAACATATTCGTCTATAATAGCGTTTTTGTCATATGTTGTGCTGCTTGTAAGAGCGTTAAGTATATGCCGAAAATCAGTGACACGTACATTTACTTCCATGTCAATAAGAGCATTGGCGATACACAAGGCGACAAATGTTTTGCCTGTTCCCACATTTCCAAGAAAGATAAGTCCCATCCCATTTTTCTTGTGTTCCGTCCAGGTGTCGACATACCACCGCGCCGCCCGGATGTGCTTTTCGGTAGGATCGTCAGCTGCTTCAAATCTCCACATACGCTGATTATGGTGTCTAATGGCTTTTTCACGTAACGCCTCTACCCGCTGCCTTTTCTCTTCCGCATCTCTTTGTTGTTTTTGAAGAGTCTCTTTTTCCTGAACACAGCGACATACACAAGGCATGACCCGCTCCGCTCCTCCAAAAGAGACCCTTGTTTCTAACGGAGCATGACATACAGCGCAGTGCTTTAGATCGTCATCGCCTATATAAACGCTTTCGGGAGCATTTTCAGCGCATTTTGCAGAAATGGCATTAAGCGCACTTGAAATGTTCACAGATAATCCACCCCTTCCGTGACTCCTGCTGTGTAGTCTGGAATAGCGGATTTAGTGTCTGTAGTTTCATCCTCCCAGCGTTTGCCGTTAAGCCATGTAGCCGGATAGGGAATATACTGACCGTTATCCCTTTGCCACTGAGCAGATTTCTTGTGCTGCTCCAAAGCTATGAGGATCCTGACAGTCAATTCATCGTCCGGACTTAGCTTCTGCCAAGCTTTATAAGCGTTCTGTTTTGCTGTTTTCTTGGGATATGCTTCCCAGAACTTACAAAACCGCTGTTCCTGTTCTTTTTTGTCATTCGCCCCCCTTGAGGGGGTAGGGGGTGTATTATCCTTACCTATACTAACCTTACCTAACCTAACCTGTGTATCCATTTGTGATACCACTTGACTGTCATTTGGTATACCAATGGTATACATACTATCATCATCGACTTGGATTTGTGCCTTTTCATCCTGATAAATTGTCGGTTTATAGCGGTCTGAGCGTATATAATTATGTATTTTCCAATGCTTTATAACAACAATACCGCTATCAAAGGGGATAACAAACTGTTTTGCGATAAGAAGCTTCATATCATCATCTGTTGCGCTTATCATGCGCTGAATCTTTCGAGGATTGTTAATAAAACCGTCATCGTCTGCCCTCATAGACAGGTGGAAATATAATGTCTGTGCGGACAGTGGCATATCAAGAAAACTGTCGCTGTCGATAATGGTCTTTGCAAACATACGTCTTTCAGCCATTCAGCTCGCCTCCTTTTAAAACGGCAGCGGAACATCGCTGATAATTTCGTCAAAGTCCGATAGGTCACCCACTCCCTGTAACGATGCCGGAGCTACCTGCTGTGGAGCAGGAGCGGGTTGTGGAGAATACGGTTGTGTAGTGCCGTCAAGCAGCTTGTCCGCAGGGATTGGAACGCCTTTTCGGATTTCCTCGACACTTCTGAAAAATGCGGGTTTTGTAGAAAATTGCAATGAGCCATCATAATCGCTTACATACTGCTCACGCCTGAAAACCACGCCCACAAGCTTATTTTTGAAGCACTCCCCGAACCTGTCGCCCCACTGGATAACAAATCCCTGATTGGATTTTTCCGCCGATGTGGTAAAGCTTTTAAAGCCTCTGTTTGTGGTATTTGCATTGTTTGGGTCGTAAACAAGCTGATTGACAACGCATTTCCACTTTTTGTCCGGATTTGTATCTGCTCTGTAAAGCCCTGCGAAACGATCTTTATGATCACCCTCTGCAATGTCAAGGCTGATTTTCAACATAGGAGCGCCGCTGCTCTTTGCAGTAGTTTCAAGCACCTGCATTATCCGGCAGACATATCCTCCCGGAGGAAGCGGTGTCTGTCCTGTATATGCCTGAACGGTATCATAATCCTGTGGTTTATTCATGAAGCATTCTCCTTTGCAATATCATAATATTTTCTTATCGCATTATCGACCATAAGCAGATCATTGTCAATGGATAAGCTGTCGAACATACCCATAGGGGACTTGCTGACAGCTCCTTCGCTGCACTGAGTAATAAAGTAGTGGTTTCCGTTCTCAATCACACAGCGGAGAACGATGGTAAACATCCCCTCAAGGCAAATCTTTTCGTCCAGAAGCTTTCCTATGGTCTTAGGCTTGACCTCTCCGAAATCGTTGGTGTCCTCATGCATGATGATATACACGATTTTGTCCGGTGGGAGCTTGTCAATTATAAACTGCACCAAGTTCCAGTAGTTGTCCGCAAGGGTGTTGTACAGTCCGAATACCGCATTACCTCCGGCGTGTTTTGAGTGGTTACGCATAAAATAATTGGTAATGAGATATCCTGCATCGTCAATAATCATTGACTGAGCTTTGCTTCCTTTCAGTGCAGACAGTATCTTGTTGTAATCGTCTGTCTGCATTGACGGTATTTCTCCACGAAATGGGAGAGGCTTATTTATTGCTTTGATAAGTCCGAAGCGGGGATTTCCCACGCAGTTCCGCAGGGAGGTAGTTTTTCCCGTTCCTGATTTTCCGATTATAAGTACCGGTATTCCCACATCATCACTCCTTTTCGACATCGTTTGCAAAGCTTTCCGCAGCTTTTAGGGCAGCTTTTGCGCTTGATATTCTCGACTTCTGTAACCGGATGTATGGGAGCACATCTTCTGCCGAAACGGGGCGGAAATATCCATCTGATTTATTGCCGGAGCAAGTGGAGCAGATTACAGAGCCGTTGATCCGTGCGTGAAAAACAAGCTTTCTCGCTGTTCGTGGGTCTTTATTCAGACGTTTTGCAAGCTCTGACATTGGAATGGCATTCTCTCGACCAAATGGGATAAAGTCCAAAACATTGTGTTTGTCCATATTGTCACCGCCTTACAGCTTGACGGGTATAGGCTGAATGCAGCTGTATTCCATCCTTGAATTGTCTGACCCTTTGTCGCTTTCGGTGTGTGTATTTAAGTATTCAGCAAGCTTGTCCACATTTACAAGGTACTTACAGCCCGCCTTGACAGCTACAATCTCGCCTCGTATAGCTTTTTGCCTTATAAAATGCTCCGAAAGCCCGAACAGCTTAGCGGTGTTTTTGATGGTTTCCATTTTTGGAATATTCATATCCATAAATAAATCCTCCTATCTTGTCAACCCGCTCCGGATATGATATAATAGGAGCAGGCAAGTAGTTTTTGCTTACTTGTTCGATGCGTCTCTCACTGGGATCCTCGCCAAAGGTCAGTGAGAGGCATTTTTTTGTGCGGCAAGGCTGTCAATGATACCGTTCATTTCGGTCTTTTCCTTTTCAGACAGTTCCCTGCGAAAACGGCGGCTTATTGTCATTTCGCATACACCCATATAGTCGGCTATCTGCCAGAATGTCACGCCTGACTCCTTAGCTTTTCGTCTCAGGTCTGAATTAGCGTACATACAATTTGCGTTCATAAAATACCCTCCCAAAAAATTTTTTAAAAGTGCTTGTCAACAACATCATCATGTGTTATAATAAAATTGATGTTACTGTTGTTGTCATATTAATAATACCACAACAACAGTAAAAATGCAATAGTTGTTTTTAATTATTTTTAAAAACAACAAATATGGTGATTATGAGAGGACACCGAAGGAGGTTTCTGCAACAAATGAAAAAGCAACCGAAGAGAACTACAAGGCAGATATTTTCGCAAATGCTTATTAAACTTAGGAAAAATAAAGGTATATCACGAAAAAAACTTGCTGAGGATTTAGGGGTGTCAAGTGCATCAATAGGTTATTATGAAAATGCAGATAGAGTGCCGGATATTGAAGTATTAGTTAAAATCGCAGATTATTTTAATGTAACTTGTGATGAACTCCTAAGAGGCGTAAAGTCTCCAGATAAAAATGTTTATAAAGATTTATGGTTATCGGATAAAGCTTTAAATACTTTACGAGACTTAAATAAAACGGAACCCATTAATGAAAAAACACAGATAAGTTATCTTTTTGAATTTTTTAATAATTGGCTTGAAAGTCGTTCTTTTATTGATTTTTTGAGTTACTATTACCGATATTCAATAGGCTTTAGCGTTAATATGGCATTTCTTGATGTTGATATTTCCGATGAAACAGAAACAGTTATTGATTTGCTACTCGGTCATGATGCGCTTCATGGCAGAGTTATCGAAACTCACGAAGATATATACACCATTTTATTAATGATAAAACTTCTCATTCATTATTCTAAAACAGATGATAATTTACAAGAAAATCGCTATCAATATTTTACAAACTATACACAATGGTTTTGTGAAAAGATATATAATGATCTAAAATATAATATAAAATTTTCTAAACAGGAGGGTCCCGACAATGGCGAACATCAGACCCCGAAAGAATAAGAACGGCGACATTATAAGCTATGAGATCCGTGTTTTCAAAGGCAGGGACGAAAACGGCAAGCAGCTCAATCCCTATGTTATGACGTATAAACCCGCTCCCGGTATGACTGCAAGGCAAATCGAAAAGGAGCTGAACCGTCAGGCGGTGCAGTTTGAGGAAAAATGCAAGCAAGGATACGTCCTTGACAATCGACAGACCTTTGCAGAGTACGCCGAATATGTCGTATCTCTGAAAGAGAGAGCGGGTGTCAAGCATTCAGTAATATGCTGGTATAAGGCTCAGCTGGAGCGGGTCAACGCAGGTATAGGACATCTGAAGCTGTGCGAAATACGTCCACAGCACCTTAACGCCCTCTATGAGCAGCTTTCCGCAAAGGGTATCAGGGGGAACAGCTCAAAGGCATATTGCAAGACCAATCTTTCACAGCTTATAAAGAACTCTAACAGGAAAAAGGCGGAATTTGCAAAGGCGGCAGGCGTAGCAGAGGTAACTCTTGCAAGCTGCTGTCGTGGTAACGCCGTTTCCGTAGATACAGCCGAAAAGATTGCCAAAGAGTTAAACTGCAAGGTGAAATCTCTGTTTGATGTTGTAGAGAATACAGACGCATTGTCTCCCTCAACGATCTCAGGGTATCACCGCTGTATATCTGCTATACTCGGACAGGCAGAAAAGGAAATGCTTATACCGTTTAATCCTGCTGCAAAGGCAACACCGCCGAAAAAAGAAAAGCCGCAGCCGAATTATTTTCAGCCTGCGGACATTGAAAATATAAGAAACGCTCTTGAAAATGAGCCTATAAAGTGGAAAACTCTTGTACACCTGCTCCTGATTACAGGTGCAAGGCGTGGAGAGATCGCCGGTCTGAAATGGTCTGCCGTTGATTGGGAGAACAACCGCATACACATAAATATTACCCTGCTTAGCAAGACCGACATAGGAATATATGAAGATACGCCCAAAACAGAGCAGTCAGACCGCTATATAACGCTTCCGGCGGAAACAATGGACCTTTTGCGGGAGTATCGGGAATATTGGTTAGACTATCGCCAAAAGTGCGGATCAGCGTGGAACAGCTTTGTACAAATCGCAGACAAGAGCGGCAACCCACTTAATATAAAAGCTGATTACCTCTTTGTGCAGGAGCAGGGGAACAAGATCGGCTATCCTATGCGCCCGGAGAGTATAACAAAATGGTGCAGAGACTTCTCCAGGAGGAACGGCTTACCGCATATTAACCCCCACGCCTTCCGGCACACGATGGCAAGTATTTTATATTTCAACGGCGTTGACGGTATAAGCATATCGAGCAGGTTAGGACATTCAAAGGCAAGTACCACTGTAAACACCACATATGGACACACCTACCAAAGCAGCCAATATTCGATATAAAACAGCCTTGATCACGTAAACATTCAAGGTTGCATTTCGTTGAAATATAAATCCTAAAAATTTTGAAATTCAATAAGTTAAAGTTTTGAGCATCCGTTAATTTGTGTAAAAAACATCAAAATTTTTAGGCAATCAGATGAAAAAATTGTATGTTGCGCAGATTTCAATATCTTGTGTAAAGGGTATTGAAAAATAAGACAAAGTATACTATAATAAAATAAAAGTATGTCAAGGAGGTGCATTGATATAGGAATCTGTGGGTTTGAAAAGGTTTTTGAATCCTTCTGCGCAAAAAATCCATCAACTGCAGATGTTGAGCATGATAAAGACAAGGTACGGGATAAATATACCGAGATCCTCGATGTAGTTGGAATAGACAAGGAATTATTGCGTGCAAAGGAAAAAGTCACGGATATTGATGGAAGGACAGTGAAAAGTGGCACCTATATTTTTCCAGAGCAATCTGTTGATTTCTGCGCGACTGTTATACATAAATATACCTCAAGTGATTTTAAGGAATTGCGTAAAGCCAATTTTGACAAGGTGACTATAGGTGAGATCGTTTTTCTGATTGGAGGGTTTAGAATAATGCTCCGCGATCTTGGGTATTCGGAAGAAGTAGTGCTGAAACAGTATAATGCAATGGAAAGACTTATGAAATATAAATTGCGTTTGGCAATCGACGAACTTGAATGCCAGTTATGCGCCATACACAAACTTGCAGAGGAATGTGAGCGCAGAGATATCAGTTTTAACTACTACGATAAAACTTATTTTATACGTTACATGGCATTTAAAATGGCGGCAACGAAGTGCTATATAGAATCAGTCTACGGAAGTTACACTGATATTCGCTCTGAGGAACTTTCAGAAATAGCATATGATGAATCCCCACAGATGTCCACCGAGAGGATAAACAAAGAGATGATTTTTTTCGATGCATTGGAACATAACGATAAGTATCAGAGGTTGTTAAGGCAACAAGAAAAACTTATTGCTGAAGATACATTCATAAAAAACAAGCAGAAGCGATTTAAAGAAATCAAGGTGGAACTTGATAAAATCCGAGAACAATATCAGACGGAATTGTTCGGTAAACTGTTAGATGAGGAAGAAGATGACTCATTGATGATTCAGCATCCTATAGATGTTTTGAAAGAAGCCGTTGTGGATACCGACTTATGGATTAAAGATAATGCGGAACGCGATGAAGCTGAGTCAGCAAAAAATCCTGAAGATATTGAGCGTGAAAATGCTGAGAGAGAAAGAATACGGCAGTGGTTAGAAGAGCATGGGGTAAACTTGAGTTTTGATTTGCCAAATACTGATGAGCAGGAAGAGGAAATATTCGTCCAGAGCGGCAACCTCTCTTTGGAGGTAAAAGGAACGATTCGCCTCCCATGCTTCTGTAAAAAGGGACAAATTACAGCCTATAAAGGTATCAAGGGCAAGTGTGCTATTAAATGTCCCAACTGCGGATACTATATCATTGTTGATTATGACAATATGACCGCTGAACCATTAGAACTGTACGGACCAGTTCGTCGTATTGGAAAATAAAATAATGAATGGACAGTTCACAAAAATAATTTAAAAACCAAAATACGCAGGCAATACATTTTGTATTGTCTGTGTATCCTTTTTACTTACACCCCCAAAATTTTTTTTGTTTTTGGGGTTCATCTTTTTTTCCCGATGCGTTATAATTGCAGTATGTAGTGAGCATTCTGCTTGAAACCACAAAATCATAAGGAGGATTTTTTATGACTATCAGATATGTTGAAAGCGAAAAAATGACTGTCCAGGGGAAATGGGATGCGATTGTCAAACGGTATGGAAAGTGGTGGAAAATCGAGCCGCTTGGTGGCGGAAATGGCAATTGGTTGCTGACTAGGAAGAGTGATGTGTTGGTCAACGGAAAGAGTTACCGAAGCTTTATTCTCGACCATTATGGCAAGTCCAGGCTGACAAAAAAACTTGCCGACAAGTTCCGCAAGGACGTCGAAAGTGGTAAAATAATAATTCAATAATCATGGTCGATGAATGGAAAAAAGAACAGGCAGCCTAAAATGAACGAGGATTCGAGGTGTGTTTTTATCTGTTCAGCGGTAGGAACAGTATAATGATATCCTCTGCAAAGTTGATGCGGTAAGATACATCTCTCTTGCATATAAACCGATTTTGTTTGGAAAGCCTGTATTCAGATTAGTGGTTTACCTTTAATAAAACTGTTCACAATATAAACGTTGTGAGCGTCTCTTTCGTTCTTATGGTGGGGTGTTTTATGGATTGTAATCATCCCATATGGACACACCTACCAAAGCAGCTTATATTTGATAAAAACAAAAAGTTGTTGTTTAAATATAATGAACAACAACTTTTTTATTTATATAGAACAACATAGATAATATAATTACCACCAAAAGTAATGAAACATACATTTATATATTGTCTTGTGAAAATTTATTTATTACTTCAAAGGCCAAATATTTTAAAAGTGGTAACTCATTAGCAATTATCTGGTTGTTTATAAATGGGATGGCTATATATTCATCAACATCTCCTTTTGCATGAGCTATTGAGCATCTGTAACTATATACTCTCTCAACTAGCTTAGACAATATATTCTCATCGTTCATTGAAATATCAATTGCTAATTTTTCTGAATGGCAATATTTTTGTTGATATTCAGGGCTTGAATTTATCCAGTCTTTAAACTTTGTAATATCTACTGAGTTAGAAAATATCAATTTTAAAGTGCAACGTTCATTACTAACTCTTTTATATTTTGTAAGTATTTTTCTTAATTCATTGTGATCTATATTTTCGAGGTCAAATTCTGCAAATATGTTCAGGAAGAAATTGTTTTGAGCACGAATAAAAAAATACTCTATTACTTGATAATAACTGAGATATGCTAGCCTTTCATCATATGCATTTAAAGCGTTATTAAAATATAACATTGGTATTTGTTCATATCCTTTAGGAGTAAAATTCATATTATATACTGTATTATCACCTATTTGTTTTTGAATATGATTTAACTTGTAAATTTTGAAATCCATATCATATTCCATAGATACACATAATAATATTTCATTTGTCAATGCTACAAGTTGTTCTAACGTCTTATTTTCCACATCAAACAATTGGATCGACATAATTTGTTCATGGTTTTTGTATACATGATCTATGCTTCCATCCTCATTTTCATTTATAAAATAGTCATAAAATATAGACCAAATTAAATCACTTTTAACTCCAATTGATGCAATAACTTTATCATTATTATATATATTAATTTCACCAACATCAAAATAGTCAAAGCCTTTAATGATTTTTTGTATGTTTTCATATTACTAGGTATAATAAGACATTCATAATAATCTGCAAATCGTAATGAATTATTATCAATCCGAATAAATGCATTATCAAACATACGGCTGATAACATCTCTACAAATTCTCCAATCATCATTTGGCTTTAAGTTATTAATCATCGTGACAAATAGATTCCTTTGCTGCTCTAATATTTTTTTCGCTGTTTCATCCAAATCTATGACGGTTCCCCCAATGTCCACTTTTGTAATCTTGTTTACGTCCAAAGAATTAGCCCAACGTTTGAGAGCTGCAATATCTATTTTAGTATGTCCATATAACGCCATATTAATCACCTTGTTTATTCGCATGATATATCAATTTGTTTCTACTCAATTTCCTGATCCAAACTATCAAACCTGGAGAACTAAAAACTCACCAAAATATTCTAACTATAATATTTTATGTGTGTCAGTTTCAAAAATAATAGGCAAAAGAAAAAATTTTATGTTCGGATTATCTATATCTATTTGACTATATCTAAACTTATTAGTATATATGATTGATGTATTGTTTTGATCAAAATCAATAATTACATCATTTTCAGATTCGTGAAAGCGTATTGTGCAATCACCTGTTGCAGCAGAACCACTAAATATAATTTCGCCATCAGGTTGTACTATTTGTTGTCTTTCTTTATATAATTCAGTACGTTCAGGGAATAAAAATTTTTGTTCATTTTCAAAATAAGAGGTGCATATAATAAAACCTCCAACAGAATCATCTTCGCATTCTTCTACTGCTTTTTTAAAAAGGTCTAATGACGTGTTAGATGATGTTCGTAATTCTTGCATTTTGCAAAACGCTTTATAAGAACCTATCCATGCTGATGAACAGTCTATATCAATATTTCTTTCTTTAATACAAGTTATATGCGTTTCGTCATTATCAACATAACATAGAATAAATTCAATATCATCTTTATCGGTAGACATATGCAGTTCAAACGCTTTATTTATAACATCTTCATCCGTAAATTTGGGCTTACTTGATATCCATTCTAATAACTTATGTGCATATAAAGTATTGTTACCAGCAAATGAAACAGAGAATTTAGGATTAATAATTGCACTTTTTATAAAACCGTACTTTTCGATTGCCATACGTGTTTTATCACTCCAATTTGACAAATAAGCCCCTGTGAGTGTGGTTTTTGTGTCGCTATATATTTTAGTACAGTTATACATATCATTCTCAAATTTAGTCTGAGATTTTTCTGCATAAACAAAACTCATATTATTACATCCTCATATGTATCATCAAAATAGCGTTTTAGTTTTTTAAATTCATCATGTGCAAATAAATCTAACTCGTTATTAGTTGCCAACCTCACTAAATCTCTGCACTTTCTTAATCTTTCTAACATTGGAATAACAACTGAAGCTCCGTGGTTAACAAAATCATACAGTTCCGCTTCTTTTGATGGTATTTTATATCCTTTTGGCGAGCTGGCAATTATAACGCCTTTATCTCTCAACTTGCATATTATTCTTAATCTAAATGTACTTGTTGATATATCGCTATATCCCATATGTTCAAGTTGAGATTTTAATTCTTTTGTGGAAATGTATCCTCTGGTATCGTTGTTCATAAATCGAAATAATAAATAATCTAAGACAATTACCTGTGCTTTTATTTCGTCATCATCTTCATTGTCATTATTGTGTTTTAAAAATAAAGCTGCTTGTCTAAAACACAACTCTGCAATTGTTTCATCATAATCTTCGGCAATTGCACTATTATTTATTTTATATGATTCAAATGTTTGAGGATATATCATAATTCTAATTATCTTAGATTTAAGTATTTGCAAATATGGAGGTGTATCATCAGAACGTCTTGTTGGGTCATACGCGAATGCAAATGTGCCACTAATAAAATCCGCCAATTGAATCAATATATCATTTTGGCTTGCACAAAAACTAAATTCAGTTTCACCTAATAAATTAGGTAATTCTTGACGAGCATAAACATAGCTGCTAAAACTTTTCATATAATCGCTCCCACCAATCTCATCAGCTACAATCACAAGATTAGAAAAAGCTCTCCGAAGTTCTTTGTGGAGGATATTATTCATAAACTTATAAAATGATTTTTTATATCTTAATCCGGGCATACGTTCACACTCACGTTTATCAACTACCACAGAAAATATTGAGAAAGGCAGTTCTTTTAAATCTTGAATAATGCTTAATCGGCGCTTATGATTTTTTCCGATTTTAGATGACTTCATTTCTGATTTCTGAAAGTTATGTTTTTGGCGTATGGTTTCCATTGATAATTTTAAATTATCTACATTTTGCTCTTCTACAATGATAGCTGTTATAATAAAGTGTGTTGATACGCCTTCCTTTGAGAAATTCCATCCAAAACCACCATATTCATCTGTAAAAGCATATATCTTCTCCAATTATTTCACCTCATTCTTTAAGCACAATGGTCTTTGTCTCTTCATTATTGGTAAATTATTTTGTTAATGCCTGATACATATTCATCAATTCTGCCGTGCACTCACTCTCCATCATAGTTTTCACATCAAAACCATACGCCTGCATAACTGCCCTATCATTGTGCTAGTGAGCCTTTCGTAGTTCAGGTAGCATAGTTGTTTCATCGTAAAAATCAGCAAGAGAGCAATCAGAATATTTTGTACGAATGTCAAATATAGTCTGCACTGTCTGCTCTATCATGGATTCCTGTTCCTTAACGATGCCCCCACATAGGTGCATTTTGCACACTCCTCATAACAGTTTAGGATTCATTTTTGCAAGTGTACACCAATCTGCAAAATTCAAGATTTATTCTGAAACTTTATCAGATTTCAAAATATTTATTTAACTCACCTATGAACGGTATTTATACTTGAGGGCATCCGATACCGTTTCAATAATAGAAAAATCAAACTCCCTCTTTTTCATTTCGATAGAAGTCAGAAATTTTTTGTTACCCTTGAAAGATTTCCATATAAGATGTCTGTCTTTATCGTCCATATCAATTTTGTATAAAAAATTTGCAAGAGATGTTATCAGTTGCTTTTCCTTCTCATCAAAATTCTTCTTGTGTGAAGATAGATATTCATCTAGATCATTTTCATTATATCTCGGTTGCAACCCTTTGATCGGATTAACTAGCAATTGTGTAGATGAATTCATAAGATTTACATATGACCCTAACTCATATTGTTGTGCATCCGTCATTAAGTCATAATCAAGTCCGAACGATTTTATTTGCTCAATTGTAGTAGTCAATTTCTGTATTTCATCAACGATCCGACTGATGCGCTCATTAATTTCAACGATAGCCAGTTCATATAGCTTTACATCTCTCTTGCTTATAAGGGTAAAAATGTCTTCCAGACGTTTTTTATCACTTTTTCCCTTCCAAAACAAAATACCACTGCCAATAAGAGCAACTCCCGCAATTGCCCATCCAATCGGTCCAGCAAGCGCAAGAAACGCTTCTCCCGCAGCCATTCCGCCGCCACCAGCCGCAAGTGCACCTCCACCTAACCAAGCCAAAGCAGCATTAGTGGCAGCAGCACCAGTTAAGCTAGATATGGCCGTCCCTGTGGATGCAACTCCAAATGTTGTCGCAATTCCCATTGCCGCTGTGGGTCCAAGAGCCGCAACAGCCACTCCGGCACCAACCCCAGCAGCCCCTGCTCCGGCATTTTTTACCGCTGCATTTTTATAGTCGGATTCGATTTTTTCTGCTTGCTGCTTCCAATTCAGCCGTATTTTCTTGAGTTTTTCATATTCCAGTCGTTTTTCGTTCGGCACATTTCTGATGTCATCAAAAAGCTGCTGTAGGGAGTTCAGTTCCTCATAAATCTTACCTGTAGTCTTTCCCAATTCACCTATTTTCTTATTTGTTTCATTAATAGCTTTTTCTGCCTGTTCTTGGGCAAGCTTTAACTTCGATTTTTTCTTACTCATGATTTGTTCCCCTTAAAATATGAATCAATGTCTGTCTTTGTTCTAAGTATATTCTTTTCAGGAACTTTCCGAAGTTCCGCTAGCTTTACAGATTTCTCAAAAGCCTGAATATACATATCACTCTGCTTTAAATCATTTACAAAGTCGACAAGATTCTTATCGTCATAAATTTCAGACAATAGAGAAAGCCCATCGAGGTAGTTATTTATAATTGTTATTTCTCTTTGTGCAAATTTGGCGTCTGATTCTGCAATTCGTATACTCACAGCACGTTTCGTCTCGCCGTAAAGCGATATGGTAAAACGTCCAACACCAACGATATTCAAGCGAAGAAAAAAACCTGATACATTAAAAGTGCCACCGCCCATAGCAAATCCTCGTATTGTGGCATCACCAAGGTCAATCAAACAGAATGTTCCGTGAGCCACCGTCAGCATTCGCTTAATGGTATGATTTGAGAACGGTTCACACGCAGTCCACATCGCTGATGCTGAATGGGTTTCTTCCTTTGTGGCAATAAAATACGTCACCATCCGTCTGACTGCATACACCAATCTCACCAATATTTCGTTGATAAAAACGGGTATCGCCTGAGCCGTTTGAAAACGAAGATCAAATCCTTGCTTATAGATGTTTAGTGCCAATTCATTCAGACTTTGGTCAAACTTAGAGACAGGTAAATTTAATTGGCGCTTTATGGCAATAATATCATTAGTCCAAGCCCAGAATGGAGATGGTATTCCCATTCCTCGCCCTTTACTGCCAGATGAACCTGATACATCGGAAATTAAGTGCCCAAACCAGTTAACAAATCCACAAAACAGCTTTGCAGGAACATTATTCCCACGGAATTCAAATCCGTAGTCTGCATTTTGTAAAGATATTAATTCGCCACCAGACACAAAGTGTGATTGATTTGTAAACTGATCCAATATGGAAAAGAATAATCCCAGTAATGTCGGATTATGACCGAGAGATTTGAAATGGTGATTGGTTGGATTCAAATCAAATATTGAACTTGCCGTATCCCCTGCACCACGTTGGTCATAAGGTATTTTGAATTTCTTTTCAAGGAAGTCAATTGCTGATGACAATGGATTCTTGCCATTTCCATCCCAACCACAGAGTTTTGCAAAGTCCATAGTCCTATTAGCAAACCACTTATCTGTAACCTCCCCAATGGGGGATTCTCCTGGCTTTCCAACCAGGAAAATATCTATTAATCCGCATAATGCTCCACAACTGGCTGCCAAAGCATAATCCAATTTATCGCATTTAGGCTTGAGGGATGCTACTGATTGAATCGTTTCCTTAAGGTCAGATAACTCATTTTCTGCGACTATACGCGCAGTTTCAATGGAAGAAGCAAAACTAAATCCATCATCTGTGATACTCATTTCCAAGATACTTGTATCTGACATTCAAACTATTCTCCTTTTTGCAAATGTATTTCAGCTTTTATATAAGTTATCGGATTTATATGTATTTTTTAAATGCCTTTTTCATTTTAATCATTACATCAACCAGCCAATCAAACTGTGTATTCCATTGATTCTTATCACTGAAGGTCACACTTTTGACGATAACGATACGGCTTGCCTTACGCTCCGGCAGTTCCCTCCAGTCAAAGGTTAGCCCTGCATCGGATTCAATAGTCTCCTTGTTATGGAGCAGAGAGTGGAACAAGTCCTTATCCTCGCTGATATACAGTTCCACATACAGTTCATTACGCTTTGAAATCTGTGACACACCAATGTGGCAGGCAGAAGAGCCGATGCTGAAATTCATCCAATGATGCATAGACGGCTTTCTACGGTTAAAATCCTTTGCAAATTGCGCATTCTGGAAAGCGTAGTCCTGGAACGCCACCCAATAATCATATCTTTGCTGCTGTGTGCCATTGGCGGATTCGTTCTTCTTCACTTCTTTCGTCCAGTCGTTCGGTTTCTCTATAACCTCAAACTTCACCGCTGGGTCTGAAGTGCCAATTTTATACAATTTAATCTCACAGAGGAAGAAGCCGATTTTATCATCGGTGTGGTTGTTCAGCCATTCGATGGCGGCTTTGTGTTCCTCACGAGCATGCTTTACCACCCAAATAATCACATCAGCCGACTTACCTGACGCATACGTTATCAGTTTACCAAGGTGATCATGGTTTGTATCCTCCAGTTGGTTTTCAATTATGATTTTTCGATCCGTACCCGTTTCGGACGCAAAGATATCGACATTAAAATCTCCCACGGAAGATTCCGTCTCATCTACGGTAATATCAAGACCTACCGCATCGGCGAGAAGAGCGATATTATCATCCTGTGAAAGCCACGGAGTAAAATCCAGGGCTTCATGCGGCCA